>VBAQ01000094.1 GCA_005883765.1 Bacteroidota bacterium
TGTAAAGATGGTAACATCAAAGCCGAGTAGTTCTAATTGCCCGTACGCTTTAATTTTATTCTTATGATACTTGTCTAACAATCCAATATGTTGATTTAATTAAATTCCAGGTAACAAATTCCAAAATTCCAAATTGGGATCTGTGATTTGATATTTGGAATTTCTAACTCTTTATGGTGGTTTTTCCGAGGGTGTTCACCTCTTCCCATACCGAACAGAGAAGTTAAGCCCCTCATGGCCGATGGTACTGCACCAAAATGCGGGAGAGTAGGTAGCTGCCATATTTATTAAGCCTTTCAGGAAACTGGAAGGCTTTTTGTTTTTAGATTAGTTGCTGAGGTTGAAATAGTGAAATATGCGCGATTTGATATTGTAAAAAATATGTGTTATGAAATTCAGAACCGTATTGACGATTGCTACCATTTGCTTTTTTGCCATAGGATGTAAGTCTAAAATGGCACTAGACTATAACGACATGATCGTAAAAAAACAACAAAGCCTGGCTAAAAGCATGGACGCAACAGAGCCGCAGTTGAAAAATTATTTTGCCAATTATGAATATGACAGCATCGCCAGTGTTAGCAGCAGGATGGAAGCAAAAATTGATTCTATCATGCGCGATATTCAAAATAAACCGGCGCCTAAAGTGAAACAAGGGGAAAATTTCAAGAAGGCTGCCCTGAACTATTTCGATTACATGAAAACGATCTATACCAGTTATAAAAATTATGGATCTGAGACGACTCCTGAAGGCCGGATAGTTGGAAAGGAAGTAATATCAAGAGTGACCAGCCAGGAGGATGAAATGATTGCCGATATGCGGAAAGCTCAGCGAATCTTTGCAAAAGACAATGGTTTTAAGATTAAATCGACAAACCAAAAACAAAATGGCTCGCTGACCGCCAGCCCTGCTAATCAATAACCCGATAAACAGGATACCTTAAATAATCTGGCTCAAAATAAGGAGAGTTCTGATAAAGAAAATTCAATTGTGCATTTCCATTTTTTGCAAATGCGGTATCGGCAGCTCGTCGCTGTTCCAATATTGTTTTAAGGTCAGTATGAGTTTTTAAATAGTCTGCAGCAATATCTTCGAAGGCGTATCCCGAGAATCCTTCCTTCTGCCCCAAAATGGCGTCAAAAAAATTCCAGGCAAAATATGAATCCTCTCCCTGCGGCTCGAGAGTTTCAATTAAAAAACGATTGGCCGTTTGGTTCATCGGAATATACCAGTCGCCTTTTCTAAAATTCATTTTTTGTTTTGTTGAGCTCAACTTCACGTCGCTGTTGAGATGGTGCATTTCATATTCTCTTTGCGCAGTCTTGTAATTGTCGATACGGTAGACTTCCACCTCAATCGTTGTGTCCTTTTTTAATGGCTGCATCTGCACGTTATTCAATTTTAGGAGATCAATTACTTTCCACCATCCCTGTGGAATTATATAAGCAACCGGTTTCCTGATAATTGTTCTTGAAGAATAATAGTTGAAGATCTTTACCTGTTTCTCAAAAGGTTTTGTTCGATCATAATATAGTCTCGGTAATCCAGATACTTCACTTGGTTTATGACCGGCCTCATAACCTTTATACGTTATTTCTTTCCATTGTGAATGGTCCAATTGCCAAGCGATTGGAAATTCTGTTTGTGACTTTACGGATTGTTTTGTTTGCTCACGTAACTGTTTTATTTTTTCGCTGTTCTTGGACGTGAATTCAATAAAACATTGCATCAATGCATATGTTGATCTTACGCGTTGTTCATACGACTTCAACATGTGCGTTTCAGGAACAAATGCAAATGTTTGCCAGAGCGTAGCGTATCCGCTGCTGTACCTTGGGCCGTCCCAATATTCCGGCCAACCATTTTCGGGAGTGTCACCAAAAGAATTTACATAGGGTACCATGTTGTAGCCCTTCTCTTTCATCAAGTGATACAACACCGGGTCAAATTCTTTTTCCAGGTAGTCGCCCATTATTCCTCCCAGTTTATTGTGTTGTGAAGTAAGTAGGGTCATGACGTGCTGGTAGTCGGCTCCATCGCTCACATGATTGTCAACAAACACATCCGGATCAACCAAGTGAAAAATTTCCGCAAACGCTTTTGCTTCTTTTGAATCACATTTGATGAAATCACGGTTGAGATCGAGATTTTGAGAATTGCCCCGAAACCCTTTTTCGGCAGGTCCATTCTGATCAATCCTGTAGTTGGGACTGCGATTCAAACAACCGCCAATATTATAGACAGGAATAATTGCAAGCACAACATTCGATGGAAGCCTGAACCCGTTCCCGCTCTTTCCAGTAAGCGATATCAGATCACGTACCAGCAACATGCTCGCATCAATTCCATCGGGTTCGCCCGGATGAATGCCATTATTGATAAGAATGATCCTTTTATTTTTCTTTCTCAAACTTTCAAAATTGAAATCTTTGTCACCCGATACAACGACCAGATGCAAGGGGAAGCCTGCATCGGTCATTCCCATCGTCAACAATTTCACATACTCTGATTGCTTATCCAGCTTTTGCCACCAATCAATGATCTCAGAATAAGTTGGACTTTGCTTCGCGTTTGTTTGCTCAAATTTTGTAGTCATAATTTGACAAAAAATAAATCGACCTGAAAAAATAAAAACTACAATCAGAAGTTTTTTCATGTTACTGAATTGGAGAATAAAAATAGCGTAAACATGTATATAAAATAAAGGCACCTGCCGGTTAGCAGATGCCTTTTAAAATTTGCGCGTAGTCTTATTTTGCTGTTGTTGCTTTTTTAGCCAGTTTGCTTTTTAGGTTAGCAGCTTTGTTTTTGTGGATGATACCACGTTTAGCCAGTTTATCGATCATACTTATAACCTCAGGTAATTTGCCTGATGTTTCTGCGCCTGTCCCCGATCTCAATTCACGAATAGCATTACGTGTCGTTTTGCCGTAGAATTTGTTTCTTTCGCGACGCTTGCTTGCCTGGCGAACATCTTTTTTTGTTGCGCTATGATTAGCCATATTTCTTCAAAATTTAGTCCGAAGGTCTCCTTCGGAGGACGGCAAAGGTAGGGGAAAGATTTTAGATTTTCGATTGCAGATTTAAGATTTTTAAAGGTCTTATCGGCACTTATCGCCAACATTTCAAACGATAACAACCATTAAACCATGAAACCAGACAAAAAACGATATTTGCAGTTCGAAGGATTGCCAAACAAAATGAAAGATTTTTCTTATATCACGAATTCATCTCCCGCATTTATTGAAAGTCTGTACCAGGATTTTGTTAAGGATCCAAACAAGGTAGACCCTGAACTCCGGAAGTTTTTTGAAGGTTTCGACTTTGCAATAAGTAGTGTGCAGCCTCAGACGAATGGGAATGGTGCGCAGCCAGCCGAAAAAAAAGAAGCGAAGACTTCACCCCCCGCGGAAGGGCAAATTGATTGGATGAAAGAAATCCAGGTGTACCGCATGATCCTTGGCTATCGAAATAAGGGACACCTGATCGCCAAAACGAATCCAATCAGGGAAAGAAAGGATAGAGGTGCGAATCTTGATCTCGGGTTCTTTGGTTTTTCCGAAGATGACCTCGATAAAACTTTTAATGCAGGTAACCTCATTGGGTTAGGAAAGACCACCTTGAGAAATATCATTCAACATCTCAAAAGCTGTTACGCATCAAATATTGGTACTGAGTTCAAATATATCAGCGATCAGAAAAAAGTAGATTTCATTACCCGGGAGGTTGAAAAGAATTTCTTAAACCCTTTGCCCCTTGAAAAGAAAAAGCGGATACTTGAAAAACTTAACCAGGGGGTAATTTTTGAAAAGTTTCTTCACACAAAATATGTTGGCCAAAAAAGATTTTCCCTGGAAGGCGGAGAGACCACGATACCTGCGTTGGATGCCATCATTAACCTGGCAGCGGATAACGATGTGCAGGAAGTGATCATGGGCATGGCGCATCGGGGCAGGCTGAACATCCTTGCGAATATATTAGGTAAAACATACGAACAGATCTTTAGTGAATTTGAAGGAAGCACCATTCCCGACCAAACCATGGGAACCGGCGATGTAAAATATCATTTAGGATTTAGTAGCGAAATTGAAACCGCGGGCAATAAAAAAGTTTACCTGAAATTAGCTCCCAATCCATCTCATCTTGAAGCAGTCGATCCGCTAGTGATTGGCTTTGCCCGCGCAAAAGCGGATGTCATGTATAAATCAGATTTTGATAAGATTCTTCCCATACTTATTCATGGTGATGCTTCCATTGCAGGACAGGGAATTGTGTACGAGGTGATACAAATGAGCAAACTGAAGGGCTACTACACAGGCGGCACCATTCACTTCGTCATTAACAACCAAATTGGGTTTACGACCGACTTTGATGATGCAAGAAGCTCAGATTATTGCACTTCATTGGCAGCCGCTATTCAGGCACCAGTGCTGCATGTGAATGGCGACGATCCGGAGGCCGTTATAAAATGTGTAGAAATGGCGACACGTTATCGCCAGGAATTTAATTCCGATATTTTTATTGATATGGTCTGTTATCGTCGTCATGGTCACAATGAAGGCGATGACCCGAAATTTACTCAACCACATTTGTATGAAATTATAGGCAAGCATCCGAATCCGCGTGAGGTGTACGTAAAACATTTGCTGGAAAACGGCGAATCGGATGTACAGGAGCTGGCCAAAGAAATGGAGAAAAAATTTTGGGGTGATCTGCAGGAGAGGCTTGACGAAATAAAGCAGCATCCTTTGCCGTACACTTATCAAAAACCTGAACAATGGTGGAGAAGTTTGAGAAGAGCAAGCGCCGATGATTTTGACCAATCACCCATAACAGCCATTAGTGAAGAAACATTTAAAAATGTTTTTAATGCTATAATGAAATGGCCGGAAGGATTCAAGCCGTTAAGGAAGGTCGAAAAAATTTTACAGGACAAAGTGAAATTATTTGAAGCCGAAACAAATGTTGATTGGGCAACGGCGGAATTAATGGCTTATGGAAGTTTGTTGGTCGATGGCAAGGATGTACGAATGAGCGGCCAGGATGTAAAGAGAGGTACCTTTTCACACCGTCATGCCGTGCTTCGGGACGAGAACACGGATAAAAATCATAACCGCTTAAGTCACATTCCCCATGCGACTGGCAAATTCAGGATCTACAATTCATTGTTAAGTGAATATGGGGTACTGGGTTTTGAATATGGATACGCCCTGGCAAATCCAAATGCATTGGTATTGTGGGAAGCACAGTTCGGCGACTTTTGTAATGGTGCCCAAACAGTGATTGACCAGTTTATTGCCGGCGCAGAACAGAAATGGAATAGAATGAATGGTGTGGTGATGCTGTTGCCGCATGGGTATGAAGGACAAGGCCCCGAACATAGCAGCGCCAAAATGGAAAGGTTCCTGCAAATGTGTGCTGAATTGAATATTGTTGTAACGAATGTTACTGCGGCTGCGAACTTCTTTCATTTATTACGAAGGCAGCTGAATTGGCCTTTTCGCAAACCCCTGATCAATTTTTCACCGAAAGCAAATTTGCGCCACCCCGGAAGTTATTCGAGAATGGAAGAGTTTTTGAATGGTGGATTTAAAGAAGTGATTGATGACAGTTTTGCTGACGATGCTTCCCAGGTAACAAAAGTTTTGTTGTGCAGCGGAAAAATTTATTTTGAATTACAGGAAAGACAACAAAAAGAAAACAGAAAGGATATTGCGATCATCCGGCTTGAACAAATATACCCTCTACCCTATAAACAGCTCGAAGCATTATATAAAAATTATAATAAAGCCACCTGGTTCTGGGTGCAGGAAGAGCCGCTTAACATGGGTGCAGCAAGTTTTTTGCAAATGAATCTGAAGAGTATAAATTATGGCGTTATCAGCAGGCAGCCCAGTGCGTCCACGGCATCGGGATATGTTAAAGTTCATCAGCAGGAGCAAAATGAAATTATTGAAACAGCATTTACAATTTAACCCCTAAAGGGGAATTAGGAATTGAATAAATAATTTGAATGTAAAAAATTAACCCTCTCCGCCTGGGGCGGAGAGCTGGAGGGGTTTTCTATGATTGACATAAAAGTTCCAACGATAGGAGAATCTATTAATGAGGTTACTTTAGTAAAATGGCTGAAGAATGATGGTGATTATGTTGAAAGAGATGAAGTGATTGCCGAACTCGAAAGTGAAAAAGCAACTTTTGAGGTGAATGCTGAACAGGCGGGTGTTTTAAAAACCGTTGGACATGAAGGGGACACATTGAATATAGGGGAGGTGCTCGCCAAGATCGATGAATCGGCAGCGAAGCCGGGTGGCAATGGGGTGGAGAGAACAGGAGAAAAGGTACAAGACACAAGGGACCTGCCTACCGGACACGCAGGCAAGGAACAAGAAGGGCCAGCAAAAAAAACAGATGAGAAAAAATCCGTAGAACGAAAGAAAGAAGAAAAGTCTGAAGAAAAAAAAGTCCAAAAGGACTCCGTTGGAGAAGAAAAACCTGAACCGCAAATTGAAGTAAAGCATCCGGTTGTTCAAAAACCAGCAACAAGTAACCAGCAACCAGAAGTTAAAGCCACCCCCGTGGCCTCGGCAATTATTGCAGATAAGAGAGTGGATACAAAGAATATTCAGCCCTCTGGGTATAATCAAAAAATATTAAAGCAGGACGTATTGGAGGCCTTGACCCATCCTGGAAGAAAGCCTGGATTAGAATTGTTCAGTCGTGAGGAGAAGACGGATAAGATGAGCAACCTGCGCAAAACAGTAAGTCGCAGATTGGTGGAAGCAAAGAATACTACGGCTATGCTCACAACTTTCAATGAAGTGAACATGCAGCCGATAATGGAAATACGAACAAAATATAAGGACAAATTCAAGGAATTGCACGGCGTAAACCTGGGCTTCATGAGCTTCTTTACGAAAGCGTGTTGCTTTGCATTGCAGGAATGGCCCGCAGTGAATTCCTATATCGATGGGGATTCAATTATTTCTCATAACTATTGCGATATCTCCATTGCCGTATCCGCGCCAAAAGGATTGGTGGTGCCGGTTATTCGTAATGCTGAAAGTTTGTCTATGGCTGAGATTGAAAGTAAAGTCATTGAGCTGGCAACAAAGGCCAGAGACAATAAGCTTTCATTGGAAGAAATGCAGGGCGGAACATTCACGATCACCAACGGTGGTGTGTTTGGTTCTTTGATGAGCACACCGATCATTAACATTCCTCAATCGGCAATTTTAGGAATGCATAAAATTGAAGAGCGCCCTGTTGTTGTTGATAAACAAATTGTGATCCGGCCGATGATGTATGTGGCATTGAGCTACGATCATCGTATCATAGATGGACGTGAAAGCGTAAGTTTTCTCGTTCGCATAAAAGAACTTCTTGAAAACCCTGACCAATTATTGTTTGGAAAAGATCCTGTGCGGACTTTGCTGGAACTGTAATATTTCTTTAATTTACGACCCTATAAAAAATTAACCAGACTTATGAGAATTACAATCACTACCCTCGCGTTCGCAGTTATTATTTTATCCTCGTGTCAGAAAGAACGTGATTTTGCCAATCAAAGCGCCGCCGGCAATACAACGTCCGACGCAGGTGGCCTATTAGTAAAAATGGTTCAAAGAACGGGCACTGATTCTTTGGTCACAACATACGGTTATGACGGGAGTAGAAGGCTTATCCTCTCACAAGACTTGGAGTCGATGACCAGGGTGATCCTGTCAACGCTCAATTTCATTTTCACAGGAATGCTTCGGGAATAATTACAGACTATTCATCAACCGGTCCCGCGTTAGTTGCCGTTAGTTGCGGTCGGAATCGACAGTATCAAAACGATTGTGCATTACGCGTCATCGAGGTACACGTCTTATGTCCTAAACATTAATACACCAGGATTTGTTTTATTAGATAGCTCAGTTTTTGTTTATGATGGCGCCGGAAGAATAATTGGTGAGAACTTCTATGAAAGTCCGGCTGGGACCGGTAATGATTATTACCTGGCGGCTAAATTTGATTACTCTTATGACGCTTCTAGCAATTTCGCCAGCCTAATTTTTCACCAACTTGACCAATCGGGTGCCGAGGTTTTCACGGCAAGTACTTCCAATATCAAGTACGATTCAGAGGTCAATCCTATCCATACCAATAATGAGGCGTTTGTCATGGGACACCCGGAGTGGACCTCATTCAACAACATCATAAGCGAACAAGGAAGTGATTCCAACGGCCCCGTTGACGATCAAACGATCACCATGAGTTACACCTACAATAGCGCGCGCAAGCCCGCAACAAATGTGACTAGGATAGTGCCCGACAATACAACTACCAATACGAGTTATTATTATCAGTAGATAAAAGCCGTCCAGCAAAGACTTGGCGTAGTTTTCCTAACGCACCCAGAAGATTTAGAGCTGGCAGGCATTGGCTATGGTCCAATAATTAGTTAACTTGTACTGATCAAAAATTAACCAGACTTATGAGAATTTTAATTACCCTACTTGCTTTCGGGTGTCTTTTCTTATCGTCGTGCCAGAAAGAAATTGATCCCAGTATAATAAATGGAGGTGGCGGAGGAGGAGGTTCAACCAGCACGCGACTAGTGAAAATGGTTACTAAAACGGGTTCAGATTCGTCTGTCCAGGAATTCAGCTATAATTCTTCTGGTAGAATAATTGGCTACAAATTATCAGGAGTACAGTCCGGCCAGCCAATTGATTTTAGGCTAAGCTATGTAAGGAACGGCTCTAATGTCATCCAAAAGCAAATTCTTAAGAGCAATGATCTGGTCGCGATAGGCGTCGACAGCATCGTAACAGTCGTCAATTATGACGTAGGTAATAACAGGTACAAAAGTGGTGTATCGGTTTTTGTTCTCCTTGGGTTGTCTATAAGAGATAGCATTGCCTTCGAGTATAATGGAACCGGGCGTTTGGCTTCAGAAATAGATTATACCGACGTTGGCTCTGGAATGATTCCTTCTACAAAAACGGAATATAGCTATGCAGGCAATAACCTGGCAGGAGAAAAAATCTATTCGTATGACGCTAACGGCTCGACCTTTCAACTTGAAAATACGTACACTTATGAGTATGACTCCAAAATTAACCCGTTGCAATTTGCTACGGAAGGAGCTGTGCTAAGTATGAATCCATTTTATTCGTCAAATAATATTACAAGAACAATACTCGTAGCCTCGGATCCTGCAGATAATTATGTTTCCGTTGAGACGTTTACCTACACTTTATCAAACAGGCCTGCTACTTCAACAAGTGTTACAGGGAGTGATACATCAACAACGACTTATTATTATCAGTGAAAAAATTTGACTGACATTTATCCATTGACTTTCAGGTACATTTATAAATGCGTTCCTACTCTTATCTGAACACAGCCGGACAAATTCTCGATCACTATAACGGAAATGAACCATTTGCCACTTTTCTAAAAAAATTCTTCAGCCAGCATAAGAAATATGGTTCAACAGACAGGAAGCGGATCGGTCATCTTTGTTATTGTTACTTCAGATTAGGAAAATCG
>VBAQ01000095.1:0-7551 GCA_005883765.1 Bacteroidota bacterium
ATTTTTTTCTTTGAAAGAATTTGGGTAAACTTTATGTTCAAAAAAATCTGAGAAAGATCCGTTAATTGTTTCATTAACATTAAAAAAAAGGAGGCCGTTATGAGTGCCAATGATATTCTGAAACTCCATGAGGCCGTGATCGACTCATGGAATCGTCACGACACCAAAAAATTCGCTACCTACGTAGATGAAAATGTTGTTTGGTATGACATAGGAAGTCCTGAAGCCATAAGAGGAAAAGCCGGCGCAGAGGAATTCCTCAATGGCTGGATAACTGGGTTTCCTGATTTTACTATGAAAACACTGAACACCGTTGTTGCAGACGACAAAATTGCTGTTGAACTTGAATTTAGCGGAACCAACACGGGGCCACTTAAAGTGGGTGATCAACCTGAAATTTCTGCCACCAATAAAAAGGTGAAAAACAGGGGATGCTATTTTGGAAAAGTAAAGAACGGAAAATTCATTGAAGTGAGAAGCTACCCCGATCTTGCGGGAATGATGATGCAACTTGGGCTAATGGAGATCCATGAGGCCCATGCCTGAGCCTTCTTCTCTTTTTTTGAAATTTTAACGGGGCCGACGGCCCCGTTAGACTTGATTCACGCCTTGTCACGCCTTCTTTGCGACAGTAAATTATGAAGGGCCTGCCTTTGCATCTTTCGCTAAGTATAAGCCCGTTTCATTCGGCGATTCCTGCAAATAGTTATCCACGGCTGCTTTGAGCGTATATCCCTTTCTGTAATTTTTTTTTATTTCCTTTTATCTTGTAACAAATGCAATCCCTATGAAAATCTTCAACCCTATTTCCTGCACTATGGGTATTGCTGTGTTGTTTGCATCCTGTAGTGTTTTCGTGAGTAAGAAATCACAAACCTCTGTGCCGCCAAAAGACGAAACGCCAAAGCCAATTTTCGCCAGCACGACAATCTATGTGTCGCCTTTTGCAAGCCGGGCAAGCCAGGCGCGGAGCTATGCACTGGAAAATAATTTCTCTACCAGTTATTGTTTTTTTGTTGACATGAGCATTCCCAGTGGGCGAAAGCGTTTTTTTGTTTATGATCTGCAAAAGAATGTAGTGGTCATGTCCGGCCTGGTCTCGCACGGCAATTGTAAACAAGGTCTTTTGGAGGAAGCAAAATTTTCAAACGTGCCTGGTTGCGGCTGCAGCTCGCTGGGAAGGTATAAAATAGGTGAAAAATACCGTGGGCAATATGGCAAATCGTATAAACTATATGGACTTGAAAGCACAAACTCGAACGCGTATAGGCGGGCAATTGTGTTGCATGGCATCAGTTGTGTTCCCGATGAAGAAATTTATCCAATAGTCGTTTGCAACAGTTTTGGTTGCGCAATGGTCTCAACTGCTTTTTTTGAAAAGCTCGCAGTCATTATCGATCAGTCAAAAAGGGCTGTCGTTTTATGGATATACAAATAACGCATTGTTGATCCGCTGAAAAATTGAAACTAAGGCCTTTCGCCATTGGAGCATGGATGTTGTCAAGGCTTATCCTTGTAAATTTTCCCGTAGTACAATCCCGACTGAATAATAATAGCAAAGTCGTAAATTGAATTTGGCCACCAAAAATAAAATCAATCTTCAGTGAGTAAGCTGCAATACCGGGAAGTCAATGCGTCTGATATAGCTGCACTGGCAAAGATCCGCGCGGCCGAATGGGAATCAGAAGAATACTGGCTGTGGCGTATTTCGGGTTATTTAAAATGCGAGCTTCACCCGCAACAAGCCTTGTTGCCACGCATCATTTATGTGGCTGTCGAGAATTCCACTGTTGTTGGATTCATTGCGGGTCATCTAACCAAGCGGTTTCAATGTGACGGAGAGTTACAATTGATCAACGTCAGTCCCGAATACAGGCGAAAAGGTATAGCAAGGGGTTTGCTGACACAATTAGCGCACTGGTTCATGGAAAATAGAGCGTATAAAATTTGCGTGGATGGATCGGGAGAATTTTACGAAAAGTTGGGAGCGAGGCAATTAAATAAGCACTGGATGATCTGGGACGATATAAGGCATTTGCTTGTCATTAGCGAAAGAAAATAAATCATTGATCAACGTAGGAATATCTAAAAGTTAAAAACAGAACGATTGCAATCATAGGGCCGTGCCGGGCAGTTTTGGAAGTGATTTCAAAACCATTGTTGTGGCCTTGACCATCTTTCCGATCACTAGTTTGATCATTCCTGCGAAATTCTTTTTATCTTTTACAAAACGATGCTTATGGGCAAGAAAGATAAACCGGATAAACCTTCTAAAAAGAAGGCTGCGCAATATCAAAATGGTCATTCAATCACGGCAGACATAAAAATCGGCCATGAGAACAAACTCGATCGTAAGTTGTATGAGAAAGAAATGGACAAATGTCACATTGAATTGGTGAAACTGCAGGAATGGATCAAGAATAAAGGATTAAAGGTGGTGGTAATTTTCGAAGGCCGCGATGCAGCTGGCAAGGGTGGAGTGATCAAACGGATCACTCAGCCCCTTAATCCCCGTGTTTGCAGAGTGGTGGCGCTCGGTACGGCGACAGAGCGTGAAAAAACGCAGTGGTACTTTCAGCGTTATGTTGCGCAGTTGCCGGCAGCGGGAGAAATGGTTCTTTTTGACCGGAGCTGGTACAACCGGGCGGGTGTGGAGAGAGTAATGAGTTTTTGCACCGACGACGAATATCACGAGTTCATGCGCTCTTGCCCCGAGTTCGAACGTATGCTTATTCGCTCGGAAACCATCCTGATCAAATATTGGTTTTCGGTTAGCGACACTGAGCAGGAGCGTCGGTTCCAGGACAGGATCGCAAAGCCCACGAAGCGTTGGAAGCTTAGCCCTCTTGACCTCGAGTCACGCAGAAGATGGATTGAATATTCGCGTGCTAAGGATGAAATGTTTAAATATACTGACATCAAACAGGCGCCATGGTATGTGGTGAATTCGGATGATAAAAGACGGGCTCACCTGAATTGTATGCATCACCTCCTGAGCATGATTCCATATGAGGATCTGACACCGGAAGAAATGTTCTTACCTCCCCGGCAGGAAGACACTGGTTACGTCCGGCCACCGATGACAGATCAGACTTTTGTCCCTGATGTGTTTTGAATATATTTTGCTGTTGATGAGCTAACGATGATTTAGTTGATCACAAAATCTTAAAGAATAAGATATCGGCTCAAAAAAAATTTAAGTCAGTATAAAATATCTCCCCAAGTATTTTTATCCTTCAGCAATTGTTCCCGCAAGAAGCGGATAGGCGGCATGCCGTGGTCAAGGACCTGGTCATGGAATTTTTTTAATGTGAAATGATCGCCTTCTTGTTTCCTGTAATCGTCTCTGAGCTTGAGTATTTCCAGCTTGCCAACGGTGTAAAAAAGATAGCCGGGATCGAAAGTTCCGCGGGTAGCCTCCTGGCGGGAAGGCTTGTCACCCTGGTACCAATTGTCTATGAAAAATTTAGTGCCCTCGTCTACTGACATACCCTGGCAATGCATTTTTATTGACACACATAAACGGCAAATACGTAGCAAGGCATCACCTGATTGTGCAAGGCGGTACTTGGCAGCCCGCACGCTGTCACCATTATTTCCCCAACCTTCATCGATCATCATTGGTTCACAGTAGTGGGCCCAGCCTTCAATGAAAGCATAGCTGCCAAAGATCTTTTCAATTTTCGTGGCGTCTGAGGCATTCAAATGTAAGAACTGTGTATAATGACCGGGATACGCTTCATGAACCGTCACATTATCCGTAGTATAGTAATCGAATTGAGTGAGCCAATCTTTTTTTTGCTGTGGCGTCCATTTAGGATCCACCGGCGTGATGTAGTAGTAGGCTTCTGTCGCTTTTTCAAAAGGACCAGGAACGTCCATTGAGGCAGTGCTTGTAGCTCTTGCATATTGCGGCGTTTCTTTCACCTGCACTCGCACCGCAGATGGCATGGTGACGATATCTTTGTCGATCAAAAACTGCCGGATCATTTCCAGGTGCTTTTTTGCATCCGGGATCAGGCTCTCTGCCGTGGGATGTTCTTTTTCCTGTACCGCATGATAGACTTCGATCGGCTTTTTGTTAGGATCAATGATTCTAGCGGCATTATTAAATCGCTCCTGTTCTTTTTTCAGCTCTGCAAGTCCAAGCTCGAGTATCTTTTCGGGCGACAGGCTAATGTCTTCATTATACAAAAGCATTTTCTGATAGTTCTGCCGGCCTATTGCGTACTTATTATTTGCCTTTGGCAATTTTTCTTTCTGAAGCCACGAAATAAAATTTTGCAAAGAAGAGATGGCCGAATCATTAGCCATCTTGAATTGCGACATCAGCGAATCGTTCTTTACGTCCTTCAATGCTACCAACAGATCGCCTTTCAAAAAATCCACCGTTCCCCCGGCAATGGCAATGGCTGTTTCGATATAAGGCTTGGGCAGAGAATCTTCCAGATTTGCTGCTGCTGCCGCAACGATCGATGGTGTTTTCTTTTCAGCGCTGATGATCGACCTCAGTCGCTGTTCCAGCGGAGCATAGTTGCGTTTGATATAGAGATTTACATCCAGCAGGCCGGCATAGGTCATAGGGTTATGACTATACACTTTAAGATCCTCGAAATTGAATAACTCGGCTTTGATCGCCATTCGGAGAATACGATAGTCGTAAAACATTTTTGGGCTAAGAGAAGTTGTATCAATAACGGCGAGTTTTTGATCATAGTCCTTCAACCTTTTTGACTCGGCATCAAGGGAGACTTTGCTAAAATCGGCAATTTTACCATCGTATTCGTGAAAGCCCAGCGCCACGGCAGCTTGCGGTCTCCAGTTCAAATAGCCTTGCAAAAATTCATCGGCCACTTGCTGAAATGCTTTGTCAACATCGTTTGCCCTGTTTGTATTCTTATCCACAGTATTGCAGCCAATGAAAATGAATGGAAGAGAAATTAAGACTGATAATTTCATATCAATTTAATTAAATGAATTTGGGAAGGACGAAAGATAAAGAATATTCGAAAATTTAATATTTGAAATTAAAAAAGCTGACCCAGTTTAGTGAGTCAGCTTCTTAAAAAGAGATTTGTTCTACCCTTTCGTCTTTTGCTTTTCCTTGTTGACTTTGTACCGCATGTCGGGTGTCCCATTTTTCTTTTTCGGGCCCGTTGCTTTGGCAGCTACCTTGTTTTCCTTGTAGCGCATATCAGGAGTGCCGTTCTTTTTTGTCTTTACTCCTGGATTCGCTTTTGTGCTAGCCACCGTTTCCTTTTTTGCTGTTGTTGTGGGTTGAGTGGTAGTTGTCTTTGATGACGATTTTACCGTTGTCGTTGTTTTTTTATCAGCTTTGTTAACCGTTGATTTTACCGTTGTTTTCTTTTTACTGTCTGTTGTTTGTGCGGCAGCGATCCCGGCAAAACCGACCATCAGAAGACAAATGATCAAAATTTTTTTCATGCTTTTAAAATTTAAATGGCAATTGTTGAGCTAAAATTATCGGAAAGAAAATGGAGCGTGCACTAAACCGCTCCTCTTAACAATTCATTTACCAGGGCGTCCTCAGTAAATGTCAAATAAGCCTCTTGCCGATTTGCTTCGCTTAAGTTTGCTTGTTGACGCCAGGATTTAGGTTATAAGGCCAGCCGGCATGATCGTTATGTTTACCCATCGCCGTTGACAGAATTTTTTTCCTATTCAATCAATTTCTCCGTATTATTATTAAATCAATAAACGGTTATGAAAAGACATTTTCTACTGGTCATAATATCATCCGCGATCTACTCAGGCGCGTGCGCACAGAATTATGCTCAAAAAGATAAAGGTCTTGTCGTCTATAAATTGGGAACGGACACAACGGTTACCCAGTATTTTGAATTTGACAATAAGAAATTTCAAACCACGATCATCTTCTACTCCGGGTCAGTAACCAAATATGAAGCTGATGGCGAGTTGGATGAAACCGGTGATCTAAAGCAAGTGTTTTCTAAAATACTCACTCTTGACAGTTCAGGCAAATGGACCCTTACCAGTGAAGGGACCAACGTTTTTACAGGCGATTCGTCGGTCTATACCGCAAGGAGAAATGGTAAGGAAATTGGCCGGCGGGCAGTTGCGGGCAAAGGTATTGTTTCCAACGCTGCGGATGCCGCAAGTGTTTTTGTTTTTCCCTATATGGGATTTTTTGCACCGGTAAAAATCGGTGACACTTTATTTCATTGTCAGTTTACTTTTGGTGAATGCAGAAAGTACCAGGTGGCAAGACTGGCAAAGAATGAGTTGAAGGTAGGCAGCAACGTAATGGGGAAGTTGAAATTATTTGTGGACGACCATGGACGGATGCAGGGAGGCGATGCCGTCGGGTCTTCGGTCAATTGGATCGCATCAGTTGAAAGACAAAAGAAAGATTATCGAGAGTATCTCGACCTGATGGCAAAAAGAAGATGGGCAACAGGAACTCTCGCACCAAGAACATTTCGTGATACAGCAAGGTTAGTTTCAGCAAATAAAAAGATCGAGGTCGATTACTGGCGACCGTATCGTCGTAATCGTGAAATATTCGGCGCCGTTGTTCCCTGGAATCGCGTCTGGAGAACGGGAGCAAATAATGCAACCCAAATTCGCACCGACGCAGATCTTGATTTCAACGGCAACAAACTGCCGGCGGGCAAATATTCTATATGGACCTATCCCACCGAAAACGGCTGGCAACTCATAATTAATAAAAAAGCCGACATCTGGGGCACCGAGTATGACTCTACTGCAAATTTTTTTCACACACCGCTGCACGTAGAAAGAACTGCCGAGCCAGTCGAAATTCTAACGATTTCGGTGCTGCCCCGGAATAATGACGAAGCAAGACTCCTGGTCGAATGGGAATATTACCGGGCATGGACAGATTTCAAGATCGCTCACTAGTCAGTTACTAAATCACAAAGCGAACCGCCTCAGTAACTTTATAAAAAGAACTCCGTAAATTTAAGGGAAGGGGTCATCGACTTTCACTCAAATGATCCGCATGATGCAACCTGTGATCAACAAAATCTATTTTTTCCTTCTCCTCCTCATAGCTTTTTCCTGCAGGAGTAAAAGCAAAACCGATTATTATGCGGCCGCGAGTGCGTTAGACCTGAAACGGGGAGAAATTGTTTCTTGTGGCCCGCAGGACGGAGAAATGTTTGGCACGGTTTCTTTTACGGCTTCCGTTCCCGGGAGTCTCAAAAATGATTTTAATATTGCTATCGCCCTGCTTCATTCTTTCGAATATGATGAAGCAGAAAAAGTCTTTGCAAAGATAATTGACCAGGCACCCGGTTGTGCGATGGCTTACTGGGGTGTGGCGATGTGTAATTTTCATCCGCTATGGTTTCCGCCAACGCCACCCGAATTGCAAAAAGGAAGTAAGGCCGTGCAAGTGGCAAGATCAATTGAAGGGAAAACCAAAAGGGAATCGGATTATATTGAAGCGATCGGACAATTTTATGAGAATGCGGATCGACTCGATCATCGCAGCCGGGTTTTGAATTTTGAAAAGGCTATGCAGAAAATCTACGAGAGCTATCCCGA
>VBAQ01000095.1:7568-11077 GCA_005883765.1 Bacteroidota bacterium
GGACGCAGCGGCTGATCCAAACGACAAGTCTTACACCAACCAACGAAAGGCATTTGCTTTATTGAATCCCATATTTGAAAAGGAACCACTCCATCCGGGAATTGCTCATTACATTATTCATAACTGTGACTACCCAGGCCTCGCCGAATTAGGTTTGCCGGCTGCCAGGAAATATGCATCTATCGCGCCAGCATCCTCACATGCACAACATATGCCCTCGCATATTTTTACCCGCCTTGGACTTTGGAATGATTGTATCCAATCAAACCTGGTTTCTATTTCGTCAGCGAGGTGTTATGCCGAAAAAGCGAAGATCAAAGGACATTGGGATGACGAGCTTCATGCAATGGATTACCTTGTGTATGCTTATTTGCAAAAAGGGCAAGATGAATTAGCACAACAACAAGTGGATTACCTGGAGACGATCAACGAAGTATACCCCGTGAATTCTAAATCGGCATATGCGTTTGCGGCCATACGGACCCGCAATCTGCTCGAAAGAAAAATGTGGAAACAAGCCGCGGCACTTTCATTACATCCCGCAAACTTTCCCTGGGAAAAATTTCCGTGGCAAGAAGCCATCATTCATTTCGCCAGAGCGATGGGTGCGGTGAATACAAACAACCCGAATGAGGCGAAAGAAGAGTTACAAAAAATGAATTTGCTTTATGATGAATTGGCTAAGCAGACAGACAAAAAACAGGAAGCAGGCCAAGTTGCAGTCCAGCTAAAAACCCTGCAGGCATGGATAGAATTCAAGCAGGGTAACAATGAAAAAGGTTTGAACCTGATGAGGGCAGCGGCCGATATGGAAGATGGAATGGAAAAACACCCGGTCACACCGGGCGAGGTGACTCCTGCACGCGAGTTGCTGGGAGAGATGTTGTTAGAAATGAACCAACCGGTTTCAGCTCTTGAGGCTTTTGAAGCGGATCTAAAAATACGTCCCGATCGTTTCAATGGTCTTTATGGCGCGGGCCTTGCATGCGAACGCGCAGGGAACAAAGCGCAGGCAGCAGTATATTTCAAAGATTTATTAAAGTCCTCAGATGCGCAAAACTGCAAAAGAGTTGAACTGCAGAAGGCAAGATCATTCTTGTCGCATGTCTGACAACGCTGCTCCAAGTTCTCTACCCAATAAGAATTTACCATTGTAAATAATGTCGAAAAAGGTTTTCATCAAAATCTTCATATCTTAACGTTGCCCTTTTCATGCTGCCAATTCATACACTCTGAATTTCACTTCCTTTACAACTAAAACCTGCAAAATGAAACGAAGAAAATTTATTCAGGATTCATCATTACTCGCCATCAGTATTGGCGTATTTGGAAAAATCAAGTGGGATGGCCAGGCTTATGTCGGTGAAGATCCAACAACCACTGATATCCTTGGTCCCTTTTATCGTCCTGGTGCGCCTTTCCGTACAGACCTTGTTCAGCCCGGCACAAAAGGCGAAGTGCTTCATTTTGCCGGAACAATCTTCGGAAAAGACGGAAAGACCCCAGTGAAAAATGCATTGGTGGAAATCTGGCATTGCAACGAGGACGGAGTATATGATAACACATCGGATGATTATATCTATCGTTCATCATGGAAAACGGGCGATGATGGAAAGTATCATTTCAGAACTATCCTTCCTGTTCCTTATAAGGCAGGTGCGACGTTAACAAGACCTGCACATATTCACATGCGCATTTCAGAAACCAAAATGCAGGACCTGGTGACCCAGGTTTATTTTAAAGGAGATAAACATATTGCCGAGGATATGAGTTCGTCCGATCCACGATCCCTAAATCGTATCCTTGATATTTCAAAAGATGACCGGAACGAAAAACTGGTAAAATTTGATATTGTGCTTCAGCAAGAATACACTCTTGATGCCGCAGCTTATAAGAAAATAACAGGCCTCTACGAGATGAATGATAAATCAATGGGTGAGTTTTACAAGGACGACGATCAACTCTTTGTAAAAGTAAATGGCCAGATCATGGAAGCAATGGACTATAAGGGTAATAATAGTTTTGAAGGCGGCCTTGGCCTGATAAAAGCGCAATTCGAATTACTCGGAAATGGCGGCGCTAAGGTACAGGTGACTTACGTAGATGATAGCAAGAAATCAATTACAATCGAAGGAAATAAAATTCTTAAGTATCCCAGTTGAACTCCCGACGTATGAATTAAAAAAAATGCCGGGCAAGCCCGGCATTATAATAAAGAATTCCAGGTCAATTAGCTGATACAACTTTTACAACCCGGTAAACAACACTGCCCCTACGGCTCGTTTCAAGGCCGCCTATTTTGCTTAATCCCTCATCCGGAAACACAGTTTTAGAATCCCAATTCGGCATTAACGCATCCTGCAACGTCTTATAAATATCATAAGACACTGTTGTGAATTTAATGTTTTCACCTGAAGGAGATAGAATAACAGCGTTGCCCCAGGCCATTTGGGGAGTTTGTTTGTTGTCCATCGCCTTTTTAATAAATGGTCCCCAATAGTTGTTCTCAAGGGTTATCAAACTGTCGGGGTTGTTTGTATCGTGATAGATCATCACAACATAATTGAAATCCTTGGGGGGATTTGCGTTGGCAGCCTGTTGCCATCCCCTGCCATGAACAAAAAATTGGCTGGTTGTAGTACTGATGGAATTGGTTTCCATCTTCGCCATGGGCACACCTGTGATTTTTTCTGCGGAACCAAAGACAGCGCCCACTTTACCAATATCGGGAAAAGTGTTAATGAATAAAAAATTTGATGAGTTAGGCATGTCGTAGCCGCCTTGCTTTTCAAGGAGTGCCCAGAAAGTCATCGTCTTATCCTTTACTGCTTTCTCCGCTACCTTGCTCCAGTAAGTTGTCTCACGTTTTATAAACTCATCAATCTTATTATCCGGCACACGACGGTATTGATAAACCGTAATGGAACGATCATCTTGCGCTTTTAATTTCGCCTGGAAACCGGTAAGAAAGATCAATAAAAAAATACTGCCGGCAACTTCAAAAATGGAAATAGTTTTTGTTCGCATAAATGTGGCTTTAAATGTTAAAAAATAGAGGGCAAAGTATAAATAGGGGAAGAAAGGATGAAAAAGGTAATGATAAAAATTGAATTATCAGGATTTTTCCCAGCAAGCTTAATAACGAGACTCATGTAAGAGCCATAGCTCAACCTCATTATTTCAGAAACTTGGTATGAACCCCGCAGTCAATGCACTTGCTCACAATAACATGCTGCGTCGCAGAAATAAACTCTTCTTCATTGTTTCAATTTTATCAACACGCCCACTCCGATCAAAGACTTCACCTGCAGCGCGGGGGATCTGTTGTTCTTGCCAAAAAGTTTTACGTCGTCATCATAAAGCAAGTCGAAATTCCAGTTGGCAGTTAGCCATTTTGAAAGCTTGGCTGCAAAAATATTCGACATGTACAGATCTACATTCTGCGGACGGTGCTGATAGTTTGAAAACAGATCAAGTCTTCCTTTGTAGGAAAGTATTTTGTTAAGGTC
>VBAQ01000096.1 GCA_005883765.1 Bacteroidota bacterium
GAATTCACGCAAGCGGTTGTCTGCTTTAATGGTCCTGGTAAATTGTATGTTTTTGACAAACTTCATTTTCATAATTGCTTTTTTGCAGCAATTCGTATGCTACAGTTTCATAACAACTTGAGAAAGTCTGAAAAGTTTTTCACAAAGTTAATCTAAAACAAGAGTTGGGCCGGAGTTTAGAGTTCGGAGTCTGGAGTTCAGAGTCGGGAGTTCAGAGTCTGGAGTTTCAGTGTAAAACCTAAGGCCGCTAGCCAAGGGTATAGTTCTTGCACAAGAAAAAGAAAACATTTATGGAAATAAAACGTAATGAGGCCACCCAACTTCGGCCCGAAGGAGACAGGGTTCTTGACGCTCCCTATGTGTTCATGGATCTTGAAGAGTTTACAAGACAAATTAAAGATGAAAAAGCCTGGGAAGAAAGTGATCGTAACGGAATAACCGTATTTAAAACGGATAATCTGACCACAGTATTGACCTGCCTCCATAAAGATGCAGCAATCGATGAGAATTCGGTTGATGGGTTATTCCAGGTGCAGGTACTGGATGGAAAGATCAGCGTTTCTACGCCTGATGGTGATGCCGATATGAAGCAAGGAGAAATGATGATATTTCATCCCAATGTACAACACAGTATTAAAGCCCTGAAAAAATCAACACTTCTTTTACAAACTATCAATGAGAAAAACTCTAAGCATGAATTCGCTTAGAATGGTGGTTTTGGACATGCGTTTGAATAGTTGAAACAAGAGTTTTCACTTCAAAAGGCTTTTCGATAAAACCATTGGCGCCCGCCAAAATTGAAAGTTGCTCAACATTCGGATAGGCAGACATCATAACAACGGGAATTTCTTTTGTTCTCTTGCTATTTTTCAGATAAGAGCAAATGGTAAGACCATCAGCACCGGGGAGTTGCTTATCTATCAAAAAAAGATCAGGAGTACCGTAATTATTTTCAAAAATGGCGCTACCATCGGGAAATATTGTCGTTTCGTAACCGGCTCTTTTTAAAATGATCCTCAATACATCCTGAATGCTTTCATCATCTTCTATTACACAAATTGTTTGAGCCATTATCTTATTTTAACAAATCCTGGGCCATTGAATAAAAATTTAATCTTAATACTCATAAGCGGCGGGTGAATATCTTAACGGAATAGTAAAACAAAAAATGGAACCCTTGCCTGGTTTACTTTTTACATCCAGGCTTCCGCCGTGATGTTTAACAATCTCAGAAGCAATATAGAGTCCCAAGCCTAGTCCGGGATAACTATGTGTTTTATCATGCAATCTAAAAAAACGGTCAAAGATCTTTTTTTGCACATCAGCCCTGATCCCGATCCCGAAGTCCTGCACACAAACGGTAATATTTTCCTCAATAGATTTGGACGTAACAATTATTTTATCGGCATCGGGCGAATATTTTATCGCATTGGAAAGAAGATTATTCAACACCTGGCCTATTCTTTCTCTATCTGCGGTAATTTTTTTTCCTATATTCAGATCACTCAAGATCAAATGTTTTTTAGTGCCCAGTTGCATTTCTGCCACTGTCTCATTAATGAGTGTATCAATGTGAAAACTGCTTTCCCTGAGCTCCAACTGACCCTGCCTGATCCTGGTTATATCGAGCAGGTCTTTTATCAGGTTGTTAAGCCTATCAACCTGGAGGTTGAGTTTCTGAATTATCTCCATTGCCATCACATCATCTGTAGTAGAAAACATATCCTGCATAATCTGCACGTAACCTTTCAGGCTGGTAACCGGCGTTCTTAACTCATGACTGGCAATGCTAATAAATTCTTCCCTGTGCTGTTCCAGTTTTCTTTGTTCGGTAACATCATGATAGTTGGCCACAATGCCAGCTATACGGGGTTCGGCCAGCATATTGACGTACACGGCTTCTATATTCCGATAGTTTCCATCCTTATGCATCAGGCGGAATCCTGCTTTTACCATCACATTGGTACTGGATAATGCCTGCTTAAAGGCATTTACTTTTATCTTTAGATCATCGGGGTGAATGATCGGGTCTTTAAAAATATTTTTTCCTATTCTTTCATCAGGAGTGTAACCCAATACTCGTTCGACAGATTCGCTTTCATAAAAAATAGTTCCGTCTGCTGAAAAAATACTAATAATGTCAGACGCATTCTGAACAAGAAGCCTGAAACGTTCTTCATTTTCTTTCAACTGCCATTCAGATTTTTTGCGCTGTGTGATATCTTCCAGTACCAGCAACACACCATTTTTTTTAGGATCATCTCTATTTATGCGTGTCCCATTTACCCTGAGTACCCTTTCACCCAACAGTGGGAATGAGTGCTGGAGTTCAAATTGCTCAAAATTCTTACCCCTGGAAAAAAGTTCACTGACCCTGTTCCTTAGTTCCGGTATGTCCCACTGATAATTGCTGATCTCAAAAAAATCTAATCCCTCCACTTCGTCATCTCTTGTTTTAAAAATTTTAAAGAAAGCTCCATTGGCCATCCTTATGCGCATATCAGTACTTAAAAGAACAAGGGGTTCATCAATGGTTTGTACAATGGCTTGCGCATAATCAACAGATTCTTTCAACTCGTTATTACGGCGTTGCAATTCCTCGTTAATAGTGTTAAGTTCTTCATTTGACGACTGTAACTCTTCTTTTGAAGTTTCGATCTCTTCATTAATGCTCTGCAATTCTTCGTTAGATGAAAGAACCTCTTCGCTGGATGATTGCAATTCTTCTCTTGTGGCTTCAAATTCCTCGCTCATTATTTTCATTTGCTCCCTGGCTTCACCTAATTGCTGCTTCAGCCTCATTATCTGTTTATCTTTCGAATCTTTTTTATTGTCCCGATTCTCTTTGCGCTCTGGCGTAAATAATGTCGAAGGTTTTATTTCTTTAAATACAATAAGGTAATAATTATCACGTGCGGTCGACTTAACGGGTGTCACCTCGAGATTTAATTCTTTTGACTGGCCATTGTCTGAAAAAATGACACCTTCTTTTTTCATCGGCCTATTCTCTTTTTTTGCACGATGTAAAAGAGTTCGCAGGTCAAAAACCAGTTCATCTCTAACCATTTTTAAAAGATGCAGGCTGGCCTTGCCTGATACAGGCTGAAGAAATTGACTGGTAGCACCAAGAAAACGTTGTATATGCAGGTCTTTGTCTACTACAACACTGGCAGGTGTGTAACGGGATAGTAAAACCTTTTCCGTCTCCTTATCAATATTCACATCGGCAATTTCCTGTACAGCGACCTTTTTATTTTCCCTGATATTTTTTTGGGGATAATAACTACGCATTGAAAAATCAAAAGTGGAATTTGCATCCGTGTTTTTTTTGATGTAGATCTTATGATCTCTGCCAACCTGTGTAAATAACTCCGAGGAATTTCCGATGGTCTCGGATTTTCCCAGCAACAGGTGACCTGAAGGTCTTAGTGCATAGTGAAAGGCCTGTAATATTTTTCTTTGAGGATTTGTTTCCAGGTAGATCATTACATTCTGGCAGCTGATCAGGTCCATTCTTGAAAAAGGAGGATCATTCAACAGGTTATGAGTTGCAAAAATGCAAACATCTCTTATCGGCTTGGAAACCTGGTAGCTTCCATCAATTTTTACAAAATATTTTTTTAGCCGGTTTGAAGAAATATTTTCCATCGCGCCTTTTGAATAAATACCTGTTCTTGCTCTTTCAATAGCTGCGTCACTAAGATCAGTGGCAAATATCTGTATCGGCGTAGCGAGGGCTTTATTCCCGAGATATTCAAAAAGGCAGATCGCGGTGGAATAGGCTTCCTCGCCGCTTGAACAGGCCGGTATCCAGATACGTACGGGATCATTCGGCTTGCGCTCTTTCATTAAGGCAGGGAATATTTTTTTTGTGAGCGTTGCATAAGAATCCGCATCACGAAAAAAACTGGTCACACTGATCAGGAGATCTCTGTACAAAAGGTCGAGCTCGTCAGTATTTTGGTGAAGAAGCTTGATATATTCTTCTGTTTTTGCTATCCTGTTAAGCACCATCCGCCTTAGGATCCGGCGGGAGATAGTAGAAAGTTTATAATGAGAAAAATCAACGCCACGCTTATTGTGCAGCAGGAAATAGATCTTTTTTAATTCGGGTTCGCTGATCTTTAGTGTCTCTTTATTGGTAGCAGAAATTGTGTAAATGATCTTAGGGAATGCCTTCAGTTGTTTTGCTATATCTGTCGGCGAGAGAATAAAATCAATAAAGCCGGAATCAGCGGCACTTTTTGGCATGCCCTGGAACTTTGCCGATGCATTTTGTGCAAACGTAACGCCGCCTTCTGCTTTTACGGATTGAATTCCGACCGTGCCATCTGTAGCAATCCCGGAAAGTATAATGGCTATTGCTCTATTTTTGTAGGCTAAAGCCAGCGAGTGTAAAAAGAAATCGATGGAATGGAAGCTGCCATCAGTTTTGATCCGCGGAGAAAGTTTCAGCCTGCTGTCTTCAATGCTCATGTATGTATTGGGAGGGATCACATAGATATTATCCGCTGCAATGTGCATTTCATCATCCACCTGGTGAACCGGCATTTTGGTTTTTCTTTCAAGGATCTCCGGTAAAATACTTTCATGATTCGGCGCCAGATGCTGAATAATGACATAGGCCATTCCGAGATTTGGAGGTAAGTTTTCCAGCAAGGCCGAAATGGCTTCAATACCGCCGGCAGAGGCACCAATCGCTACAACAGGGAATAATTTCTTGTCCGGTATCGATTTTTTCCTTTTTGATTGAGCGGTTTTTGCAGAATTCCTTCTTGCAGGAGTTTTTTCAGCCGGCTTCTTTTTTGGTGATGGTGCTGCTTTCTTCGTTATACTGTTAGTCGTTTTCATGCTTCAATGGCTTGGAACAATGCGGGGTAGGGAAGGTACGCAATTATTAGTCAATGCGTTGGTTTAATGTTACATTAAAAAAGTAAGTAATCCCTGTCAGTCCTTGTGAATAGCGAACAATAGCTCTTTTAATTTTAGAATATGCTGCTGCAGATCTTTTGCCCGGTGGTTATATTCAGCGCTTAGTCTTTGCAATCCCTTTTCATCATTTTCCTTTGCAAATTTCTGGAGCAATAATTTTCTCTCTTCCATCATCCTCACAGCTACCCACAGGGTGTGTTCAGTGGCTTCAGATTGTTTAAGCATCAGATCACTCTCTGAAAAACTATGTCCTATGTGACATCTATAGTGCTTTGCCTTGCCAGCAGGCGGGTTTTCAATTTCCCATAAACCTCCTCCGCAGTCGGGGCAGGCATAAAGGCTTTTTTCACCGAGTTTCCGCACTTCATCAATAGCCGTTGCCGCTTTTTCGGAAAGCTTTGATTCTGCTTTCACATTGGCAGGCGCTGAAATTCCTTTTTCTTCAGCTTTATCAATGATCTCCAGGATGACCTCACCCATATTTTTTAAAGAAACACAA
Organism: Bacteroidota bacterium; assembly: GCA_005883765.1. Lineage (GTDB taxonomy): Bacteria > Bacteroidota > Bacteroidia > Chitinophagales > Chitinophagaceae > VBAU01. The sequence goes on from VBAQ01000096.1 coordinate 5,432, forward strand.
TGATCAACTTCTATATTTTCTAAAACAGATAAAGGCATGTCAGGATATTCCGCTTCGTTCGGATCTTGAACAATGCAATGACCACCGCTTTGTTTAATAGCCATCATGCCTGCGGTGCCATCATTTAGAAACCCTGTAAGAATAATACCGATCACTTTTTCACCGTGACTGGCTGCTGCTGAACGAAACAACACATCAATGGAAGGACGAAAACGATTCTCGGCAGGCCCGCGTCCAATAACAATACGATCTTCTTTTGCAAGTAAGTGCTCATCCGGGGGCGCTATATAAATTTGTCCTGATTTTATTTCTTCGTTGTGTTCTGCAATTTTACAATCCAGCGAAGTATTTTTTTGAATGCGGTTTACCAGAATATCTCCCAACGCTGCCTTTGATAAATGTAACACTACGAAAACGGCTGCATTTAGATCAGTAGGAAATTGCGAAACTAATTCGGCTATAGCATTTAATCCACCTGCCGATGCACCAATCACAATAACAAAAGAGGGCCCGTCATTAGACATCATTTTAATGCAACAATATATATGCCCTTATTTCTTAAATAAAATGATGAAGATAAATACAGAATGTGCTTTAGAAAATCTTAGCTTAGGAGTTTTACATTTAACGGTAGCCAAGTTGTTGAACGTAAGGGATTTTCGTCGCCAGAACAGAATAATTATAACTTCTTTCAGAGAATAGGTCTATCTTCAGGCAGTGATCTTTGTTCTTTTAAGGTTTAGTATGGTTAGCTAATTTTTTACTCTTCAGTAACAGTAGTTCTTCTTTACTTTTTCCTCTTTGGGCTTCGATCACAAGCGCTTTATTATTCATTTTAATTTAATTGTTTTATGAACCTGTATGTTTCAAACTTAAGTTTTCACACTACCGATGAAGAACTAAGAAAATTATTTGCCGAATATGGCAACGTAACCTCCGCCAAAGTGATCACCGACCGGGAAACAGGTCGCAGCCGTGGATTTGGATTTGTGGAAATGGAATCTGAAAAAGATGGCAATGAAGCGATGAAGAAATTAGATCAAAAGGACATTGAGGGCAAATTGCTATCGGTTTCTATAGCCAGGGAAAAGCCTACACGCAATAATAATCGCAGGTGGTGACCTGGATTAGTGATAAAAATGGTGAGGTGGTTTCATGTTGATCCCAACTCACGACTATTTCATGTTATTTTCTCTTTTGGTAATGAGCCATCAATTCCCCCGAAGCGAGCACATGGCCCTTCATCGCCTCTTCCAGGGTGTTTTTATCTGACCCTGCCTGGATGGGCAGGTTGCTGTCCAATGCATATACTTTAAAAAAATAGCGATGAGAACCGGACGGGGGGCAAGGTCCGCCATAACCCGTATTACCAAAACTGTTCCTGCCGCTAGTGCCTGGTCTGCTGTTTTCTGCAATCGCCTCATTTGGCGGAATGTTCCATACCACCCAATGATCATATACTCCACGCGGCGCATCGGGATCTTCAACTACTAATGCGAGCGATTTGGTATTTTCCGGCAGATCGCTGACCTCGAGGGGAGGATTTACGTTCTCACCTTCACAGGTATACTTTGGCGGAATATGACCACCATGACTGAATGCGACGCTTCTTACTCTTAAGCCGCTGTTATTTTCTCTGGACATAAATAAAGGTTTAAAAAAACTTTGAGCCATAAGCTACAAGGAGGATGAATTCTCTCAAGGCTCATAGCCCAAAGTTCTCTTCAGCTGAAATAATTAATGCTTCAATGCCTTTTGAATGGCTTTTGCTGAGTCAAGATGCATTTTTAGTGTGGGCAATGTTTTGTCTACCCATGCTTTTACATCCGGATCCTTTGTATTATTTGAAGCTTTTTCAAAATCGTTTACTGCCGACTGATGTCCACTTACCATGGCATCGATATAGGCCTTGTCAAAATCCTTTCCTGACTTTTTACTCAGATCATCTATTTTCTTTTGATGATCTTCTCCAATCGTTTCGGGCAGAGTTACCTTTTTTCTTCCTGCGAGGCTCTTCAATTCTTCACCTGCCTTTGAATGATCTTTTGTCATCATCTCTCCAAAATCCTTTACTCTCTTACTTGAAGCCTTATCCTGAGCAATTCCTCCGAGTTTTACTTCCGTCATTCCTACATCTGCGACTTTCACCATAAAATCTGAGGTTGTTGCATCGACGCCTATCATAGTTTTTGCAGAAGTAGTTGTATCATTGGCAAGTGTAGTATCTATTTTTGCCTCATTAGCAGAATCAGCTTTTTCTACACTGTCTTTACTTCCATTATTACAGGCAAAGACAAATGGCAAAGCCATAAGCACGAATGATATCTTTTTCATAGTTATATTTTTTCTTATAAATAAGTTTTTACCCATAGATGGTGCTGAAAACTTT
>VBAQ01000392.1 GCA_005883765.1 Bacteroidota bacterium
ACATTACCGGTTTTAGCGATCACAATGTAGCTACCGTTCACTAGCTTATCAGCATTGATGAGTAAAAATGGCGCCGGTCTTTTCTGTTCAGATAAAATCAACTGCCCGCTTTCTGTAAATATTTTTACTTCCACTTTTTCCTGCTGAAGCAAACCTTCGCTGATTAATAATTTTATCGTTCCGGCTTTCGCAGGATTGCCTGCAACAGTTATCGTTTCCGCCACGCTTGTAGTAAGGCGGATCAGTTTTGAATAACTTAGTTTCCCATCACCATCTACCGATTTGATCCGGTAATAATTTTCAGAGGCGGGCCTGTTGTCAATAAAAGAATAATTATTAAGATTGCTATTGATACTATTAATTACTCCTATCACCCCCCAATCGATTCCGTTGATGCTTTTTTCTATATTGAAATAAGCGGTATTTGTTTCATCAGCAGTTTGCCATTTTAATTGAGCAACACCATTTTGAATGAGTCCCGTAAATGAAATCCATTTTAACGGCAAAATTATATTAGTGCTTGTAGCCAGTACAAAATCACTGAAACTGTTAAATGGATCAGAAGTAATATTTCCGCTGCCGGAAGCACTTCCCTCACCTCCAATGTCTAACCAATTACTGCCACTACTTTTAGCAATACGCAAGGTTGCAGGATCAGTAACATTATCATCAATTCCATAATTTATTTGAAGAGTGGCAAAACTAAGATTGCCGTTATTGCTTGTTGTAATCGTATAATACCTGACAGAAGAAACCTGGGTTAACGTTGAAGGCAATGTTCTTGACGGAGGTGCACCTGCCAACAGTTCTGCGGTATAGTTAGTTGAGACGGTAGAAAGCTGTGTTACTGATAATGTCATTGGCCTGTAGGCACCGCTTTTTCCGAGAGGGAAAAATTCTATACCTGAGATTGCAGCCATTGTGTGTCTCAATGGCCCGTTAATATAGCTTGATGAATTTCCGCCGGTAATCGTTGAACCATCGGCAAGTGAAAAAAGGTTTACACTGCTTGAACTAACAATACCATTGGTCAGCGTTAAAGAATGATTGACGGTAACTGGCGTATTAAGCTGGATACCTCCTGTTGTATTGTTGATCACGGCATCATAAAATGATTGTGATGAAGAAGCATTTACGGTTTGGGCACTGGCGCCATTAAACGTTATAATATTGTTGCGGTAAAAAAGTGAAGCATTGTTGGTATAATTACCGCCGATAGTGACATTATAATTGGAAGTTGTGGGATCTAATGTTCCGCTCGATAATGTAAGGTTACCTGTTAATACTAAATTTCTATTGAGATTGATCGACAAGCCGCTTCCAGTTTGGAGGGTGAAATTCCGCAATGATCCTGTCAGCTCATTAGTTGTTGTCTTGGGTGATAATGTTGAATAAGGATCGTAAACTACATCATAACCATTGTTGGCGGAAATAGAATTACTTAATGTTCCATCAGCCAATTCGATTGCGCTTCCTGCTGACATAGTAAGATTTGTTCCATTGGAAATAGTTCCTTCTGTTAAGTATAAAGTTCCGGTTATAGTTGTAGGATTGCTTAACGTAAGTGTTTTGGCAGTTGTCGTTGTACTAAAATCAATTTCCAGGTTACTGTATGAACCGGCACCAGTAATATTTGTGTTTATATCCTGGAGTGCATAAATATAACGGCCTGTACCTGTAGCGACGCCGTTATTCGAGATTGCAGACGACACCCCGTAGATCAATAAA
>VBAQ01000022.1:0-3072 GCA_005883765.1 Bacteroidota bacterium
TATTTGGATAGCCTCTAATACTAATGGTTTGTACGAGTTCAACCCAGCAGCGCAGTTCTTTACGAATGTCAGGCAGATAAACAGGGGAACAAAAGCTCCCGGTGATGGCAGCATGATGTCTTTCATCCAAAGCAAGGATAAAACATTGCTGGCGGGAGCATGGGGCGATGGTTTGTATCGTTTCGACAGCAACTATAACATGCGGCCCATTAACATTCGCGGTTTTAGTGAAACAATGGCTCCTTATGCCTGGAGTTTGTCTTATTCACACGACAGCTCCGTCACCTGGATGGGCACCCAACCTGGGATCTTGGCCTTTAACGAGGCCAGGCATACGTCTGTTTATTACAATCCCCGTATCATGCAAAACAGAACAGTGAGGCAAGCTGTGGAGGATATGTATGGAAATTTATGGATGGGTACACAAAGCCTGGGTCTTTTTAAATGGACAGTGCAAAAGGCCCGCCTCGACGATTCATTCTGGCAAGGTAACGCAAAATGTGACGATGCTGTTACTCAATATGAGGCCATACCTTCTACACAGGTTCAGAAAATCATAAACGATAAAAAAGGAAATGTATGGGTGGGAACGTCCGGCTACGGAGCGTTCGTGATCGACCCGGCCAATGATAAAGTGATCCTTCATTTTGGAATGAATGAGCCAGCTGAAAGGAAGCTATTATGGAACCAGGTGCCTGCAATTCTGCAATATGATGATTCGACCATGGTAATCGCTGCGAACGGGATCTACTTATTTAACATCAATCAGCAAAAGATCGTCACGACCATTAAAATACCGGAATCGATTCCCAGCCTCATTTCTGCGATGGAAAAAGACAAGAACGGTTACCTCTGGATCTCCACGACAAATGGCATTTTCCGGTTAAATCCAAGGAGCAAAATTTTTGTTCACTTTGACAGAGTTGATGGGATAGCGAATGACCTTTTTATCGTTGCCGCCTCGTATACGTTGCCAGATGGTAAAATAATATTTGGGGCAGACAATCAATTTGTAGTATTTGATCCGATGCAAGTTCGTATCAACGAACCTGCCCCTGACGTAGCGATCGCGGGTTTTAAGTTGATGAATGAATCGCTGCTGGTTGATTCCCTGGTTAAGCTCAATAGGATTGAGCTTACACCTAAAAATAATTCCATTACCATTGCATTTTCAGGACTTAGTTACTGTGGAACTTACATAATCAAATATAAGCTGGAGGGAATAGACAAGGAATGGAAAAGAGCTGATCAATTTAACCAGGCCATATATTCCTACCTGCCGCCGGGCCAATATACATTCATGGTCACAAGCCAGGACGCAGAAGGAAACCCGTCTCACAACGTTACAAAACTTGTCATAAAAGTAAATCCGCCATTCTGGAAAACGTGGTGGTTCCTCGGCCTTGCCGTTTTTGTGTTCGTAGCCCTTTTATTTTGGGTTGACAAGCAACGCATGCAAAAAGTCAGGGCCACTGAAAGTATTAGAACGAGAATTGCAACGAGCCTCACGGAAGATATGAGTAATTCACTAAGCAGCATCAATATTTCGAGTGAGCTGGCAAAAACAAAGGTGGACACCGACAAGGAGCGTACGAAAGAGTACATCGCGCAGATCAGCGAAACAAGCAACCGAATGGTACAGGCCATGTATGACATGGTTTGGAGCATCGATCCGAAAAACGATACGATGTTGAACACAATTGACAGGATGAAAAGTTTTGCCGTCGAAATAGAGAGCCTCCACGACATCGATATCATGTTTGATATCGATGAAGGCGCGGCCGATCTCCATCTTGACATGGCGCACAGGTATGAGTTATTATCGGTTTTTAAAGAAGCCATTATGAATGCCGCAAAACACTCGATCGCTAAGCATATACAGGTTAGCCTTCGACTTAAAAACTCAAAGTTTTTTCTCCTGATTGAAGATGATGGTAGAGGATTTGATATAAACAAAGCCGCGCTGGGAAGAGGAATGAACGATATGAGACGCAGAGCGGCGGATATAAAGGCCTTGCTCCACATAGAATCAGAAGAAAATACAGGAACAATTGTAAAATTGGAAATGCCGGTGTAAGAGAGTTGCGAGTTCAGAGTTATGAGTTCAGAGTCCCTTGACTCTCCTTTCAGAACTCCAGACTCCGGACTCCCGACTCAGAACTCCCACTCACTTTCCCATCCATAATTTAAAATCAGTCACTTTTTCGCGGCTTACTATCGATTCTTTGTCGACAGCAGGTTTCAGACGAAGTAATAAACGATTTCCAAAATAATCATGTATCTGGTCAATGCTGGTAATGGAGACATAGAATGATCGGCTGATCCGGAAATATCTGCCTGGATCCAGCATGTCTTCCAGCTCATCCATGGTGTAGTCGACGACGAACTTTCTGTTATCATAGGTTTTGAAAAAATTCAACCTTCCGTCACTGTAGAAGTAGGCTATCTCGTCAACGTCAACACTCACAAGTTTCTGCGCATGTTTTACAAGAAAGCGTTTGCGAAATCCTTTCGGCTGTAATTTCGACTGTAACTCCTTTACCAGGTTTTCGAAGTTGAGTGGAGCAGCCTCATTTTGTCCTCCGTAGATGGTCTTCATATTTTGCAGCTTGGCAAGTGCTGCCTGCAGGTCTTCTTTCTGGACAGGCTTCAGTAAGTAATCGACACTATTTACCTTAAAGGCTTTTAACGCATACTCATCATACGAGGTGGTGAAGATGACCGTGCTTTTTACATCCACTTTGTCAAAGATCTCAAAACTCTGACCATCGCAGAGTTCAATATCCATTAAGATCAGGTCTGGAGCAGGATTATTTTGCAACCAGTTTACCGAGGAGCGAATACTATCCGCCACTCCCACAACCTGGGCAGCGCTATCAACTGACTCTAGGGTCTTGCGGAGTTTTTTTACCGCCAGCTCCTCATCTTCAACAATAAAAACTTTCATATAAGCTCTGTTTATTTTATCGTGTAAATTACTCCTTCTGCACCAGCGTCAACATCCAGCTTTCAATGATTTGCATTTCATTTTGCATGAGTTGTTGGTTTTTGCAGATGAATTGAAGGAAAACT
>VBAQ01000022.1:3281-11203 GCA_005883765.1 Bacteroidota bacterium
AAATCATGTTGTGTTTTACAGCATTTTCTATCAGCATCTGCAAAGTCAGAGGCGGTAATTGATAACCCATGTAATGCTCATCGATCTTTGTCTCCATATCAAGCCCATCACCATACCTGGTCTTTAGCATATGAAAATAAGATTGAATAAACTGCATTTCTGAATCCAATGTAGTAAGCCCTTCTTCATTTGTACGCAATAGATAGCGATACACTTTGCTCATCTCATCCAAAAATTTTTCCGCCTTCTCAGGATCTTCACTGATCAGCGACGACAACGAATTCAAGCTATTAAATAAGAAATGGGGATTCACCTGCCCCTTCAATCCTTCCAATTGACTTTGCAAGTTTTCTTTTTTCAGATTTTCGGCTTCGTCCACCATTTTTCTCCATTTTTCATAAAATGCCGCTCCTTCATTTAGGCTGGTGGCAAGTATGTTTAAAAACGCGCCTATGATCAGGCTCCAGGCATATTGATTCATGTTGAGCTGGTAGCCCAGGAAATCTATATAATCATAACCCCAAAATATGACGCTGATAGCAGCGACCATGATAGCCACATAGGCCAACACGCCAATTGTAATTCTCTTAAATGTCTGGCTATACTTTGGATAACGGTTGTTCAAAACAATTGCAACCATTCCGCAACTAATATAAGTGAGCAGGAGAATGGCAAGTGTAAGAATCGTTGCAAGAAAAAAATTCTTCAGGCTGGAGAAGTACCTGTTCCCAAACATGACAAAGTTGAGCAAAAAGGCAAATGGAGGTAAAAAAATGGCGGCAATCAGCCCCTCTTTTTTAGAATAAGAAAACGGTCTTATCTGGGTGGAAGCGTCGTTCATGCTTCAATTTCAATCTAAATTAATGGTTCGACCTCACAATATTCCGGACTGCATTACGAGTTGCTGATTTAGCCTATAAATTGTTATTTCCCCAGGATGAATTGGACAATTAAAATACGAAATAAACAGTAATAGCTCCCTTGTTCAAGCGGGGATACCAAGAGACCCCACAATTTCACCATTCATCTGGTTTGCATTCGCACGTCGTAGCCGTCAGTTCATGCACTGAACAATTCAGTTCATTACCATTACACTTTTCCCAGGCTGTAACCTGTAGCATCTTTGTGTTGTCTTATTCAATAACGATTAAAACTTTAAAAAATGGAAAAATTAAGATTCACAATCAGGTTCATAATCATACTGGCAACACTTCCTGTAATTATGTTCACTGAATTAACAAGAGATGACAAGGGAACGACTGAACAAAAGCACAACACAGTAGAAAAAGTTACTGAAAAAACCAGTGACGTCGCTTTGCTCAGTTATCATTCACCCTTCATGCAAGCGGTATACAACTAAGCGTACCGCTTGTTTTTTGTACCATTCTTTATAATGAAGTTGATCACAAATATCCACTCACAAATTGAAGAGCTTTATAGCATTCTGCGTGGTAATATTTGCAATTTCGTCAATAGTCATTTTCTTTATTTCGGCGAGTTTTGCGGCGACGTATTTTACGTAGCTACACTCATTTCTTTTCCCACGAAACGGCACGGGCGCCAGGTAAGGAGCATCAGTTTCCAAAACAATGTTCCCCAGATCCAACTGTTCCACTACGCAGTCTAGCCCTGATTTCTTGAACGTAAGCACTCCACCAATTCCCAAATAAAAGTTCAGATCAATGATTTTTTTGGCTTGTTCAACCGAGCCCGAAAAGCAATGAAATATTCCCTTCAAATTCCCTTTTTGATTTTCGGCGATCATGCCGATACATTCGTCGATAGAATTGCGGGAGTGAATCACCACCGGAATGTCAAACTGAGCCGCCCATTCGATCTGCTGCTGAAATACCTTGTATTGTTCTTTTGAATAGGTCAGGTCCCAATAAAAATCGAGTCCTGTTTCGCCTACCGCGACGAAGGGTCGCTTTTCAAACCATTCTTCAACGATTCGCAATTCTTCCAGGTAATTTTCTTTTACCGAGCCAGGATGCAGCCCCATCATAGCCCGGCATTTGTCAGGAAATTCTCGTTCCAGCTGAATCATGTGCTCGTGCGTGGAGGCATCAATGGCAGGCATAAGCATTTTTGTAATACCTTCATCTTCGGCCCTGGCGAACATAGCTGAGCGATCTACATCAAATTCTGAGGCATAAATGTGGCAATGGGTATCTATCAGGTTCATTATCAGGCAAAACTCTATAAAAATTTCTAACAAACAGTTAAACTTTTTCCAATAAAGTCAATCTTAATACCGTTAGATAATATTTATAAAAACTATAGTTTATGAAGATCAGTACCCCAACCCGTTTATCAACTGCCGTCTTCCTAACTGCTATCCTCATTATTTTTTCGTGTAAAAAAGAAACCAGCGACACCCTGACCCCGCAGGATGAAGAGCAAGCTAATGTTGCTGCCACGCAATCTGACGCGGAGTCTGAGGATGTATTTAATGGAGTTTTCGATGACGTAGTAGGAGTAAACAAGGATGTGGCCATAGGCAGCACGGGGATCTTCGGTCGGACTATGGCAACCAATTATGGGTACAGCGATGCAGATGGCCGTGTAGACAACACCCTTCTATTGCCATCTTGCCTTCATACAACCATTGAAACCACAGCCAATACTTTTCCAATCAAGATCACTCTTGACTTCGGAACCACAGGCTGCGTGGCAAATGACGGTCACTGGCGCAAGGGTAAGATTATAATTGCGTATTCAAGCCGTTTACTTTATCCGGGTGCAGTTGCCACTACTAACTTTGAAGATTTTTATATAGACAGCATACACTTTGATAACGCTACCACACTCAAAATATCAAATACGGGTTCCACCGATAAATTACAGTTCACCGTCGAAATTGACGCAAAACTTGCTAAGCCAAATGGCAGTTACAGCGAGTGGCACAGTCGCAAGGTCGTAACCCGGATTTATGGCAACCTGACAACTAGCCCCATTGACGATGTTTTTACGGTCGATGGCTATGCCTCGGGTAAAGTCAAGAGGAGCGATCTGGCGGTGGGATGGGAAGCCAAGATCACTAAACCCCTGGTAAAAAAATTCGCTTGTCGTTGGATATCAGACGGAACGGTCACCATTGCGAGGTTAAATCTCTCCTCAAGTTCCCAATGGGTCGGGACCCTTGACTACGGGTATTTAAATGGAACTTGCGACAACCGTGCACTCCTTACGGTGAACAATAAACCTCACGAAATTACTTTGAGATAATTCAAAAATAATTTTACCTTTAAACCAGTTTTCATAGGGTACGGATTAAAAACGGGCCAGGGTTTCTACCCAGGCCCTAACTATTTGTAGGAAGCCTCACATTATTTTTCCAAAAAATTTTGATGGTTAATTTGTTTCTAATGAAAGAAATTTGAAACCCTGGTCAGTGAAATGGTGAAGAACTTTTGGCAGAACATAATTTAATTTCCTGGATGCTTTTTCACTGTCATGAAACACGATGATCGATCCGGGAGAACATCGGAAAATTACGAATTGCAAAGACCTTTCTTCCGTAATTTCCGCATCGAAATCTGCACTTAGCACATCCCACATGATCACTCTCGCTCTTCTGCCTTTCAATGCAGCAGATAAATTTTTCAACTGAAACAACGTGATCTTGCCATAAGGAGGACGAAACAAATTTGAGTCGATATGATTGGCTGCTTCAGCAACATCTTTCAGGTAAACATCATTTGGAGTCTTCCATCCGTTGAGATGATTTTGCGTGTGATTGCCCACCGAGTGCCCTTCATCCAAAATCTGCTTGTAAACTTCAGGAAAGGCCAAAACGTTTTTTCCGACGCAAAAAAAAGTAGCCGACGCGTTGTATTTTTTTAGTTCCCTCAACACGAATGGTGTTATTTCAGGATGCGGGCCATCATCAAATGTGAGATAAAGAACTTTTTCTCTGGTTGGAATGCTCCATATATAGGAGGGCAATATTTTTTTGATCCACCACGGCGTTTTTACAAAATATCTCATACAAGGTACAAGGTACAAGAAGCAAGGTACAAGAATTTAGAGAACGCCTTGCTGTAATCCAGGCCTTGCACCCTTGTGCCTTGACGCCTGTGCCTTGTGCCTTGCGCCTTGTGCCTTCTGCCTTCTTATCTTTGCTCCCTCATGAAAAAAGTTCGTGTACGATTTGCTCCAAGTCCTACGGGCGGACTTCATATCGGCGGAGTCAGGACAGTTTTGTACAATTATCTATTTGCTAAAAACCACGGCGGAGATTTTATTTTGCGCATCGAAGACACAGATCAAAACCGCTATGTAAAAGGAGCAGAGGAATATATTTTTGACTGTTTGAAATGGTGCGGCCTGGAGGCGGATGAAAGTTCATTGCATGGAGGTGAGTACGGCCCATACAGGCAAAGTGAAAGAAAAGAGATCTACGGTGAATATGGAGAGCAGTTGGTCAAAGATGGCTTTGCTTATTATGCTTTTGATACGGCCGAGGAGTTAGAAAAAATGAGACAGGATCTTAAAACAGAGGCAAACCCTTCTCCTCAATACGATCACAGCATCCGAAGGAAGATGCGGAATTCTTTGACGTTGACAATGGATGAGACAAAAAAACTGCTGGATGCCGGAATACAGCATGTAATCCGAATCAAGATGCCGGAAAATGAAACCGTTTTCTTGAATGATGTAATTCGGGGCGAAATTCATTTTAATACCGATACCTTAGACGACAAAGTTCTATTGAAAGCCGATGGGATGCCAACATATCATCTTGCCGTGGTAGTTGACGATCATTTAATGGAGATCAGCCATGTTTTTCGGGGAGAAGAATGGTTGCCGAGTGCGCCGGTTCATTTGCTTTTGTGGAAATATTTAGGATGGGAAAAACATATGCCGAAGTGGGCTCATTTACCATTGATCCTTGGACCAAATGGAAAACTGAGCAAGCGGGATGCATTGAAATATGGTTTTCCTGTTTTTGCCATGAACTGGACCGACCCTAAGACAGGTGAACTAATAGCGGGTTTCAGGGAAAAGGGATTTTTGCCCGAGGCATTCATCAACTTTCTTGCCCTGCTTGGATGGAATGACGGCACCGAGCAGGAAATTTTCACAAAAGAAGAACTAATAAAAAAATTTTCGATTGAACGCGTACACAGCGGCGGGGCCAAGTTCGATTACGAAAAAGCGAAGTGGTTCAATCATGAATGGATCAAACGATTGACGATTGACGAATTTAGATTGCGGATTGACAAGATACTTGCTGACAACAATATTGCCGGCATCGGGAAGGATTATCTTGATAAAGTAATTGCATTGGTAAAAGACCGCTGCATTTTACTGACGGATTTTTATGATCAGTCTCACTTCTTTTTTAAGTCGCCAGCCGAATACGATCTCAACGCCGTGAAGCCGAAATGGAGTGGAGGTAAAAAAAGATTTTTTGATCTATTTGTCGAGGAAATGAAAGCAACCGACCCTTGGGAGTCCGCCTTTATTGAGGATGGTTTTAAAAAATTGGCTATGATGCAGGATATGAAACCTGGTGAGTTGCAACTGCCATTTCGAATCATGTTGGTTGGCGGTAAATTTGGGCCTCCTGTTTTCGATATCGCCGCGGTACTTGGTAAAGAACAAACTATTCAAAGAGTTCACAAGGCAATCGTAGCATTTGACTAACCCTGTTGCTGAATTAATTCCAGTACCGGTACAAAATCTGTCTTTCCCAGCTGTTCAATCATTTTCAGGTCTTCAAACTCGAGTTTGACAAGACCGCTTGTATTTTGCTGAACATGTTCTGGCGTTCGGATGCCGGGAATCACAGTTGACACCTGGCGATAACTCAAAACATAACTCAGGCCAAGTTGAACTTTTGTGATCTTATATTTATCGCACAATTGCCAAACGGGTTTCAGTGCTTCGGATGACTTTGAGATCACTTCTGCTGTCAACCGATTTCTCCGATGATCATTTGCAGGAAATTTTGAGTCGGGATTGAACTTTCCGGTTAGCAGCCCAAATTGAAGAGGCATGCGAGCAATAACGCCATAGCCTTTTTCATTTGCCGTCCGAAGGATCGCCAAAGCTTTTTGATTTAAAATATTTAAGACTAATTGAAATCCATTTCCCAGGTTTTCATTCATTAAGTAGTCGGCCTCTGGAAACGGATCGAATGTATTTAGCGACAATCCCCAATAACGGATCTTTCCCTGGCTCTCCAATCTTTGCATGGCTTCAATACAGTCGCCTTCGTGCAACTGGCTGAGTCGCGCAGTATGTAGTTGGTAGTAATCAATTATTTCTCTTTTCAATCTTTTCAAACTTTGTTCACACGCCTCAAGAATATACTGCCTGGAGTAGTCAACGGTGAACTGATCATTCCTGCCCACGTTACCCACCTTAGTTGCTACAATTACATTTGAATTGTGGCCGATCGTTTCACCCAGGATCTTTTCAGAATGACCCAGACCATAGATATCAGCCGTGTCAAAAAAATTGATCCCGGCATTCAGCGCTGCATGGATGGCCTCTTTCGAAACGACGTCATTTGCATCTCCCCAGCCAATTGATGTAGTGCCAATGGTTGCACCGCCGCCAATCGCCCATGCGCCAAATCCAATTTCGCTAACGAGCAAATCAGTATTGCCAAATTTCCTGAATTGCATTTTGTGAATTTATGAAATCAAAACTTACTTTCGGCAGATGAAGCAAACCAGCCCCTACTGGACCTTACTTGCCCTTGCGAGCATTAAATTCCTTTTGCCCTTTATTTTGCAATCATCAGTCTATGAGCCTCACCGGGATGAGTTTCTTTACCTGGCCGAGGGCAATCACCTTGCATGGGGCTATATGGAGGTGCCACCATTGCTCTCCCTGTTTGCCTGGCTTACCAATTTGTTCGGCGACGGATTGTTCTGGATAAAATTTTGGCCATCTTTATTCGGATCACTCACTTTTATTGTTGCAGGCAACATTGTTCTGTCTCTTGGCGGAAAATCTTACGCATTATTTCTCTTGTTTCTTCCTTTTATTTTTGGCGTTTTCTTACGTATTCATTTTCTTTTCCAGCCAAATTTCCTGGAAGTATTTTTTTGGACGATGCTTGCGTACAGCATTATAAAATATATCCGCACTGAGAAAATAAAATGGCTTTACATATTTGGAATCAGTGCCGGCCTGGGTATGATGAGTAAATATTCGGTAGCGTTTTTCATTCTAAGCATGGTGGCTGGGTTGTTACTTACACCGCAGAGGAAAATTTTGCTCAACAGGCATTTCTGTTTTGCCGCTCTTGTTGGCTTGATCATTTTCCTACCCAATCTTTTTTGGCAAGTTCAAAATCATTTGCCCGTAGTTTTTCACATGAAGGAACTGCAGAAATACCAACTGCAATATGTAGACACACCGGGTTTTCTTATTGACCAAATATTGATGAACCTGCCCTGCGTGTTTTTGTGGATCGCTGGCCTGTGGTTTGCCGCATTTACACGAAACGGCAAACTGTTTCGGTTTGCCGCATGGGGTTATATTTTTCTAATTGTATTATTGATTGTATTGCAGGGGAAAAATTATTATTCGATTGGCGCATATCCTCTTCTGTTTGCGCTGGGCGCTTTTCATCTCGAGCGGTTCACATCGGAACGAAGGACATACTTGAGATATGTCTTTGTTGCTATCATTTTTCTTATCGGAGTGCCACTTGTACCCGCTGCGCTACCGACAGCAGGGCCGGAAAAACTAGAGAAGTATTATGAGGCAATGAAATTGTCCAAGACAGACCTGGTGAAATGGGAAGACCTGAAGCATCATCCCTTACCCCAGGATTTTTCTGACATGCTTGGATGGAAGGAGATGGCAGAAAAAATGGCCGCTGCATACCATGCGCTTGACAGCAATGAACAAAAGCAAACCATTTTGTTTTGTGACAATTATGGCCAGGCAGGCGCAGT
>VBAQ01000022.1:11250-12960 GCA_005883765.1 Bacteroidota bacterium
AAGCATACAGTGATAACGCAAGCTTTTTGTATTGGCTTCCCGACACCAGCCGCCTGGTTAACATAGTTCTCTTAACGGATGATCAGCACGAAATGGAACATTCATTCATAAAAGATTTTTCTGCGGCCGTTTTGAATGATAGCATTGTCTCTCCTTATGCAAGGGAACGAGGAGATCTTATTATTACTCTAAAGGGTGCGAACGATGCCTTTAATCAAATGTTCAAAGAGAAAATCGCAAAGGATAGGGCCCAATTTAATTACTAGTTATAAAAAAATTAAACTTTTGTGGTTGGCCTGATACTGCCATCAACTTTCTCCTGCTAGTTTAAATCGCATTATTTTTGATAGGATGAAACAGATGCTATGCCCAATGAATTAAATCGGCCCATTCGTGTACTTGTTGCCAAGGTTGGATTGGATGGTCATGACCGCGGCGCCAAAGTAATTGCCACTGCTCTTCGCGATGCCGGGATGGAGGTGATCTACACCGGCCTTCGGCAAACCCCTGAGATGGTGGTGAATGCCGCCCTGCAGGAGGATGTCGACGCCATTGGGATTAGTATTCTCTCCGGTGCGCATAT
Source organism: Bacteroidota bacterium (assembly GCA_005883765.1). Classification (GTDB taxonomy): domain Bacteria; phylum Bacteroidota; class Bacteroidia; order Chitinophagales; family Chitinophagaceae; genus VBAU01. Next base: position 11,834 of record VBAQ01000022.1, read on the forward strand.
GACAGTATTGCCAAAAGTTTGGCAACTGATGAAAGAAAAAAAAATGGATGATGTACTGCTGACAGGTGGTGGCATTATTCCTGACGAAGACATGAAAAAACTGCGATCGATGGGTATTGGAAAATTGTTTGCACCGGGAGCACCCACTTCTGAGATCGTTGATTACATACGTGATTGGGTAAAAGAAAATAGAAATTTTTAGCGATCAAACCATTTCTTGAACGCAGGAGCTTTTTCCCTGCTTACATCAACTGTCAATTTTAAAGGAGCTCTAAGTGCCAAGGAAAGCTTTTGATTTTCGTGGGGCGTCACGCTTTGGATTGCATCGATATGTACGATAAATTGCCTGTTTGCACGATAAAATTTTTGAGGATCCAGCAATTCTTCAATTTCCTCCATCGTAGTGAAATCGAGAATGTGTTTTTCTCCGGAAAAGGTAAAGATGTAATGAATATTCTCCTTCATAAAGCATGCAATTTCCTTTGTATTGACAGGTATCCATTGATGACGAAAATTGACAATAAATTTCTCCTTGTATAAAGCCTGCAAACTGTGCGGCTGCGAAAGCTTTTGTACCAGTTGTTTTATATCGGAAGGAAATTGCGTCTTACTTTCAATGATATTTCTGCATTTAAGGATTGCCTTTCTCAATTCATCTTCATCTATGGGCTTTAGCAGGTAATCAACGCCATTTACCTTAAAGGCTCTGACTGCATATTCATCATATGCCGTGGTAAACACCACGGGACAATTGAGCTGGTAAGCATCAAACAGTTCAAAACTTACGCCATCTGATAATTGAATATCCATGAATATCAAATCAGGTTCTGCATTTGACATAAACCACCTGCGAGCAGTTTTTAAGCTCGGTAGCACTTCGATAATGTCCACATCGTCGGATACATTTTCGATCTTGTTCCGCAGTTCCTGCGCGATGAGATTTTCATCTTCGATAATAACGGCTTTCATTATTTAGAATTTTAAGTAATTAATGAGCTTGTTGACCCTGGGACTTTCATAAGCCTTCGCCTTTGGAGAAGGTTGGGGTGCGGCAGCTTTCATAACAAAGGAATTTTAACGGTGAAATACTTGTCATCTTCTTCGATCGTAATGGGTGTTCCGCTCAG
>VBAQ01000023.1:0-7811 GCA_005883765.1 Bacteroidota bacterium
CAAAAACGTTTTCAGGAAAATCCATGAAATGACGAAAGTTGTGGATCCTTCCACCGGGAATAAGATTGTCGCGTTTGGTAAGATTCATGCGGCGGATCAAATATTCAAGAAGGGCAGGGTCCATTTCCCTGTCGTAAACAAAACGAACCGGCTTTCCCTTTCTCCGGTTCTTTAATCCTTTTTCAATTTTTTGAATAAGGGAAGTGGAGACGTCATTATCAATATCAATTTCCGCATCCCGCGTTACCTTAAAAACATGCGCACTGAATTGATCATATCCGAAATAATAAAAAATTTCCGGGAGGTTAAAGCGGATAACATCTTCGAGCAAAATAATATGATGCTCACCATTTGGAGAGGGCAACTGGATAAATCTTCCAAGCACGCGGCTCGGGATCTCGATCAATGCATATTTTTTTTTCAGCGGTGCCTGTTTTCTCCACATCACCACGGCCAGGTAAATTGACTTGTCTCGCAGGTAAGGAAAGTCAGGGATGCTTTCTATCATCAGGGGAATTACGCTCTGGCTCACTTCTTCATCATAATACCGGGGCACAAACTCCTGTTGATCGGGGTTCAATTCTTTTTCCGTGACCAGGAAAATCTTTTCCTTTCTTAGCTCCTCCTGCATGTCTTCCCAGATGCGGTTAAATTCGCTTTGCTGGTTCAGAACGGTCATCTGGATCTCATCAAGAATTTTTTGAGGCTCGGCCTCCAGGTGCATAGTGGCTTTTGCCTTGGCGCGGAATTCGACCATGCGCTTGAGTGTTGCCACCCGTACCCGGAAAAATTCGTCCAGATTATTTGAAAAAATGCCCAGGAAACGAAGCCTCTCGCGAAGAGGTACAGAGGGATCAGCTGCTTCCTGTAAAACTCTTGCATTAAATGAAAGCCAGCTTATGTCACGAAAGATCGTCTTGGGTTTGGAATCCATAGCATGCATTAACGAGCAATAAAATTAAGAAAGAGAAGTATAGTTGCTGTATTAAGTTTAAAGAGAATTTGATATGGAAAACATTTGGGTAATTATGTGTCGATCAGAGACGATAAATGTCTCGATTCCGACCGGAGCGTCGGAACATTTATCGTCGGGACTCTTGTACGTTCTCATTTCTATTCAGCGCGATGGGATCTACAGTTTTAACTAACGCCAAACGATTCTAAAATTTCTAACTGAGGCACTCCCGAAATTCAGATAGTTCTCAATTTTTCAATCATGCTGCTTGTCGAGTATCCCTCCACAATCGGGTTGATAGCCACCCGTCCTCCATTTGCAATCACTTCTTTGGCTCCAACAATTTGCTCAATGGTATAATCACCACCCTTTACGAGGACATCTGGTTTTATGGCATTGATCAGTTCAAGAGGAGTATCTTCATCAAATATTGCAACCGCATCTACCATCAATAACGAGGCAAGAATTATTGATCTCGATTCCTGGTTGTTGATAGGTCTGTTATCTCCTTTTAGTCTTTTCACAGAATCATCTGAGTTGACTCCGACAATTAAATAATCAGCTTCTTTAGCCGCCTGCGATAATGAAAAAATATGACCAGGGTGAAGGATATCAAACACTCCGTTTGTAAAAGCGATCGTTTTAGTTAAAAATCTCCATTGTGAAATTCTTCGCTGCAACTGCGGCAGGGTGAAGATTTTTTGCGATATAATATCAGGCCGTCTCAGGAGTATTTTTTCTTTTATTAAAATAAGGAATTGCCACAAAACTAAATAATCCGCCTATGAGAATTACAAAAGTTTGCACGAGCCACAGGATCCAGCCAAATGCAAGCGCAACTCCTTCCTGCAAGCCGTAAAGTTCCATTGTCTTCTTAAGTAATAACGCGTAGGCTCCAATGCCCCCTGGTGTTGCTATCATTCCGATGCTGCCGGCAGATAATACAGCAAATGCCTGTTTTATTCCATATTGTTGCGTCTCCTGCAGGGCGAAAAAACCAATGTATCCACCAACGAGATAAAGTGACCAGAGCGAAAGCGTATAAAGCAGGAACAAGCCTCTTCTTTTCAGATGTTGAACCGCACTGATACCCTGCCAAACACTTTTTCCGATCCTTTGAAAAATCGCAAACACATCGGCCAGGTTTTTCTTTTTGATGAGCATCCATAACAGCATGATGATGGCGATGAGTGCAATAATGATGGCGGCAATCACATACCCAGGGATCCTTTTCTTTTGCGGATCATGCGGCGAATGAAAAAAAGCATTGATGAGATCAGTGTAAAGGCTTGGCTGTATCGCAAGAGTTATTGCAAAAATGGTAAGAAGGGTTATCGCATCAATCACCCTTTCCAGGATGATCGTCCCTATTAATTTGTCAGCAGGAACCTTTTCATACCTCGCCAGCAAAGTACACTTCAATATTTCTCCCAGCCTGGGGACAGCCTGGTTGGTGAGATAACCGATCATGACTGCGAAAAAAGTGTTTTCTGTTCTTGGATGATAGCCAAGTGAGTTGATCAGTAATTTCCATCGAAGAGCTCTTACGAGGTGACTTAAGATCAGAATACAAAAAACCGGGATAACAAGCCAGTACCTGGCGTGGTTCAATGCATTCTTAATTTCTATTCTTTTTTCATGATCCAGGCCCTTCAATGACCACCATGCAAGAAAAATTCCAAGTCCAAGAAATAACACATATTGAAGTATGGTAAGAATCCTTTTCTTCATGGGGTTCTAAGATAATTGAACAAAGAACAAGAAACAAGTAACAGGATATACAAGGGACAAGGGACAGGGTACAAGGCACGAGTATTATTCAAAGTTCTTAGCAACCACAATGACCATTTCTCAAACACTAATTCAGCACCATATTGTCTATTAAGCGCACTCCATCAATGTACGCAGCTACGAGCCCAACAATATTTGTGCGGGAATCCCATTCGTTTATTGGCCATAAGGTTTTGACATCTGCAATTTCAACATAATCAGTTTTGAATTTTTTTTGTTCTAATATTTTAACAGCCTCATTCTTGAGGTCTAAAATCGATCCCTTATTGAGATTTTCTTTTAGAAAAACCAACGCTTCATAAAGAGAGGTCGCCTTGGCTCTTTGTTCACCCTTCAATCGCATATTGCGACTGCTCATGGCGAGGCCATCTTTTTCACGAAGAATAGGACATATTTTCGTTTGTATCCTTTTTTCTAAACCCATTAATTGAATCAATCTTTTTATGATCATGCATTGCTGAAAATCTTTCTGTCCCAGGTAAAGAATATCGGGCAGCACAATAGCCAAAAGTCTTTCTACTGCCATACATACGCCGTAGAAATGTCCGGGCCGGAATTTTCCTTCGAGTATCGTGTCAAGATACCCGAGATCGTAATCTTTTCTTTCACCGATACCATTGGGGTAAATTTCTTTTACCGATGGCAGAAACAAAACGTCACAGCCGATGGTTTCTAATTTGTAAATATCCTGCTCAAGTGTGGAGGGATATTTTTCAAAATCCTTTGGATCGTTGAATTGTGCAGGATTTACAAAGATGCTGCAAACCGTAACCGCGTTTTCCGACCCGGAGCTTTTCAACAAGGAAAGATGCCCATCGTGAAGAGCACCCATAGTCGGCACAAAACCCGCGCCTGTACGCTGGTCAGTCATGGTCTCGCCTCCTCTTGTCTTGTCGAGGTATTGTTGCAGATCTCTTGCAGTTTTAAATATGATCATTCTGGCCTTTTATGAGTGAAATGCCTTTCGTAAATCAAGTTGACGATAAAATGGCTAACTTTGCCAACTTTAAAAATACGGACAACTAAAAGCTTCCAACATGTCAGCAAAGAAAAGAATTTTATTTATTGCCAATGAAATGTCGCCATATCTGGAACTTACAGAGTACTCCGAAATTGTGAACAAGCTTGCTATAAAAGCAAATGATAATGGATTCGAAATACGATGTATCATGCCCAGGTTTGGCATTATTAACGAACGCAGGCATCGCTTGCATGAGGTAGTTCGGTTGTCGGGTATTAACGTTTCCATCGATAATGAAGATCATCCTTTACAAATAAAAGTTGCTTCATTGCCAAACGCAAGGCTCCAGGTTTATTTCTTGGACAATGAAGAATTATTTAAAAGAAAATTTGTTTTCCATGATGAGCATGAGAAATGGTTTGAGGATAATGGTCTGCGCACCATTTTCTTTTGCAAAGGTGCATTGGAGACGGTGAAGAAATTCGGGTGGCCTCCGGACGTGATCCATTGCAGTGGATGGATGACCGGGCTGATCCCATGTTATCTGAAAACGGTTTACAAAAAGGAGCCTGTGTTCTCACACGGCAAAGTCCTGTTTACAATTGGTCAGAACACATTCAAAGAAAAACTCGGTTCCGATTTTTTGAAGAAAGCACTGATACATCCTTCTCTAAAGGAAAAGGACCTTGAAGTCTACAAAGAGGCAAATAATACAGCGATGTTCCGCGGTGGTGCAACCTATGCGGACGCGATCAGTTTCGGTGCAGAAAAGATCGAGAAGAAATTGTTAGATGAGTTTTCAAAAGTGAGAGGCAAGAAAACTTTACCGTACAACGCAGAGTCAGATTTAACAGACTATTTACAACTCTATGGCGATCTTGCGAGCAAATTATAGTTCATTCATAAAACGGAAATTGACAACAGGCGCAAACCAATTATATATTCTAATTAATCTATTGTGAAGAGCAGAATTTTAGTCCTTTCGATCGGTTTAGTTGTATCAAGCTTTCTCGTTCTTTTCTCTTCCTGCAAAAAAATCAATGAGGCCACAGAATTGGGAGCCGATCTGGTGCCGGCAGTCGACAATGTGCACACGTTTGAAGTAGCCTTAAACACCGTAACGAAAAATCTTCTGGACACTGCGTCCACCCAGGTTCTCTATACTGATCTTGTTGCTCTTGGCGACATAAACGATCCGGAATTTGGGCAAAGTCACGGTAATTCAGACTTCAGTATTTCGCCTTCTTCATTCGGAACCTACCCATTTCTCAATAAAGATTCTCTTGATATAGATTCAGTTGTTCTTTCCTTGTCGTACCAGGCCGCCTATGGCGATACGGTTAACAATGGACTACAGACATTGAGGGTTTACGAAATTTCAAAAACTTCCGGCTTTATTGACACGGTTCTATATAAGTTTTCGGATCCGACTTCCGATTTTCCAACAACGGGAACTGAATTAGGATCTGCTACCTATGCTATAAAGGATCTAGCGGACACCATCACATTGACTAGGGGAGCGGACACATCGCAAGTTAATAATGTGGTGCGGATCCGCCTGGATAATTCATTGGGCGCCCGCTTCGCGCAATACGACACCACGAATGGATACAAAAGCGACTCGTTGTTCAGAACCCTTTTTCCTGGGTTTGCTGTGAAAGCCGATGCTACCGGAAATGCTTTTAGTTATTTCAGTTTGTCGGATTTGTCAAAAACCAAATTAACTGTTTATTTCAGGGCCACGATCAACGGGAAGCGGGACACGACATCGTTTGACTTTTATCATTCTAGAAATGGCCAATCCAATTTTATTGACCGGCAAAATGGTGGCAGTTACCTGGCCTACTTAAACAGTGGCGCCGGAGACAAAGTCTATTTGCAATCTGCCCCCGGCTCTTATGTGTCTGTAAAAATTCCGGCATTGGACACATTTGGCAATAAGGTTATTCATCGCGCTGAAATTGTAGCGACGAAAATTCCTTCGCCATTTGATGATATTTTTTCGCCGCCCTCACGATTGATCCTTGACAGGACAAATAAGGGCACACCCGATACCGCTTTTATATTGCAAAACGATCTTGTTGCAGATGCTACAGGGGCGCTCAGCTTTGCGTCCTTTGGGGGTACTCTGCTCTCGGATAACACTTTTCGGTTTAACATTTCGCGATATGTTCAAAGCATCGTGACAAAGCATGAACCCAACGATACCTTAAGAATATATGCTCCTCTAAGAACAAGGCTCTATAATTCCAGTCTTAAAATAACGTTCGGTGTGCCTGGCATCGCCGCCATTGCCAAAGGAAGAGTTGTTCTTGGCGGGGGTACTTTTGCCGATTCGACAACGCGGCTGCGATTGCGAATAATATATTCCAACCTCTGACCACCGGTAATTATATTTGCATCTGATTTTTGCAAGACCAAATCTGTTGAATAGCGAGAAGAACGATGAATGGATTGCGACGCAACAGGTGATAATCAAGGCATAAAAAGCCGGTATCAAAAAATAAATCTTAAATCCGCGATCTCAATTTAAAATTCAAACATGCCTTATTTGTTTACTTCTGAAAGTGTTTCTGAGGGCCACCCCGATAAGGTGGCCGACCAGATCTCGGATGCATTAATAGATAATTTTCTTGCGTGGGATCCCAACAGTAAGGTGGCCTGCGAAACGCTGGTAACAACGGGCCAGGTTGTATTAGCCGGCGAAGTAAAATCAAAAACCTACCTGGATGTTCAGAAAATTGCCCGCGATGTTATTTCCAGGATCGGGTACACGAAAAGTGAATATATGTTCGAGGCAAATAGTTGTGGTATTGTTTCAGCCATCCATGAACAATCAGCGGACATAAATCGTGGAGTTGAGCGCAATAAACCAGAGGAGCAGGGAGCAGGTGACCAGGGAATGATGTTTGGTTTTGCAACGAATGAAACTCAAAACTACATGCCTCTTGCTTTAGATCTTGCGCACAAAATTCTTATTGAGTTATCAATTATACGCAGGGAAAAAAAATCTAAACTACCATACCTGCGGCCTGATGCAAAGAGCCAGGTGACCATCGAATACGATGACAATGACAAACCGTTGCGTATTGACACTATTGTTGTATCGACACAGCACGACGAATTTGACGTGGATGAAAAAATGCTGGCAAAGATCCGGAAGGATATTGTTGAGTATGTAATACCGCGCGTAAAAGCAAAATGTAAAAAGGATATTCAGAAGCTTTTCAACGGAAAAATAAATTATCATATCAATCCGACCGGGAAATTTGTAATTGGTGGGCCGCATGGAGATACAGGATTAACAGGAAGAAAAATTATCGTTGACACTTATGGCGGCAAGGGAGCACATGGAGGAGGAGCCTTTAGCGGCAAGGACCCCAGTAAGGTAGATCGAAGCGCTGCATATGCTGCGCGGCATATTGCAAAAAATCTAGTAGCCGCCGGAGTTGCGGATGAAATTTTGGTACAAGTTTCATATGCAATAGGAGTGGCTAAGCCGATGGGCATTTTTGTAGATACGTATGGAACCGCTAAAGTGAATATGACCGACGGAGAGATCGCAAAAAAAATAGAACAACTATTTGATATGCGGCCATATTCCATTGAAAAACGTTTGAAACTTCGTAATCCTATCTACAGTGAAACTGCAGCTTATGGCCATATGGGTCGCGAGCCAAAAGTGGTAGAAAAAACATTTGTAAATACAGAGGGAAAAATGAAAAAAGTGAAGGTGGAGTTATTTACATGGGAAAAACTGGATTATGTGCAGAAGATAAAAAAAGAGTTTGGATTGAAATAACAACACTAACTTATTGAGAGAACCTGCAAGTTTTTTTCTTACAGGTTCTCTTTTTTTTTGCCCGGCACCAAAATCATTCAAAAGAAGAAATCCTAAGTTTTTTGCCTTTATGGACGAACTTACTTCCTTTTGCTTTTATTGTGAGTTCCTGTTTTGTTTCATTGCTCAAGAGTTCATTGATGTATGTGTCGACTGTTGCCTGGGTTATCGAAACCGGGGCTCCATTCAAAATTGCGTCGGTTGCATAAGAATGAAGCAACGCGTCGAAATTTTGCATAAATAGTTCGCTTGTGGCAAAAATA
>VBAQ01000023.1:7857-9191 GCA_005883765.1 Bacteroidota bacterium
ACACCCACGACGTCTTTCTGTTCTTTGAATAGGGGACGGAAGAATGAGATGTATTTGTTCATTTTGTGATTATACTCGGAAGACTGATCAAGAGCTGTATATGTTGACGTTGCACTGGCTGTCTTGTTCTTGATATTGATCTCTGCCACCTTGTTCCAAACTTTTGACTGGTTTCGGTCCTTGGAAACAACTTTCCGGAGGTCCATTGAACCAAAATTGGAATAGCTGTCGAACGACGGAGCCGTTGATTTCATCTCCGCATCGGCCACGATGCGGGTTTGTGATAATCGTGTAGTAGTTCGTGCCGATGAGGGGCTATTGACATTCCTAGCCGACTCATTCCTTGGTGACCATCTGCCAGCCTCAACACAAAAGACAGAAAGATTTTTTTTGCCGCTATTAGGATAAAGCACCATGTCAGTATTGATTACACGATCCTGCTGGCCGCCTTTTATTACTTCACCGCAATTAACAATAATCGTGTCCTTAGATTTGTTTTCGATGGTGAGAGCATTCACTTCTCCGCCATTTGCTTTTTCTGTGATAATTACTTTTTTTTGCTCTAATGCTTTTTTCAACGGAGTGAATCTGGGCAAATCTTTAAAAACCATTTTAAAGCTATCCCTGGCGACAATCGGATAGAGCCGAAGATTTTCATACGTGAACCTTTTTAACTCAGTAGTATTTGCATTTTTATTATAGCTCAAAAAATTTTCGCCCAGTCTATATTGTGAAAATGAAATGAGCGGGAAAAGCAATGCAGACAAGATCAGTGTTCTCATAACAAAGGTTTTAAAATGGAGATGCAGGAAAATGCCGATTACATAAATTGAGAATTAAGAAAAAGTTAAACCAGTAGCTTTGCGAGCACTTCCTGTTAACAAAAGGAGTTTCAAGTGAAAAATTTCCGGCAACAGCATCGACCAAAAAAAAGCTCGCTCATCATTGGACGAAATGCTGTGAAAGAAGCAATCGGATCAGGTAAACAACTTGACAGAATTTATCTCCAAAATAATCTGCAAGGTAAATGGATCGAAGAAATAAGATCATTGGCTCAACAACACCAAATTCCAATTAACAAAGTTCCTGTTGAAAAATTAAATGGGTTCAATATCAGCGATCATGGGGGAGTGGTGGCACAAATTGCACGAATTCAATATCACGACCTGCAGCAAATAATTTCTTTTGTGGTTGAAAAAGGCGAAACGCCGCTATTTATGTTGCTTGACGGTATTACTGATATCAGAAATATTGGTGGCATTGCCAGGACCGCTTATTGTTGCGGAGTACACGCTCTCATCATTCCCGACAAAGGAGTAGGGGCCCTAAATGAA
>VBAQ01000024.1 GCA_005883765.1 Bacteroidota bacterium
TACCGGCGTTGTTACATCCGCGTGAGGACCTGGTTGAAAATTTACACCATCATCCCTATACCACTGGTGCAAGCCATACTCAACAACGGAATGATATTCCAGGCCATTGCGTGCACAGAAATCAATATAGTACTGGTTCGTTACAAAATTGTTACCCGGGGCGTTCAGTGTATCAGGAACAACATTTCCATTCCACCATGGAAAAGTAGTTTTACCCGGTTTTATCCACGACAGGTCTTTGATCTTGCAGGGGTCGTTAAGACTCGTTAAAATATTTGACTCAATTAAAGCGCCTATTCGGTCGCTTATCAACAATACCCGCCACGGGCTATGATGCGGTAGCTTGGCTTTGACCTTTATGTCATTTTGGCCCGGCAATGGTGATAGCCGGGATACTAAAATATTTTTTTCTTTTGCCAGGTACATGCCCGCGTAATCCAGCAGTGCGGCTTCAGTGATTGCAACGTACACTGGTCCGGAAAATTCAAAGAGCGCTGGCATGTCCATTAATGTATCTGTTTTTATTTGGCTTAGCCGCATGTGAGTGTATTCTCCTTCATGAGATGTGGTGTAGCTCGGGAGTAGCAGGGCAAGAGCACTCGGATCACCCACGAGATTGAATGAAGTATGTTCGTTCGTGAGCGAAAATTGCGACCAGTTTTTTTGTTGACGAAATTCGTAGCGGAAGGCAAGGCCGTCATCGAAGATCCGCACGCGGAAATCAATTTCCCGGAAGGGTGACCTTGTTTCGCGCATAGGAATAACAACCTCACGATAGGACAGATGAACTGACTTCGTCTTTCCGGTGATCAGTTCATAGTTTTCTTCTCCTTCGCGGAAAATCGGTTTGCCTGCCGTCAATCTTCGTTTGAATTCACCGCTTTCAAGAAAATCCAGGCTGAGAGAAGAGATACTTATGAGACGCGTTTTTTTGAATGATACATTGTATACTGCGGCCGTATCCGTAATGGTCAACGAAAAAACAATCTGCCCATTGGGCGAACTTACAGCTAGACTCTTCTTCTGCGGCAAAGCAATGTTCGATACGATTAATAGAGTCGACAGCAGCAGTGATCTCATTTCGGATAATTTTCGTGACAAATATAACGGCTCAAAATGGTAATAAAGGGCAATGACAACAATCGAACCTTAAAGAGATCATTAGAGTATCGACAAGTTGCTTTTTTCTGAATAACTTTTTTTTAGTTACCTTACCAAACCAGTCCTTTTTCACGCGTTCAACCCATTTCAATTTTTTAAAATTCATGAATAAGTTTATTATTGTCGCAGGGGTTCTTCCATTATTTTTTGAATCCGCAGTTGCGCAACGACCGTTGTACACGGCTCCTCTGGGCATACAGGCCTACACTTTTCGCAGAAGTTTCCCGATTAATGCGGCTAAAACTTTGGATACGATCAAGATGATGGGTTTTACTGAAATTGAAGGAAGTGGGGGAAATATTTCTCCGCAGGAATTTAAAAAATTGTGTAACGAGCGCGGCATAAATATTCCTTCTATTGGTGCCAGTTATGAAGAATTGGTGAATCATCCCGACTCAGTAATTTACCGGGCAAAAATTTTGGGAGCTGATTATGTTATGTGCGCATGGATACCCCACGATGACGGCGTCCTCACATTTGAAAATGCAAAAAAGGCAGCCGAGGATTTTAATAAAGCCGGAAAAATTCTCAAGGAAAATGGCCTCATATTTTGTTATCATCCTCATGGGTATGAATTTCAACCGTACGAAAATGGAACCTTGCTCGATTATATTTTTGATCATACAAATCCTGAATCGGTATCATTTGAAATGGATATTTTCTGGATACAGTTTGGGGGTGGAAATCCTGCAGAGCTGCTGAAAAAATATGGTAGTCGATGGAAACTGATGCACCTAAAAGATATGCGCAAAGGAATAAAAAAAGATCTCACCGGCCTTACTTCCTCCGAAAATGATGTAGCACTTGGCACCGGTGACATAAATATAGCTGCCATTTTAAAGCAAGCGAAAAAAGCAGGCATCCAACATTATTTTTTTGAGGATGAAAGCAGCAATATCATCTCGCAACTGCCGAAAAGCATAGCCTATTTGAAAGGTCTAAGAGAGTAAATTCCGGCTGCGATTTATACTAACATTCTTAAAGGCTCTTCGAGCATTCCTTTCAACGTTTGTAAAAATGCTGAACCCGTTGCGCCGTCAACCACGCGATGGTCACAGCTCATCGTTACCTTCATCACATTGCCGATTTTTATCTGGCCATCCCTGACGACAGGAACTTGCTGGATACCGCCAATGGCGAGGATACAAGAATCGGGCGGGTTGATGATAGCAGTAAAATCCTCAATGCCAAACATGCCAAGGTTTGATATCGTGAAAGTATTGCCTTCCCAATCTTTTGGTTGTAATTTTTTGTCTTTTGCTTTTTGTGCAAACTCTTTTACCTCGGCGGCTATCTGTGAAAGTGATTTTGAATCAGCAAATCTTATAACCGGAACAAGCAAGCCATCCTCCACGGCCACAGCCACGCCAATATGTATGTGATGATTGCGGCGGATCTTATCGCCAAGCCAGCTGCTGTTCACCGCTGGATGCTGTTTTAAGGCAACAGCGCATGCTTTAAGCACAATATCATTAAAGGAAATTTTCACCGGGCTTGTCTCATTGAGCCTCGCCCGGCTGTCGACCGCTTTGTCCATATCGATCGACATGGTAAGATAAAAATGTGGGGCGGTGAATTTGCTCTCGGCCAATCGTTTTGCAATTGCTTTTCGCATTTGGGAAACAGGCACTTCTTCAAAACTTTCCTCACCAACTGGTGCCGAAGGAACATACCTGGGTGCTTCAGCTCCTCTCTGCGACGGCTTCTGCACTTCGACCTGCGGTTTGTAATTGTCGATGTCTTCTTTTGTGATCCTTCCGCCGTCACCCGTTCCATGAACATTGCGCAGATCAATGCCTTTTTCCGCCGCCAATTTTTTTGCAAGTGGTGAGGCCTTGATTCGTCCATTCTCGTTGCTTGTTATTGGTTGCTGGTCGCCGGCTGCTGGTTGTAAAGATTGTTGTTCATCTTTTTTTGCTTCCGGTTCTTGTTCCTTATCGCTTGTGCTTTGTTCCTTGTCGCTTGTGCCTTGCTCCTTGTCGCTTGTCCCTTGTGCCTTGTCCCTTGTGCCTTCTACCTTGTCGCTTGTGCCTTGCGCCTTGTCCCTTGTGCCTTCTACCTTGTCGCTTGTACCTTGCTCCTTGCTTCCTGCACCTTTAGCCTTAGCGGCGGCTACAATTTTATCAACATCCACTTTGCCTTTCTCACCGATAATACATAACAGCTCGTTCACCGCTATTTTTTCACCCTGCTGTGCACCTATATATAATAGTGTTCCATTTTTATAACTTTCCAATTCCATTGTGGCTTTGTCCGTTTCAATCTCAGCGATTACTTCGCCTTTTTTTACGGAGTCGCCCACATTTTTTTGCCAGCTCGCAATTACTCCCTCCGTCATTGTATCACTCAACCGCGGCATCAGCACTACCTCTTCTATTTTTGAAAGGTCAACCTCTGTACTGGTTGCTGTCCCCCCGGATGACTCTGTCGGACGGGATGCTGCCGTAGGTGTCCCCTTGGACTGGTTGCCGGGTGCTGGCTGAGCACTCGTCGCTTGCCTTTTTTCTTCTTTCATTTGCGGTTTCTCGGCTTGTTGTTCTTCCTTTTTTGATTCTTGTTTTTGTGACTTGTCGCTCTCTTCCTGTGCCTTGCTTCCGGTTCCCTTTCCTTTCAATATTTCAGAAATATCTTCACCGGGACGCCCGATGATCGCAAGCAGATCATTGACCTGCAGCTTACCTCCTTTATCTGTTCCGATGTGGAGCAGGGTGCCATCTTTGTAACTCTCCAACTCCATCGTTGCTTTATCCGTTTCAATTTCTGCAAGTAGCTCACCCTTCTTCACAGTATCTCCCACCTTTTTATGCCATTCAGCCACGACACCTTCGGTCATCGTATCACTCAAGCGGGGCATCAGTATTGCTTCAGCCATATTGGAATTTTAAATTGTTGGTCGAAATTAAGGCATTTCGAGTTACGGGTTATGGGTTACGAGTGCACCCCCCGCCACTTCAATCACTCTTGCTGTAAGTACCCATAACCAGTAACTCATAACACGCAACTTTTTGCTCAGTGTTGCGCTACAGTAGAAGTAAGTGACACAAGGGACGATGATAGTAGCAACGCAGCTTAGTACATAACAATCTGCCGGCCGGTAAATGGCTCGCGGAGTTACGAGTTATGGGTTATGGGTTACGAGTGCTCCAATCTAATTCAACCAGTGCTTGGTCTACGTACCCGTAAATCATAACTCGTAACACGAAACTTATCTTTACTTTCGACAATATGCCATTTTCAAATCGCATCACAAGACTTTTCAACGTGGATTATCCGATAGTCCAGGCTGGAATGGTTTGGGCGAGTGGGTGGCGGCTGGCAAGTGCGGTAAGCAATGCAGGCGGATTAGGACTGATAGGCAGCGGATCGATGTATCCAGATGTCTTAAAAGAACATATACAGAGGTGTAGATCCGCGACCAGCCGTTCCTTTGGAGTAAACGTACCCTTGTTGTATCCAGATATTGACAAACATATAGAGATCTGCATTGAAGAAAAAGTAAAGATTGTCTTTACTTCGGCTGGTAACCCTAAGACATGGACGAGCGTTCTAAAAGAAAAAGGAATTACAGTAGTTCATGTGGTAAGCAGCAGCAAGTTTGCAAAGAAAGCAGAAGAATCAGGTTGTGATGCAGTAGTGGCGGAAGGTTTTGAGGCCGGTGGACATAATGGGCGCGAGGAAACGACGACAATGGTACTGGTACCCGCCGTGGTAGATGCTGTAAAAATTCCGGTGATAGCGGCAGGAGGAATAGTCACCGGCAGGCAAATGCTGGCAGCCATGGTAATGGGAGCCGAGGGAGTGCAAATGGGCAGCCGGTTTGTAGCGAGCGACGAGGCATCTTCGCATATAGATTTTAAAAAAGTCGTTGTTCATTCGACTGAGGGTGACACCATTTTAACAATGAAACAACTGACGCCTGTTAGAATGATAAAAAATAAATTTTATGAGAAAGTAGTGGAGGCTGAATTGAGAGGAGCAACGGTTGATGAATTGAAAACGATTTTAGGAAGAGCGAGGGCAAAAAAAGGGATGTTTGAAGGAAATCTTGACGAAGGGGAGTTGGAAATTGGACAGGGCAGTGCATTGCTGCATGATATTTTGCCGGCACCAAAGATTGTAAGAAATGTCTGGGCAGAATTTCAAGAGGGGTTGAAGAATCCAATAAAAAACCATTAGATTTGTTGTGTCCCAATACATATGGGCGGGTGATGAGTGAGGCGACCTTTTGATCACAAAACTTATTCACATGAAGCCGAAGACCATATTGCTGATTGCCACTTTTATCCTTGGATCGTTGATTGCCCAGGCTAAAACCTGTGATCCCGGAGCTGGCAAGAGAGATGACATCATGGGCAGTGTTCTTAATGCCGAGGGCAAAAAACCGTTGAAGGACGTTAGCGTGACGGCTTACCTTTCCTCAAAAAAAGAAAAAGTAGTCATTACCGATGGCAGTGGGGCGTACGCGTTTGATGATCTGAAGCCAGGCATCTACAAATTTGTTTTCGAAAAAGAGGGATTTAAAAAAGTAGTGAAGGAAAAAATATGCGTGAAAGTTGATGAGGGTTTTCAAATGGATATAGAAATGCTGCTGGATAATGCGGCCGACGTAATGCCTTCACCTTCGCATTTCCTCTATAATTAAAGGGAATTAAACTTATTTTTCAAATTGGGATGTGTAGATCACATCCCATTTTTTTTGATTGTGCCTCAATAAAGAAATTCCTTTCGTTAGGAGTGAGGCCTCATATTTTTTTTCTTTAAAGATCTCCCAGGCATCACGGAAACTTTTTTTGTGAAGGTCTCTTGCCGCTATTGATATATGAGCATGAAAGGAGCGTTCATCTTTTTTGATCGGAAAACGATGCTGTGTTACCAAAAATTCTTCGAGCTGATCGTGCAAAGAGTGTAGCTCGGCACTCGGTAGAATATCGACATAGATCACCCTCGGTTTAAATGCAGCAAAATTTCTTAGGTTTATCTCGAAGGGAATTTGTGATCGTGAAAAAGCACTGATCGCATTTTTCAATTTTTCTTCGTCACCATCTTCCATCCAAAACGGGGGGATGAGTGTGATATGCGCAGGTGATCGCAGCGCCACTACACACCCAAATCGTTCCTTCATAAACTGTTTCCACTCCACGACCTTTTCGTTGATCTCGGGCGGGGCGACAACGGCGGCAAAATACATGCTGCTCATGGCATAAAATTAAGCCGCCCCGTCGCTTCGACAAGCTCAGGGCGGGACGGCTTTGCTTTTCATGGCTTCACTTTAACAGTTAAGACAAGCTTGCCCGAGATAGGCAGGCGCAGATTAGCGATCATCGCTGTTATTTATATTGAAATCATCATCCGATTTTTTTATGTTGAATTTTTTATGTTTTTCCAGGAAACTGCGGTATTTGTTGTACACATCGGCTGACTGTTTTTTGCCGTTAATGATAAGCTCGCCATTTTTATGTTCGAGGGTATAGCCTTTTGCTTTATTAATGAGACCATCTTTTTCCAAATCATCTACAAAATTCTTGTATTCTTTCATTTCCATTTTTGCCTTTTGAATTTCCACCTTTGCCTTCTCCATTTCTTTTTCAATCTTCGGTCCTAA
>VBAQ01000393.1:0-465 GCA_005883765.1 Bacteroidota bacterium
GACGGATGAAAATATGATGCGTCATCCCGCCTTTGTTATTGCTCCCCAATGTCCGCAGAATATGAGCTGGTCTAATTTTTCACGTACCGACATGAAACTCCAACCTACGCCCACAAAACCAATGGAACTTTTGATCGGGCTTATTCGCCAGTTGATAAAAACTCAACCCATTGATAGCACTCGTATTTATATCACTGGTCTTTCTATGGGTGGCTACGGAACTTATGATGCTATCGAGCGATATCCGCATTTGTTTGCTGCTGCCGTTCCTGTTTGCGGCGCCGGAGATACATCAAAAGTTTCTTCGATTGTTCATTTGCCAATTTGGATCGTTCATGGTGCAGAAGATCCAGCGGTCAATCCGAAATTTTCATTGGACATGCTGAATGCGCTGACAAAGGCCGGTGCTCATCCCGGCTTTACTCAATATCCTGAAGTTGGATATTTTTCCTGGTTGGGTGCATA
>VBAQ01000393.1:513-2402 GCA_005883765.1 Bacteroidota bacterium
TGCCGAATATTTGAACCGGATGAAGTCATTCACCAAAATCTTACTGCTCCTGGCGTTGTCTTCTTCTGCCATTGGACAGGATACAACGATAACACTATCGCCAGGAATGGTTGATCCAAGATACCATGCCCTTCCGCTAACCAATCTCGATGGATGGCTTTTCAAAAAAGGAAACGATACAAATTGGGCCAAAAAAAATATCGATGTTACAACCTGGCAGAAATTAAAGCCTTCGTCGCTATCTGAAAAATTTGCAGACAAGAATGGCAAGTTAGAATGTTGGTTTCGGTTGAAGATTAAGCTTGATACTTCCTTTGCAAATACGCCGTTTGATCTGTTTATGAATGCATGGGCCGCGACAGATGTTTATTTGGATGGGAATTTGTATTACAGTTTTGGTAACACGGGGGCCAATGGAAAACCTTATGAAGAATATAATCCGACTTATAAACTACCGATTGCATTTAATGTTGAAAAGGGTAAAGGACATTTGCTGGCTATTCACGTTGTTGATTTTCTTTCACCACTTCCGACCTATCATTTAAAGTCGGAAGGAAGATTTAATTCTTTAATTTCAATAGCACTTCCCGAATTTAAAACAAGATATTTCAATGAGCGCCTCCGATTCATTTTTTTTAGAGCTTTATGGCTCTCTGTCAATATTATCCTATGCTTGTTATTCTGGCTATTGACTTTTCAAAATAGGAATGAAAAAAATCTTCTTTTTATTGCATTAGCTTCATCCATTTTTACTTTGGCTATTTATTGTGATCAATCTATAATAACTCCGGGTATTTCTTTTGCCACGTATGCTTTTTTATATGTCGCATGGTCAATACTCTTACCTGTTTGTGCAATACTATGCCTGTTACTAATGCTCCGAATATTTGAGCGAAAAATAAGCCGCTCTTATAAGATTGCCTTTTGGATATTATTTATTTCGGGAATTACGCAAATATTTTCAAGTAGTTCCTATCTACTGATCTCTCAGGCTTTGTTGACTATCTATTTGTTCGCCTACACCATTATTGTATCATGGAAAACATTAAAAGGAGCCCAATGGTCAGTCTTGATAGGGATATTATTGGCCTGGAGTTTCGGATTGTCATTGGCAATTGCTGGCTTAGTGGCGCCCGGATCAATTTCCCTTGCGCTTTTACTTTACACCGGCCTATTTCTGTCATTTCCGTTGTCATTGTTGGTGTATGTTGCCATGCGGTTTAAAGAAATAATTAAGGAGGTAAGAGATAACGCAAAGCAAGTGGTTCAACTTTCAGAAGAGAAAAAGCAACAGGCTTTGAACCAGCAAAAAATTCTGCAGGAAGAAGTAAACAAGCAGACGGCAGAGTTGCGTAGCACGCTTGAAAATCTAAAATCCACCCAGGCCCAACTTATCCAATCGGAAAAAATGGCTTCACTTGGTGAATTGACTGCAGGCATTGCACACGAGATTCAAAACCCATTAAACTTTGTCAATAATTTTTCTGAAGTAAGCGGTGAGCTGTTAGATGAAATGAAAAATGAATTTGCAACGGGCAATGGGCAGCAGGCAATCGCCATCGCTGAAGATGTAAAACAAAATCTTGAAAAAATCATTCATCATGGAAAACGCGCCGATGCCATTGTAAAAGGAATGCTCATGCACTCACGAACCAGCACCGGTCAAAAAGAGCTCACGGATATCAATGTCCTGGCTGATGAATATCTGAGATTAAGCTATCATGGACTAAGAGCAAAGGACAAATCGTTTAACGCAAATTTCAAGGCGGATTTTGATGAAAACATTGGAAAAATAAATATCATCCCGCAGGATATTGGCCGAGTTTTGCTTAACTTGTTTACCAATGCATTTTACTCCGTAACTGAAAAAAACAAGCACCATCCCGATA
>VBAQ01000025.1 GCA_005883765.1 Bacteroidota bacterium
CCCTGTTCTTTATATGTAAAAGCTTTCTATTTTCCTCAGCAAACTTTTTTGATTGCAGCTCTTCGGCATTAAACGCCTTTAGCACTCTGATGCCACTGATCGTTTCATCGATGATCGAAAGAATGTACCCCAGCTTGTCCTGTACTCTCGTAGACATTTTTTTTAGTGATCTCCCCACTCTGCCAATTATAAAACCCATGATCGGAAGAAACACCAGCAGGAATAAAGACAGCTCCGGGCTTAATTTCACCATGGATGCGATAAGAATGACGATCGTGATCGGCTCGCGAAAAAGCACTTCCAAAAAACTAATGGTGGAATATTCGATCACGCTAAGATCATTCGTAAGGCGACTCATCAGGTCGCCCTTACGCTGTTCATTAAAATAGCCGATCGGCAAACGAAAGATCTTGTTGAACATATCCTTTCGCATGTCATTGATAATCGAATTGCGGATCGGGTTCAATACATACAAGGCCAGGTAAGCGAAAAGATTTTTGAGTAGAACAGCAATCACGACAATGACAACAATCACTCCTAAAGCCTTAATAGAACCCTGCGGAGTCAATGTTTGCTGGTTCAGCCAACCATAAAGTTTGCTTATCGGCCAAAAATTAAAACGACTTGTGATAACGCTGTTGACGCCCGCTTTGAAAATTACCTGTAAAAAAGGAGCCAGCAGCACCAGGGAGAACAATGCAAATACGGCAGATAAAATATTGAAGAAAAAATATAAACCGACCAGGGCAGGATAACGTTTAATGTATTGAAAAACGGTAGCTAAACTTCTCATAAAGGGGCAAAGTAACTAATTTTACAGCGTCCGCCGTAGTCTACACGACCGCGTGCCGCCATAGCTTTAGGCGCCTACGCCATAGCTTCAGCGCCGGCGCACGGTGGCGCAAGGCAGACACCATTGGTGGGGATGATCGGATCGTGTTACCAGTTACAATTATGCAGGGTGACGAATGATTTGATGTAATATTTTTTTTCGGTTATTTAAATACTTTTTATGCGCGAGGGCAAAAGACAAAAACAGGTTGGAGGTCTTATCCAGGAAGAGTTAAATAATATATTTCAACGGATGGGTTTGAACATGATCGATGGGGGCATGGTTTCAATTTCGTCGGTGAAGATCACTCCCGACCTGCTAGAGGCAAGAGTGTACGTGAGTTTTTTCCAGGTGCCGGATGCAAAAGCAGCTTTGACAAAGATCCAGGACAGGGCGGGGGAGATCAAGAAAGAGCTGGGCAACCGGGTGAGACAACAGTTACGGCGCGTCCCGGAAATAAAATATTTCAGGGATGAAACGCTGGAACATGTTTTTAAAATGGAAGAGCTGTTTAAACAAATCAAAACTTCCGACCCTGATAAGGAGTGATGTCCTGATTTCAAAAGATTTCTGATACAGATTGTTTAATGGTTAAATGCTTTGATTGTTATGGACTAGATCAATTAAACAATTAGAAAATTGAACTATCCTGCAAAAGACTTTATCAAACAAATAGCCCATGTTCAAAGGCGGCCTTCACTTTCTTTTCGCCTGGCGATATTTTAAAGCAAAAAAATCAACCAATGCGATCAACATTATTGCCTGGATAAGCATTGCCGCCATGGTAATGGGCACTGCTGCGTTGATCCTCGTGTTGAGCGTGTTCAATGGCTTTGAAGGGTTGGTGAAATCATTGTACTCCTCGTTTTATCCAGACATTAAAATTTCAGCCGCCGCCGGAAAGGTGATCACTGTTTCCAATGACCAACTGCGACAATTAAAAACCTTGCCGGGAATCAAGAACTATTCATTAGTTGAGGAAGAAAAAGCGTTGCTTCAAAATGGTGAGTACCAGTCCGTGGTTTTCCTGAAAGGCGTTGATGAGAATTATCGGTATGTCACAGGGGTGGAGGCTCATCTTGTGAAAGGTAATTACGATGTGGGCAGAGTTGATGCACCATTAATCATCTTAGGGGCGGGCGTTGAGAATGCCGTGGGCGTGCAATCAGACAGAAACTTGCTTGCATTGAATATATATCTCCCCAAAAAAGGTTCATCAGAGCTTATTGATCCCCTACAAAATATTAGTGAGGATACTATCAATACGTCGGGCACATTTGTGATCCAGCAGGATTTTGACAATAAATACGCCATCACCAATCTTGATTTTGTAAAAAAAATGTTGGGACTAGCTGCTGATGAATATGGCGGGATCGAGATAGCTCTAAAAGATCCCACGGATGCTGACGATGTAAAGCCCGGGCTGCAAAAAATTTTTGGAAGCAATTATAAGGTGCAGACGAGATATGAACAAAACCAGGGACTGTATTCAATCATGCGTGCCGAAAAGTGGGTTATCTATGCCGTACTGGTTTTGCTTATGATCGTATTTTCTTTCACCGTTATCAGTTCGCTTACTATGCTCGTGATAGAAAAGGAAAAGGACATCAGCGTGCTTAATGCCCTCGGTAGCAACAGAAATTTTATTCAGAAAATTTTTTTGAGTGAAGGATTGTTGCTTGGTGTGATCGGAGGAGTATTGGGAATGGTGTTAGCCTTGTTGCTCGCCTGGTTGCAGGTAAATTTCAAGCTGATACCGCTGCAGGGCGGTTCATTTTTGATCGATTATTTTCCTGTAAAGTTAAAAATTGGCGACTTCCTCCTGGTGAGCGCTACTGTTGTCATTATCGCCTTGCTTGCAGCCTGGGTTCCTTCCCGCAAGGCGGCGCTGAATGAGTTTTCTTTGCGAAGTGAATAATTCTCTACTGCCCACCCGTGTTGATAAATCGGAGGCGGAAATTCGTAATAACTTAGCAGCATGGTCAGATTTTTCGCGAAAGGGATCAATTATTTGCTGGGACAAACTTTACAAAATAGAAACGTCGTCCTTACCAGTTCTCTAGGCTATTTGAAACGAAAGAGGAAAATTGATAAAAATTATTTTGATCAGATACGCCTTTCCACGCTCGAGTTAGTTAGCTATGAGATCTATAAAAATAATTTAAAAGGAAACGTTGCTGAATTGGGCATTTACAAAGGAAAATTTGCCCGGTATATCAACCAATATTTCCCCGATAGATCATTCTATCTCTTTGACACATTCGAAGGATTTGACAATAGGGATGTCACCGGCGAGCGTCAACAAAGGTTTTCTTCGGGAACACAGGATTTTTCCGATACTTCGATCGAATCCGTTTTAAAACAAATGCCATTTGCCAACAAATGTATTCCTGTAAAAGGTTTTTTCCCTCAATCTGCTAAAGACGTCGAAGATAATTTTGTGTTTGTCAGCATAGACGCCGATCTGTATGATCCAATTTTTAGTGGCCTTCGATTCTTTTATCCGAAATTAGTAACAGGCGGATATATTTTTATTCATGACTTCAATAACGATAATTATAGAGGAGCAAGAAAAGCCGTTGAGCAATTTTGTTTCGAACAAAAGATCGGTTTTGTTCCGATTCCTGATTTTGGAGGTTCTTCAATAATAACCAAATAGTTCTCCAGCGAACAATTTGGAGATGTGCAAAAAAACTTTTTCACTGCGGATAATCATTTTTGTTGGTTCGCAATGGTGACTTCATTTTGAAAATGGCAACGGCCTCATCAATATGAATGTCTCCCGAATCACCATCGTTTGTCCAATTTTTTTGATAGTCCAACGAATTTATGGCGCTGCTTGCGGGACAGATTGCCTGCTTTGCGATGTGCTGCAAACATGCTAGCTTGCCCATAACCTGTCGCGATCCGACTTTTAGCATCCCCATGTGGAGAAAAGGCCACAGATTAGTCGTCAAGTGATTTCTCTCTCAAAGCAATTCTGATATCAATATTTCCGCGTCCCAATCCGCCATTTGGCATGTCAGTATTCACTCCTCGAGAATACGACAAGACTCCAGGTAACAGGGCCGGTCGATGAACAAATTTTTCGTTCCGCGGCCTCTGAATCAAATTTACAAGTTCCATTCATTGCATCAGGTGAAGCCAGCAAACAGACAGGCACATCACAATGGGCTTGCCCGGATGCCCGATTTTACTCCGGGTCCTCCGCAATTGAACCGTGACCCTTTTTTAATTCCGGCATAAATTTTTATTAGTCTTTTAAACTTTGCGTTCCTTATAAATTCCAATCTCCCTGATTAACGGTACAAGTTCAATCTTTTCAATGATCCGTGCCAAAGTTATAAACAGCCTGGTCCAATTATCCTTCCTGTAATTAGAGAACTATAAGAACATATTCAATGAGAAGAACGTTCAATAATAAAAATCAATAATAAAAAATTGTAAAGAGGTTAGGAACTTTAGATATTAAGATTATTTTTGTACAGTTCAAAAACTGCTGAATGCTGGATGTATTACTGACAGGATCTGTTTCGTTCATCATCACCTTTTTAGCCATACCGATTATCCTGCAAATCGCTGAAGAAAAAAGGCTGTTTGATGTTCCTGACGAAAGAAAAATTCATAAAGTCCCTGTCCCCTCATTGGGAGGAGTAGGAATTTTTGGAGGTTTCCTCTTAGCCTCGCTTCTATCCATATCGGCCTTTAAAAATCCGGAGTTCCAGTATTTCTTCGCCGCTTCAATCGTGATATTTTTCATTGGTCTTAAAGATGACCTCATTGTTCTATCAGCAACAAAAAAATTCATCGGGCAGGTGATCGCCGCATCAATTTTGATCCATTTAGGCGACCTTCGGATTACAAGCATGCACGGCCTGTTTGGATTTAATGAAGTGTCGGAAGGATTTAGCATCGCTTTATCATACCTTACTATTATTGTTGTTATAAATTCCTTCAATCTTATCGATGGAGTAGACGGCCTGGCAGGAACACTCGGACTATTGACCATGATGCTGTTTGGTATCTATTTCTTTGCCATTGGTATGTCGGCTTATTCTTTATTGGCATTTGCCATGGCAGGAAGCCTTTTAGCTTTTTTGATCTTCAATCATCATCCCGCCAAGATCTTTATGGGCGATTCCGGGTCGCTAATGATAGGATTGGTGAATGCCATCCTGGTGATCAAGTTTATCACCGTTGCTGATTCACCTGCTATCGCGATCCCTATAGAATCTTCAGTAGCGGTAGGTTTTGCTATTTTGATTGTGCCCCTGCTGGACACCCTCCGGGTTTTTAGTATCCGGATATTCAGGGGAAATTCACCTTTTACCCCGGATCGAAATCATGTGCACCACCTGCTGCTTGAACGTGGCTTCAGGCATCCGGACGTAACATTTCTTTGTGTGTTTTTGAATATCTTGTTTGTAGCGCTCGCTTATTTTGGCAGATCGCTCGGTCCCACTTATTTATTGTTATTGATCCTTAGTATTGCCTTTGGAGGTCTTGCAATCTTGTTTTATTACAAAAGAACAAAACCACGCATGTTCATTGCCAAGCACCTGGATGAGAAGAGCGAATTTGCAAATGCCACTGCACCAAAGGTTGTTACTCTCGCAAAAGAAGCCGCTGTCGTAGAACAACAGTAATCAAGAAGCAAGGCACGAGGCTCAGGGCACAAGTATCTTGCGCTCATTCCCTGGTTCTTGTTCCTTGTACCTTGTTCCTTGTCCCTTGTTTTTTATTAGCTTTGTTTCCCTAAAAAAAACCATATGGCAGAGGATGTTTCTCATATAGTTTCTTCCGCAGAAGATCACATGCAAAAGGCCATTACACATTTAGAAACTGAATTGATCAAGATACGTGCTGGCAAGGCCACCCCACAAGTAGTCGACGGCATTGTCGTAGATTATTATGGCTCACCCACTCCAATTAGCCAGGTTGGTAATATTAGCGTGATGGATGCCCGCACGTTAACAATCCAACCATGGGAAAAAAATATGCTCCAGCCAATTGAAAGGGCGATCATAGCAGCTAACATTGGTATCAACCCGCAAAATGATGGCAACCAGATCCGGCTTTTTTTGCCCCCACTAACGGAAGAGCGACGCAAAGAGCTCGTGAAAAAATGCCTGACTGAAGGTGAGCACTCGAAAGTGGCAATAAGAAATATTCGACGAGATGCAATTGAGCAGATCAAGAAATTTCAAAAAAATGGTTTGAGTGAAGATATTGCAAAGGATACCGAAGCAAGCGTCCAGGATCTTACAAATAAATTTATTGTGGCCGTTGACAAACACCTCGCATCAAAAGAAAAAGAGATCATGTCGGTATAATTAACCAGCTTCTTCAATTAATTCCTCCGTGAGCAAAGCCGAAGCCTTGCTCTCCTTTTTATCTGGCCTGTTCGCCAAATAAACACCAGAAAGAAGTATTACGAGGCAACCCATTTGTTTGATGGTAATTTCCTCCCCATCATTGACGCCCCAAAAAATTCCGATGAATGGAATCCCATACGTAACCAGCGACGCAAAAAGTCCTCCTGCACGTTTGATCAAAATATAAAAAACAGCAGTAGCAACAGCACTGCCGACAATCCCTAACGCCGCGGCTTCCACAACTGCCCACTGTACCGCTGTCTCATTAAATGCAAGCGCCAAAAAATTCTGTTGCCATAGGACAAATAAAGACGGGATGATCATAAATGCGAGTGATATCGTGGCAATATGCAGCGGATTGATCCCTTTTAAATAATGACTGACCACATTTATATTCACTCCGTAGCAAACAGTGGCGAGCAAAATAAGCGAGGCGTATTTAAAATTCTCGAAATTGATCCCCTTCCACGACAAAAACAATAATGTCAGTCCTACAAAACCCAGGAGCACACCTATGATCCTTTGCATTTTAATCTTATCTCTGAAAATGCCCACGGCAATAAGCACAACAAAAATAGGCGTGAGTGAATTGAGAATGCTCGCTAAAGAACTATCAATGTTTTTTGCAATAGCCGAAGCAAACAGGAAGGCAGGAATGAGGTTCCCCGTGATGCCGGAAAGGATCACAACAAAAATTTTTTTTCGGGGAATTTTCATAAAGTGAAAGACAGCGGCGGGAAGAAAGATGGCGCCGGCGGAAAAGATTCTAAGGGCGGCAATTTGCGAAGCCGTCAGTTCCTCTTTGCTATGTTTCATTAAAATAAAAGAACTACCCCAAATAATGCTAAGCAATAAGAAAAGTAGCCAGTTTATTAATTTATTCAGTGACATTTTTAAAAATTGGCTTGCAAATGTCCTAAATCAAATTCATATGATATGATTTTTTATATTGCGTCAAATAGATGTCATGGGTAAGATCAGGTTAAAGGAGATAGACACCAGGGCCCCAAAAAATTTTGACAAGGAAAAAACCAAGAAGGACATAGCAGATTTATTGGAAAAGTTAGATGAATTGCAAAACCTGCTATACGCGGAATCAAAGCATGCTTTGCTGGTAATAATACAGGGAATGGATGCCAGCGGCAAAGATGGAGCGATAAGGAACGTATTTGGAAAATTAAATCCGCAAGGAGTTGAAGTAAAGTCTTTCAAAGTACCCACGGCGGAAGAGGCTGCCCACGATTTTTTGTGGAGAATACACCAGCACGCCCCTCTAAAAGGAATCATCCAGATCTTTAACCGCTCGCACTATGAAGATATTCTTATTACAAGGGTACATAAATGGATCGATGATCATACGGCAAAAAAGAGAATGGAAGCGATCAATAACTTTGAAAAACTTTTGCAAGGCCATAATAGCACCGCTGTTTTGAAATTTTATCTTCATGTGTCGCCCGAGGAGCAACTGCAGAGGTTGAACGAGCGAATTCAAAACCCCAGGAAGCAATGGAAGTACAATGAGGAGGATTTTAAGGAGGGAAAACTTTGGGACACTTATATGAACATGTATGAAGATTGTTTCGAGAATTGCAGTGAGGTTCCCTGGACAATTGTCCCTTAATTGTCCCTTCCGATCAAAACTGGTATAAGGAATATGTCATTGCATCAAAAGTTTTTGAAACCCTGGAAAACTTCAATATGAAATATCCGGGCCTTAAAAAATAGGATCCAAAACAATTTATTATCTAACCTCCGAAGGAGTTTCCAACAAGAGTCCTTTGGACATTTGACCTTCGGACTAAAATCATTTTTATGGGAATGCTTAGAGAATTCAGAGAATTTGCCATGAAAGGCAATATCGTTGACCTGGCTGTTGCAGTAATAATCGGCGGCGCGTTTGGTGCCATCATTTCTTCGCTGGTGGACGATGTTATTACACCTTTGTTGTTAACACCGGCGTTAACTGCAATTGGTGCAAAAGATATTGGTCAGCTTACCTGGGGAACAGTAAAATATGGAAATTTTCTTGCCGCCATCATTAAGTTCGTCGTCATTGCTTTTGTCTTGTTTTTGCTGATAAAAGGAATGAATACACTGATCAAAAAGAAAGAAGCGG
>VBAQ01000026.1:0-364 GCA_005883765.1 Bacteroidota bacterium
GCGTCCATCAATATCTTCCATATTCCATTTTCTTTTCTTAGTAGCACATGAAATTTTCCAAAGCCAGTTCTCTTGTCCCCTGTTACACTGTTGGTGCTCGTATTTTTATAATAACCTACTTCGAAAGCTTTGTCATTGGAAGCAATCCGCTGGAGAAAACGCAATTCAATATTTTTTTTCCAGTCTGCCCATTTCGCTTTTAGGCTATCAGGAATCTTTCGAAAATATTCATCATATCCCATCACCCGGTTATTATCCTGCAGCACTCTAATCACATCTTTACTGTGAATAGCGCTGAACACTTCATCATTGCCGCTGTTAAATGCCCTGATAAAAGGTTTCCAAACCTGGTCGTTGATCTCTT
>VBAQ01000026.1:572-1821 GCA_005883765.1 Bacteroidota bacterium
ATAGATCGCATTGCTTGTATATCTACGTTAGCCCCTGGTTTCTACGACTGCTTATGATTCCAGCTTCGCTAATTATTTTTAACCGGAGTGATGTGCGCCTGCACACACCACCATCTTCCATTTTCTTTTACGTACGTGTCGGTATATACAGAATGGCGAGTGACATTCGTCCCGTTGACCATTTTCGTATATGTTGTTTTTGCGCTTACCAGCGCCGTGTTGCCAAATATCCTTATACGTTCATCGCCGTAAGAAAAAGAAGTGTATCCGCTGTTTCGAAAATCCGTGGCCCAGTTCTTCATGTAAGTGTCCCTGTCGACGATGGAACCATTGCTTTCGATACAAACAAAATATTTGTGTATGATCTCATTGTGTGATTCCACATCCTCATTAAGAAAATTCTTGATAAACCGGGCGTTCAGCTCACTTAACTGTTCGCTATCTGTTTTTGCCAGAGTTGCCGTTTCCATGTCAGAAAGTTTTTTTGATAAATTACCAGCCGCATTAGGCGGAAGTACGATCGTTGTATAGTTTGTGATCAGTGAAAGAATAGCTTCCCGTGGTCCCTTCCTCCAGTCGTCGCTGCCATAAAAAGTATCTTCGCTCCGCTGCATATCTTCGAGATCTTTGTACGAGCTCACCAGGAAATACGAATCTGAATCATGCAGGGATGGTCCGAAGGCAACTACCTCCACTTTCCATTTTCTCAGGAGTGGAAGGGCCTGATCCAAAAAAGCTGGTGAAATTCATTTCTTGTGCCCGGCTTTAGATTATATGATCTTATTTCGATCATCCGGTTGCTGTTTATGAATTCACTGCCTGTCTTCGTAAGGTGTGCAGTTTGCGAATGAACACTGATCGCAAATAAAAATGACAATAATGTAACTGCTGGTCTTAAAGTAAATTTCATTTTACAAAAACCGGGATAACAAATAATTCATTGCAAATTTCAGGGAGAAATAAAAACAAATTACTTTCAATTCCGTGGTTTTTTGCAATCAAAACCTTCGATTCAATCTTTTTTTATGAATAGAAATGGCAATCATAAAGTGATTGATGATCTCAACTGGAGCATCCTTGAAGAGCTTCAGAAAAATGCGCGACTAAGCACTACGGAAATAGGAAGGCGAATTGGATTGTCTGCTCCCGCGGTTGCTGATCGTATCGAAAAAATGGAAGAGCATGGGATCATTAAAGGATACCATACTTTACTGGATCTTGACAAACTGGGTCTGACCATCCGCGCATT
>VBAQ01000026.1:1849-11742 GCA_005883765.1 Bacteroidota bacterium
GTGGTGGAGTCAATACCCGAAGTGGTGGAGTGGCATACCATCACAGGCAGTTATGCCGTTCTTTTAAAGATCGCGACCGATACGAGCGAAAGGTTGGGGAAGATTATTGAGCAATTAGAAGAAAGCGGGGAAACGGACACGTCGTTGATCTTGTCCAAAAGCTCGCGGTCAGCAGTGATAAAAAAAAGAAACTAAGGATGAGCAAAATGAAAACCCGGGTATTACCCCGGGGATTTCAACGAACCACCTTGTCATCCTGCAAAGCAATATGCACATTTGTTTTCCTGGGCGCGGCCGAGGGCCCACACGCCGGACGGAACAACCGTGATGCCTGGCAATAGGCCACTCTCCCAATCTTTTTTTACTGCTGCTGCATCCATTTTATTTTGTTCCGCGTAAGCGGCGCTATAAACGGTCATCGCCGCATTGCACACAACAAACTGAACACCGCTGTCCTGCAGTTCATTTATTCCAATGTCTACAACGCCAAAGCCAGGAACCTTGTAAGTTCCTTTTGCAGGTTTCCAGAATGGATTATTGTTGATTGTTTTTTGTTCACCGTTGACCTTGAAGAATTCGCCGAAGTTGTATTTTGACCAGAGCCTGTCTTCGAATGCATAAGGAATGCCTGTGTGCCTGAGAACGACAACAACGTTATTGTCTTTTTCAGCAGTACCGGTGGCCATATTCGTAAGCAGGAACACACGCGGCCATACAAAGGGAAATATACCGGTCGCTTCAGGCACATCAAAAACGATACGGTGCTTGCCTTTTAAATTTTTGAACACTTGTTCAGGGTCGCCTGGATTAGTGCCGGAGAATCCGGGGCTTGCCTGGAGTTCCTGGAGTGTGCCGCTTAACGTAGCAAGCCCTAATGCGGCCGCGCCACTGGCGAAGTTTCCTAGAAAGCCGCGTCGCGAGGTTTGATTTTTTTCTTGCATAGAAATGGTTGTTGGTTTAAGTTTAGAAATAAGTGTTGAATAAGATCTCTCAGAAATTATTTCCCGGCTGGCTTCCATGAAAATGTTCAGTCATCATTTTTACCGTCCGTTGAAATAACAATTCCAGTCGAATTTATTGTCACGTACGGGCATAGGAAAGATGTCTTTAGCGGAATGCATCAATTTCTTAGCAGAGATTGAGAAAACATGAGCAGGGACGTTGATTTTATTCCTAAGCATTTTACCCAAGTTGGGTTGCGCGATATTCATTGAAGGAGTTTTATTCTGCTCGCAGAACTTTCGCGCCCTATACTAATAAATTTGGTTATTTTAACTAATTTATTTAGTATCTTGCATGAGGATGATGAGATTGAGGTTGGTTCACCCGACCGATGATTTGAAAAACTTAAAATATGGTAAATTGTAAACCCGGACAGCCACCGGCCGAATTTTTCGGCGATAATTTTGTCATAGAGTTCAAACAAAAAAAATATAACTGTAGGGCGATCAGGGCAAATGGCAGAATAATATACCAGGTTAATTTTAATGGCTCTTGTTTATACCTGACCAAAAGCATTAACCAGCACGGGATACCATTTTGGACTTCCATCCCACAAGATCTGAAATTGCGTCACATCGTAGCAGAGCTGGGCAAACAATTGGAAGATCATTTAATTGAAGCATTATGTGTTACTACAACAGTATTAAAGTAACCCGCGAAGAATACATTCAACTAAAAGAACTCGAAAAAGCAATTGCCTTTTTGAATGAGGAATTTGCCATTCACAAAGGATTTGATTATGGCGATTACCCCGTCATCCGGCCTATTGGCAAAACCCACGAGACTGAACGAGTAAAAATGCAGTGGGGATTTCTTCCAAGCTATCTTAAAACGTGGGAGGATGTGAAAAAATTCCGGAATGGTTACAAGGACGAGACTGGCAAATATCAGAAACCTTACCTCACATTGAACGCAACGAGTGAAGAACTTCTGAACAGAATCTATAAAGATGCTGCATTAAGACGGCGTTGTTTAATTCCCTCGATCGGCTTTTATGAGTGGATGCATGTGCAGGTTGTAGGCAAAAGCGGAAAGCTGCTGAAAACACCTGAGAAGTTTCCTTACCTGGTCCGAATGAAGGGCCAGGAAGAATTTTATATGGCCGGCGTGTGGCAGCCATGGTTTGATACCGAAGCTAAGATGATCACCAATACATTTTCACTGATCACCACCGTCGCTAATTCACTGATGAAACAAATTCACAACAGCAAGGAAAGAATGCCGACGATCTTGCCTGGAGATCTTGCTGAGGCCTGGTTATATCATGATCTGTCTGAACAGGATATCCTGGACATTGCAAATTACCAGGTGGCGTCGCAAGACATGATCGATTTTTTGAAAAAAGAAAATCCTCACGAGCGGGTTGTCTACAAAGAAGTTCCTGAATTAATTTACGGTTAAATGTGCACGTGTCCGAATGGAGGATGTCAGTGAAGGGCGCTGACCGAAACGACTGGCATCACCATGAGACGAATAGCAGATCTTACAGATCTCCTTATCTTCACTCATGCGAAGAATAACTTTTACGCTCTCTGCGATTCTCATCGGCTTCCTTGTCTTTGCTCAAAATATTGTTCGTCTTGACAACAGTACCGTTTCTGTAAAGGAACTTGATAACAAGGTCGGGCAGCTAATGAAAAAGGCATCGGTAACAGGAATAGCCATCGGCCTGTTCAATAATGGTAAGCCTGTCTATCAAAAGTGTTTCGGCTATAAAAACGCGAATACCAAAGCTCCGCTGCAGGTAAACACCAACTTCTATGGTGCGTCACTCAGCAAAGCCGTTTTTGCTGCATTAGTGATGAAACTTGTAGAAGAAAAGATCATTAGTCTAAACACGCCATTGCAGCAGTATCTTCCGAAAAGGGTGTATGAGTATGGACCGGGAACAAGCTGGAACCAGGATTATACTTCATTGAAAGACGAACCACTTTATCAAAAAATAACTGCACGCCATTGCCTCAGTCATTCTGCCGGTCTGGCTAACTGGCGTTGGGATGAACCGGATCAAAAATTACACATACACTTTGAACCAGGGTCACAGTATAGCTATTCAGGTGAAGGATTTTGCTATTTACAATTCGTGATCGAAAAACTCACCGGTAAATTATTGAATGAGTTAATGCAGGAGAAAATATTCGGACCCCTTGGCATGAAACATTCTTCATACACGTGGCAGCCGGCATTCGAGGAAGACTATTGCTACGGTCATGATAAGAACAATCAAGTCTACCCAAAAGATAAGGATAATGCGCCTCGTGCCGCCAGCACTCTTGAAACCACGGCCGGAGATTATATGCTGTTCATTGCGGCAGTCCTCCAAAAGAAAATATTAAGGCCTGCAACTTTTGATACGCTCTTTAAACAACAGTTGAGGTTGCGCAGCAGGTTCCAGATGGGACCTCAGTCGTGGACGGATACAACAGCCGACAATGACCATATTCTTCTCGGTTATGCACTCGGCTGGGGCAGACTGGAGACACCTTTTGGTTTTGGCGTTTTCAAAGAAGGGCATGGTGATGGCTTTCAGCATTACAGTATTCTTTTTCCAGAAAAAAATATGGGTATCGTTATTATGACAAACAGCGATAACGGCGAAAGTATTTTTAAAGAACTTCTTGAGTTTGCCATTAAAGATATTTACACGCCGTGGAAGTGGCAGCGCTATATTCCCTATAAGCAATGAATTTTAAGGTTGAAAAGATTTGTTTTTATGCAACTTGTGAGTTGTGGCAGGAAGCGTCCCTTTCAAATTTTACAATATTTACTCTTCGTCTTTCTTATTCATGCTAGTCGTAACTTCGCAAAAATTTTATGAAAGCAAATATCGGTTTGACAAATAAAAATGCCGGCACAATTGCCGGATTACTGAATAGTTTATTGGCAGATGAACACATCCTCTACACTAAGACACGCAACTATCATTGGAATTATGAGGGTGACAATTTCATGGAGATGCATAAATTCTACGAGGGGCAGTATGAGGAATTGGCAGAGATGATCGATGAAATTGCAGAGCGTATACGGATGATCGGTCATCATGCTGAGGGTCGGTTAAAAGATTTTCTGAACCTCACCAATCTCGAAGAGCAGAGTTATACAACAAAACAGGATGAGCAGGTAAGAAATCTTGTAGATGACCATGAGATCATTATACGGATCGTTCGAAAAAATATTGCGGCAGTGGAAAAGCTGAAAGATGCGGGCTCCATGGATTTTTTAACCAGGATCATGGAACAACATGAAAAAATGGCCTGGATGCTGCGCTCTTATCTACCTTAGTCAACTTGCAGCCACAGAAAAAGCGATTCGGCGGTCATTTATTTTCCTGTCAGACCATCCGTCTGCTGAACGATTTTTGTTGTTTACCGAGCACTTAGAAGCAAATCACTGCGAAACGTTTATCGATGTCTGTCAAAGGAATGAAATTTATTTAGATTCCGGCATACTGGTATTAAAAATATCACGGTAGATCTTCCAGCTTCCGTTTTCATTTTCCCATACGACCACATATTTTCCTTTATCAAGCATTTTATTTTTGTCTCCGTAAAGCT
This sequence comes from Bacteroidota bacterium, assembly GCA_005883765.1. Taxonomy (GTDB): domain Bacteria; phylum Bacteroidota; class Bacteroidia; order Chitinophagales; family Chitinophagaceae; genus VBAU01. The sequence continues at coordinate 6,406 of VBAQ01000026.1, forward strand.
CATAGGTACCAGTCTCAGTCAGCATTTCATCACTCCCTTTAACATCCTGCGTGGATAGGCGAAGTTCTTTGACGCCCATTCGAATAAAGCTTCCCCATAATGAAATCAATCCTTCTTTTTTTACCGCTTCACTATTTGGAGGCAGAGCCATACCATCGGAAGCATAGTGCGATGCCAGTCCTACGGAATCACCTTTTTTGACCTCATCGGTAAATTTTTTGTTTTCTTCATCAATTGAGTTTCTTGCTTTGTTGAGGTCAAAGTTTTTCTCTGCCATCATATTGTTTGAAGAGTCACTTGCAGCTTTTCCTGCAGTTGTTGAATTGTTACAGGATAAAATAAACGCCGCCCCGATGAGGACGTAAAGCGAGAATGTTTTTTTCATAACACTTAATTTTTGCAAAGGTGAAAATATTTTAGGGTTACAAAAAAATAGAATTTTTTACCAGGAACCTTTGGTCGCCGGCTTGTTCCAATGCGGCAGTACAAATTTGTTTGTGGGTTTGAGGGTCATGTGACTCCCGGGCGTGGGAAAGACGGCAATTGCTGCAGAGCGAACCGAACCCTGAACGGAGCGTCGCAAGAAAAGTTAAACAGAATTCCTGCAGTTTTTACACAATAGCATTCAAAAAAAAACACCGCGCCCATCAAAGCGTGAGGGCATGCCCTGGCGCAATAAATCAGCTGGAGACAATATTTTGTTTTTCTATGAATTAAGTTTGCGTCGTCAAACAGAACTTGCCGACAAGAAGGCATCTTAGTAAAATAAACTCCTCGGGCTATGAAAAATTTAAAATCGCATCTTTTCAGGCTAATGGCAGTAAATGCTTTCGTGCTCACAGAATGTAATGCCCAATCTTCGCACGGATCATTGCTTGCACTATCAAAAACCGACCATACGCTCGCAATTGTTGATCCCGTTTCATTAAATGTTATCACCCGCATTCCGGTTGGCAGTGACCCGCACGAAGTCATTGCCTCTTCCGATGGAAAGACGGCTTATGTTACCATCTATGGAGGCGGGAGCTTACACGAATTGAACATTATCGACCTTGTTGCGCAAAAACCTCTGACCAACTTCGATACAAGACCACTGTTTGGTCCGCATGGCCTGACGTTTGTCAGTGGAAAGGCATGGTTTACTGCCGAAGGTTCCAAATGCATTGGCCGCTATGATCCTGCAACCGGGAAACTTGACTGGAGCATGGGAACAGGTCAGGACAGAACACACATGATCTACGTGACCGCTGACGCGAAAAAGATTTACACGACAAATGTTTCTTCAGGAACGGTCAGCATTCTTGTTGATACGCTCATCCCACCTGGAAAATTTGCGCCTCCCGGCGCTAAGCCGCACGAGGATTGGATTCAAACTGTAGTTCCGGTTACCAGGGGTTCGGAGGGATTCGATGTGTCGCCCGACGGCAAAGAGTTGTGGACTGCATCGAGCGAGGATGGGCAAATTTTCATCATTGATCTCAGAGCCAAAAATTTAGCATCGAAAACTGATGCCAGGGTTTTGGGTGCTAACCGGCTGAAGTTTACGCCGGATGGTAAGCTGGTATTCATTTCGAGTCTTCAATCAGGCGACCTGACCATTTACGATGCGAGGTCTCATAAGGAAATTAAACGATTGAAAATTGGTCATGGCGCTGCAGGAATTCTTATGGATCCGGGTGGTTCACGTGCGTTTGTTGCATGCACCGCTGATAATTATGTGGCTGTTATTGATCTCAAAACTTTGGAAGTTACGCACCACATTGATGTGGGTGGCGGACCCGACGGTCTTGCATGGGCGATTAGACCTTAACTTCTTAAAATAACGCGACTCTATTTTATTATATTCAATGAAAACAAAAGAGTAGTAAGAAATAGCAACACGATGCCGGCCAGGAAAAAGTAATCTGCAATATTCTCGAATCGCCCGCTTTTTTTGATGTCTCCGCGAATGGCCAGGAATGAAAGGACACAACTTGTCATGAAAAAGACTATGGCAACAGAAGTAAGCTCATCGATGACTGTCTTTTGCGAAACTTTCAAGAGTTTGAGAGACGTAAGAACGATGAAACACAAACCTAAAAGATTTGAAGATGCATTTAAAACATGCGGTGATTTGTCATTTTTATTATCCATGCCTCGTGATTTGAGCAGCAAAGGTGATGTTATTTAATTTTTGATAGTGGTCAATTTGAAATTTTAGTCAGTAATTATAAATTAAAAGAAATTATTTCGCTATAAACCTAGATAGTTGAAATATTATTTTTATTTTAGGCCGTTATAAAACCTAAAAAAACTTCATTCGTGAAAAAGAACCTGATCCTGTATTCATGTCTTGCACTATTATTAGGAGCCTGCAAAAAAAATCATGATAACAGCAGTAACTCTTCAAACACCTGGACTTTTTACGGAAACACTTATCAAGCCGCAACAGTAACCTATTTAAATTACGGCAACTTAACTGCTATTACATACGGAGGCACTTCTACCTTGATGTTTGCGTTTTCAACGCCTCCGACCAGCAGCGGTGAAATGCTGATCACTGATTCGGGTGATCCAAATACGGTAGTAATTACAGTGGCGAGATGCACATTCGGGATTGGTTGCACTTTTTACGTCAGTGGCAAGACTAATGTTCAAGCCAATGTTACTGTTAATGGTAAAGTAAGTGTAGATTTCCCGGGCAGCATTTGGGTGCATAATCAAGCAAATTATTCCGACAGTACCCAGTTGTCGGTAGGCACGATCACCTCCCAGTAGTAATAAATTAATAAAATTAACGGAAGGGTCTTATTAGGGTATAAATGCTACTATTGTCCCACCTTTTTATATGAACCTCTCTTCTTTGGTGCTTCAATAGCGACTAAGTTAGCAATATCTTCAATGCTCATTACTCTTTTGGTTAATCCTGCTTGCATTGCGGGCGTTATGCTTAATGAACTATGGATTCTACAATAATTATAATACACAAAATACAATGCGATGCAATAACCGTGATTTTCAATTTTCTTACTGAAAGCATTTGTAAGGCGTGTGAATCGCCTCATGCTCATGCGCATTGATAGGTTTTGTCTTTCCACATAAGAAGTTGAAACAAATTTAAATTCAGGATCGCCGGTTATTCTTGTTTTCTTATTGCCAGTACATTCGGCGGGACTATATTTCTTTTCCTGATCGTTTGTGCCTTCGCTCTTGCCAACTGACCCACTACCTAATTTTTCATTGGAAGTTTCCCCTTGGAAATAGGTCTCGCGCGGCCGGTGTGCAGAGAACTTCTGGGAACGAAGATGAAGAGCAACAGGGACTCTTATTTTAGAATTGAGGAAAGTTTTTTGAAGCTTTCATAAGGGCCTTTGTCGGCGAACATATTTACGAGCCAGGCGGGCATGCTGCCCCCGGGGTCAGCTTCAAACGTATACACGATATTGATGGACGTTGCCGATGGCATGGTAACATACCAGTTAACGGAAGACCGAGGCACTCTTACCTTACCATTTTTTTCAGCGATGAAATTTGGAACGCCGGTAGCGGTGACTTTAAGAAAACGGTTGAGGCTATCGCGATTCATCGTCAAATGGACGACAGCATCACGGTTTGACATGGGCCAGGGCATACTCGTTTCGGTATAATAATAAAAATCGTAGGGCGAATTTCTTTTCAGAATGTTCGAAGTTTTAGAATGGAACACCCAATCCTTATGGCGCGAAACATCACTCAATATTGCCATCAATTTATCATAAGTTCCCGGCAACACACATTCGACCTTGATGCTTTTAAAATTGGAATTATTTATTTCGGATTCATACACTTTAATGCCATCCTTATCCTTGCTCAGTCTCCAGTTGTATTGACTATAAGCAGTGACAGTAATGAAGGTTGAGAGGAGAAAAAGACAAACCAACTTTATCCCGGCGTTTTTCATATTGAGGAAGCGATTGTTCAAGATGTGTTCTTATGTAACGAATTAAAGGTCGGTTTTTTCTTGTGGAAGCAGGGAGAGAGTAGAATTCATAACAAATGTTTGGGTATTGCAGCCGGCGTACTCGTATCGTTGAGCCGCCGCAGTTACGCCTGTTGCGTTTGTCCGAGGTGCTCTCCAAAGAAATCGAAACGGACCTTCGGAGCGGGGGTGCCTTTACGTCTTGCGGAGAGACGGGGATGCTGAAAGCAAAAACTAAGGAGAAATCGTGGATAATTAGGGCATGGTCTAAAAAATATTTTATATTTAAGATTAGTTACTCTAAAAAACTTTTTATGACCAATAATTCTTCTTCTGTTAAATGGATGATGGAAACCGAATACATCCAAAGCTGCAGTTGTGCTTATGGATGTCCCTGCAATTTTAATGCATTGCCCACTTACGGCAATTGCGAAGCATTGCTTGGCTATCGCGTGCGCAAAGGAAATTTTGGCGATACAAAACTCGATGGGGTAATATTTGCCTGGGGTTTGTGGTGGCCAAAAGCAATTCACATGGGCGATGGTATCGGCAAGTTGTACGTGGACAAAAAAGCATCGCCCGAACAAGTGAAGGCAATTGAAGAAATTACAAGTGGCAAATATGGAGGCGGTGTATTTACCATTTTCCCGTCAACATTCAAAAGCACATTGCCTACGGCAATTGCAAACATCGATTTTCACTACGATCCTTACGACGCGTGGTTTATTGTAGAAGGTGCTGGCGAAGTGAGGTCGCAGCACATTGCTAATCCTGTAACGGGTGCCACCATGGAAGGTGAGGTGCTGCTGCCCGGAGGTATCGGGTTTAAGCGTGGTACAGTCGCCAGTGTTGACTGGAATTGGAGTGCCGAAGATATTTCATTAAAGCATGAAAAAAAGAACGGGCACATGAGTATCGCTTCATTCAACAATGAAGGCTGCATTGCATAAAATTTTTAAATTGAACAACGGTAATACACTCAAAAATGTTTTGAAAAAAGACCGCTTCATTGTTGTAGGCGGTCTTTTTGTGATATGCATTTTATCATGGCTGTATATAATTTATTTATACAGGCAAATGGCAGTGATGAATATGGACGCATTATTTTTTGCAATGCCCATGACTCCTTCATGGACTGCAGTGGATTTTGCATTGCTCTTCCTGATGTGGCTCGTAATGATGATTGCAATGATGACTCCCGCCGTAGCACCACTTATTTTAATTTTTGCCATGGCAAACCGCCAACGGCGACAACAAAACCGTCCCTTTGTTAAGACAGCCTATTTAATTACAGGATATGTTTTAGTGTGGGCAGCATTTAGTGTGCTTGCTACTTCCTTGCAGTGGTTATTGCAACAAATATCGTTGCTGAATCCTGAAATGAAAACAACCAATAAAAT
>VBAQ01000069.1 GCA_005883765.1 Bacteroidota bacterium
TTCACATCGGGCTCACTTGCAAACAATGACCAGGTAACTGTGATCATGACATCCAATGCAAGCTGCACGACCACTTTGACAGCCACAAGCAACGTTATTACAACTACGGCAAGTTCAGTCACCCCGTCGGTTTCGATCAATGCTTCGTCTACTTCAATCTGCGCCGGCAGTAGCATAACATTTACTGCAACTCCTACCAACGGAGGAACCACACCAACATATCAATGGCAAGTGAACGGAGTGAACGCTGGAACCAACTCAGCCACATTCACATCGGGCTCACTTTCAAACAATGACCAGATAACTGTCATCATGACATCGAATGCAAGCTGTGCGGCCACGTCAACGGCTACAAGCAACGTTATTACAATTACGGCAAGTTCGGTCACCCCATCGGTTTCGATCAATGCTTCGTCCACTTCAATCTGCGCCGGCAGTAGCATAACATTTACTGCGACTCCAACCAACGGAGGAACCACACCCACATACCAATGGCAAGTGAACGGAGTGAATGTACCCGGCCAGGTTTCTTCAACATTCACTTCTACGTCTCTCTCAACTGGAGACATTGTAACAGCAATTATGACCAGCAATAATTCCTGTACGAGCCCTCCCGCTGCAACCAGCAATGGGGTGACGGTTTCTGTAACGGCCCCGGTTCCCGGGATCCGCTATAAAGCTGTTACAGCCACTCCAAATATTCCGCTGCAACTCCAGGCACGAGCCTTAGGAAATAATTATTCGTACCAATGGATACCGCCGGTCGGGTTGAACTTTTCAAACATAAAAGATCCCGTGTTTGACTACGATAAACAAACAGAATACCTCATTAGGATAAGTTCCGGCATCGGTTGTATTACTGTTGATACTTTACTGGTGAATATCGTCAACACTCCTTCCGTATTTGTACCCAATGCGTGGACACCAAACGGTGATGGACACAATGATTATTTATTTCCACTCACGATCAATGTCACACAACTTAAATACTTCAGAGTTTTTAACCGGTGGGGACAAAAAGTGTTTGAAACAAATATTATTGGCAACGGCTGGGATGGCAATTTCAATGGTAAACCACAACCCATCGATGTCTATGTATGGACAGTTGAAGCAGTATCTTCTGGTGGCTTTATTTACAAGACTTCCGGCCGAGCCGTCTTGTTGAGATGATTTTTTCCGGAAGATTAAAACTTATCGCAGCAACGCGTCATATAAAATTTCAATCGGGTGCAAGGCTTTACGGCCGGTACCATCTTTCACCTGGTGGCGACAGCTTGTGCCTGCCGCGGCGATAAGAACATCTGGCGGTTCATTACGAACGGCTGGAAACAACACCAACTCCCCGATCTTCATCGATAATTCGTAATGCTCTCTTTCATAACCAAAAGAGCCCGCCATTCCGCAGCATCCTGAGGGAATGACTTCAACCGAATAATTTGCAGGCAGTGACAGCATTTTTGTTGAAAATACCAAAGATGAAATGGCCTTTTGCTGACAATGACCATGTAATTTGATCTTTCTTTTTTCCTTGGTGAATTGACCTTTATTAATCTTCCCTTTTTCTATTTCGCCGCTGATAAATTCTTCAATCGTAAAAACATTTCTTGACAATTGTTTTGCGGTTTCAAGCTGATCATCGGTGGCCAGGTCAATATATTCATCCCTAAATGTAAGTATCGCTGACGGTTCAATGCCAACCAATGGCGCATCTTCATTGATCAGCGGCTCCAGTAGCGAAATATTTTTATTAGCAATTTTTTTTGCCCGCCTCAAAAATCCTTTGGACAACCATGTGCGGCCACTTTCTTCATGCTTCGGAATAATGACCTCATATCCTAATTTCTCCAATAGTTGAGTGGCTTTGATTCCAATTTCTGCATCGTTATAGTTTGTAAACTCATCGCAGAAAAGATATACTTTTCCCGGCGTCTTTTGTCCTTTATTGCCTGACTTCGCGCGGAGTTCATGTCGTTGATACCATTTTCTTAAAGTTGTCTTATACATCGTTGGCATTGATCTCTTCACAGCAAATCCGGAAAACTTTTTTATGACACTGCTGACACCCGGCGCTGACATAAAAAAATTATACATGCGGGGCGAAACAGCTCCAAGTCTTGCGGTTCTGGTGAAATTGGCAATTAACTTCGACCGAAACGGAATACCGTTAGCGTCATAATAATGTTGTAAAAATTCAGCCTTTAATTTCGCGACATCCACATTCGATGGGCACTCAGATTTGCAACCCTTGCAGCTAAGACACAGATCCATTACATCAAGGATCTCTTCGTGATCAAAACGATTTATCTTTTTTGAATTTGTCAAAAACTCCCGGAGTATATTGGCTCTTGCCCGCGTTGTATCTTTTTCATTTCGTGTAGCCATAAATGAGGGACACATAGTACCGCCGGACAAATGAGTCTTACGGCAATCACCCGAACCATTACACTGTTCGGCATGCTGTAAAATATCCTGGTTGTAGAAACGGAAAACAGTTTTAAATGCAGGCGTTTGGTGACCCGGAGTGTAGCGAAGCATGGTATCCATGGAAGGAGTCTCAACAATCTTTTTGGGATTAAAAATATTTTGAGGATCCCAGGTGAGTTTGATCTTTCGCAATAATTCGTAGTTTTTTGAGCCTACCATTTGTTTTATAAATTCTCCCCTCAGTCTTCCATCACCATGCTCTCCACTCAGCGACCCATTATATTTTTTCACGAGAGTTGCGATCTCTTCAGCAATAGTCCGAAAAAGTTGATTGCCTTCTTTTGTTTTTAAATTAATGATGGGACGCAGGTGCAATTCTCCCGAACCTGCGTGCGCATAATGCACGGAATACAAACCATGCTTTTTAAGAATTTCATTAAACTCCCGAATGTATGCGGGGAGATCATACACATCAACGGCGGTATCCTCTATCACGGGCACCGCCTTGTCATCACCTGGCAGGTTACCCAATAATCCCAACCCTGCTTTTCGCAGTGTCCATATTTTTTTTGAATCTTCACCAAACAGCAAGGGGAAATGATATCCGAGACCTGCAGCCCGCAGGTCGGCTTCCAGTCTTTTTACGATTTCAGCAATTTCTTCCCGGTGACCTCTTGCAAATTCAACGACAAGAATAGCTCCGGGATCACCCTGGACAAAAAAGCGATTTTTGCTCTGCTCAATATTATTTTTGGTACACTCAAGAATATAATGATCGATCAATTCGCTGGCACTTGGCTTATACCTTAGCGCAATAATATTGGCCCGCAACGCTTCGTCGATACTATTGAAATGCACACAGAGCAGCCCAACTTCATTAAGTGGTAGCGGAACGACATTCAGCTTTATTTCGGTGATAAAAGCAAGAGTGCCCTCGGAACCGGCGATGAGCTTGCAAAAATTGAAATCACTTCCTCCTGCCGTGAAAGGGGCAGTATCCAGCAACGCATCGACAGCGTAACCTGTGTTACGACGTTCAATCGATTTCTTTGGAAATTCTTTTCTTATCTCCACCTGGTTTTCGTAGTCACTTAACAAGCTCCGGATCGTTTTATAAATATTTGCTTCAAGGGTATTGCCTTCACATTTTTTATGAAAATCCTCAATGCTCAAGGCTTTGAATTCTGCCTCGGAACCGTCACTTAATAATGCTTTTACTTCCAGCAAGTGTTCGCGTGTACTTCTGTATACAATAGAATTGGACCCGCAAGAATTATTTCCCACCATGCCGCCGATCATAGCCCGGTTCGCGGTAGAAGTTTCTGGTCCGAAAAATAATCCGTGGGAGTTTAGAAACATGTTGAGCTCATCACGAATAACACCGGGCTGCACTCTTACCCATTTGTCCTCTTTATCCAGCTCAAGGATTTTGGTATAATATTTCGACACGTCCACAACAATTCCATTGCCCACGACCTGTCCCGCCAGCGACGTGCCGGCCGTTCTTGGTATCAGTGAAGTTTTCTGCGCATGAGCAAAGGCAATGAGTTTTTTAATATCGTCCACAGTCTTGGGAACCGCTACCGCCAGCGGCATCTCACGATACGCCGACGCATCGGTAGCATATAAAGTTCGCATCGTTACATCGAAGTACAGCTCGCCTTCTAATTCGCGGGCCAACTGCTGCAGCTGCATTGATCTTTTCTCCGGCATAGATGGCTGTAAAAATAGCCTTGTTTGCAGAAGGTACAAAAGTCGTGAAGAACTCAGTTACTGTAGGCCAGCTCGCGGTTATATTTATTGCGGTATTGAATCGGAGATAAGCCAGTAATTTTTTTGAAAGTAGTGCGGAAGGCCTTGGTGTCTGCATAACCAACAGAATACATAACCTCATTGATGTTTTCTCTTTTTGTTTCAAAATATTTCTTTGCGGCCTCGATCTTTACCCGCTGTATGTATTCTGTAACTGTATTCGCCGTAGCTCTTTTAAACCTGCGCTCCAGGTTTCTGCGGCTGAGTGCATGCATGGTGGCTAGTTGATCGACCGTTATTTTTTCCTGGTAGTTTTGTTCAATAAATTCCTGTGCTTTTTTTACGGGTTCGTCATCATGTCCTTTTTGTCCCTGGAAAATAATAAATGGCGATTGGCTTACCCTGTCAATATCGATCATAAAAGCTTTTGAGATCAAAATTGCTATGTCACGTCCTGCATATTTTTCAATGAGGTAAATGATGAGGTTCAAATATGAATAAGCGCCGCCACTTGTATAAATACCATTTGATTCAGTCATTATTTTATCATCGACAACATTTGCCAGGGGAAACATATTTCTAAATTCATTCACAAACCGCCAATGCGTGGTGCATTGCTTGCCATCCAGCAAACCCGTCGCGCCGAGAAAAAAGGAACCAATGCAAAAACTTGCGATCTCCGCTCCGCCATTGTATTGTTTTATGATCCAGGGTATAAATTCGCTATTAAGTTCGGCAGCCTTTTTTTGATCGCCATGCAAAGCGGGAATAAAGATCAGGTCTGTTTTTGCCACATCTTTCACCAAAATGTCGGGCTTAACCGTGAACAAACCGCTGGGTTGATCAGTTTCCTTTGAAAGTCCTACCAATTGTATTTTGAAAAGCGGCGTATTTCCTCTTTCCACGCGAAGACTATTCACCTCACTAAGTATTTGGTGAGTTCCTTCAATATTGACCAGGCTCGTGTGTCCACGGGGAATAAGAATTGATACATGTTTCATATTGCTGTAGTTTATTTTTTAACGGGAATTATTTCAAGAAAAAATCATTCCTGATTGTCTTAGTAAAGATAAAAAATCTGGATGTCGCACTCAACCCCTCATATTGCCGTATTTACACCCCATTATTTTTTTTGAAACAAGCTAGGTTTGTCGTCCGGAAGCAGCAGGATTTATTGCAAACATAAAGGGATTCCAAAGATGTTACTTCAAAATGAGAACGAATTTACTTATCAGAAGAGGCAAACTGATCACTCAAAAAATATTTTCCGGTTTGCGGGAACAGAAAAAGTTAAAATGCGAAGGGTGATTTTATTAATGCACATGTCTCTGGATGGCTTTGTGGCTGGTAGAAACGGAGAGATGAATTGGATCACTATCGATGATGAAATTTTTAAGGATGCCAACGAGCTGGCAACTACTGCTGATGTTGCATTGTACGGTCGAAACACCTATCAGATGATGGCAAGCTACTGGCCCTCTGTGCTCGCCAACTCAAATAGTACAGCACTGGAAGTTGAACATGCTCTATGGATGGAAAATGTCCGTAAAATTGTTTTTTCGACAACTCTTGAGAACGCCGAATGGAATAACACAAGGCTGATCAAACAAAATATTACCGAGGAAGTGATAAAGCTTAAACACGAGCCCGGTCGAAACATGATAATTTTTGGAAGTCCTTGCCTTACGCATAGTTTTATGGAACGAGGGTTGATTGATGAATACAGGATAAATATTAATCCTGTTGTGCTTGGTGGTGGCGTTCCGCTATTTAAAAAAATTCAAGATAGGGTCAATCTTAAATTATCAAGATCAATGACTTTTCATTCGGGGGTTGTAGGCCTTCTTTACGAATCGAAAAATGGTTGAATCAATTATTCATCAATAAAACTTAAAAAAAATGGCAACGATCAATCCTTATTTAAACTTTCCCGGAACAACGGAAGAAGCGTTTAACTTTTACAAGTCAGTTTTCGGAGGTGAGTTTGCGATGGTACAACGTTTTGGAGACACACCTGGCGGTGATAAAATCCCCTCAGAAGTCAAGAATAAGATCATGCATATTTCTTTGCCAATTGGGAAGGGTAACATCCTTATGGCAACAGACGCCATTGAACAGATGGGCCACCACTTGACTCCAGGCAACAATTTTTACATCTGCATCAGTCCCGACAGTAAAGAGGAGGCCGATAAGTTGTTCAAGAGCTTGTCCGCCGGCGGCAAGGTGTCCCAGCCGTTGCAGGATATGTTCTGGGGCGCTTATTATGGTGATTTCACAGATAAGTTCGGCGTTAAATGGATGGTAAACTACACTTATCCCCAGAAATAAGACCGATAACTAAAAAAGGCGGGCACAATTAAATTTTATAACCAAAATAAGAATCTATGGAAACAACAGAGTATATCATTGATAAAGATATAAAAGTGCTTTGCGTCAGGGCGTCCTCCTTTCCCAACGGCGTCAAAGCAGCGCATCAAAAATTACATTCAATATTTTCCTCTTCAGAGCCCAGGACATTTTATGGCATATCACACTCCGACAAAAGCGGAAATATTCTTTACTGGGCTGCAGCAGAAGAACTGCATAAAGGTGAAGGGGAACGACTAAACCTGGAAACGTTTACTATCAGAAAAGGCAAATATATCAGCGAACTCTTAGAAGATTGGTGCAAGGACGAAGGCCTGGTTGGCAAGACGTTCAAAAAACTTTTGGCCGATCCTCGAATCGATAAGAATGGATATTGCCTCGAGGTATACCTAAATGAGAAGGATATGCGGTGCATGGTACCATTGGATCCTGCATATTCATTGTCAACAAAAGAAAAAAATACTTTAACTGATTAAAAACCGAAAACATGGCAACGAAAATTTTCGTTAACCTGCCTGTAAAGGATCTAAACAAATCCAAAGAATTTTTTGCAAGACTTGGCTTTTCATTCAATGAACAATTTACGGATGATAAAGCCGCATGTCTGGTGATCGGTGAAAATATATTTGCGATGCTATTGCGCGAAGAATTTTTTAAGATGTTTACCAAAAAAGAAAGTGCCGGTGCAAAGAAAACCACCGAAGCA
>VBAQ01000070.1 GCA_005883765.1 Bacteroidota bacterium
GCTTCTTTAGCCAGTACCTTATAAAATTCTTCTTCATTGCGGATGCTCAGCAGGTCAAGCATAATAACCCGTGTGCTGCGGCTGCGGATATTTTCCGTTACCTTTTTTACCAGGGATGATTTGCCCCATCTTCTCGGAGAAATAAGAATAGTATTGATATGGTTCTGAAGATTACCGGTAAGCCGTTTGATATCTACCTGCCGGTTGGTAAATGCATCTTCGCTTACAGTTTTTCCAAATAAGAAGGGAGCATCCACGCCTCAAATGTAGAAACCTAATTGAACTTACCAAGGGGTAAGTTACCAAATGGTAAGTTACTAATCGGTAAGCTGGCCCTCTTGTGACCTTATTACCTTATTCACAAAACTATGTACTCATTTTTTTGCCGGCCCATAGTAAAGAGTTACTGCACCACAACCAAATGTTTTTGTTTTTAAGAGTTTAAGATCAATTCTATCGTTTATGTTTTTTAATAATGGTAAACCGTTTCCTAATATAATTGGCTGAACAGAGAGTTGGAATTCATCAATTAAATTAAGGTTCATTAAGGCTACTATTAAACTTGGGCTGCCAACTAAAATGTTTTTACTCCCGCCATTGCGGGATTGCTTGAGTTCTAAAATTTCTTCTTTAATGACTTCCCTTTTCAATTTTGTATTTTTCCAATCAACATTTTTCAGCGTGTTGGAAAAAACAATTTTGGGAATGTTGTCTATTGTTACTGCAAATTCATCCGTTGGTTTGACACCAGTAGGATTTTTTACTACAGTTGGCCAATAACTTTCCATAAGTTGATATGTTATCCTTCCGTATAAAAGGGTGCCTGCGTTACTTAATAGCTCATTATAATGTTGATGTATTTCTTCATCTGCAATCATTGCCGTGTGGTCGCAAAACCCGTCAAGTGTCATATTGATTGCTGCAATTAGTTTTCTCATATTTTGTTTTTAATTATAATTATTTTTATTATTGAACCAAAGGCAATAATAATTGGATAACCAATTCTTGCGATCCGATTTTCTTCTTTTAGATAATCTGAAATGATTTTAATTTTACTAATTCTTGTTTCAGAATTATCAAAATTTATAAGAGAGAAAAATAAATGCCAATTATAAATAACTAATGCAATAATAAAGGCTCCTGCAAAAGGAGTAGCATTACGTTCTGTAAAAGAATTTTTAATTCTCTCCCCGAATATTTTCAATTGTTGATTTAATATAGTCTAATATCATAGATTATTATATTTCAATTTTATTAATTTCATTCATTAATCTCGAAAATAAGGAAAGCTTATGACAAGTATGGAGACTTCGCAAATGCTGAGTAGAACACAGAAAGCACAAGAGTGCGACGCAACGGAAGTTTAATAGTAGCAATGTAGACGGCTGCATGATTAATTCTCTCACCTTAATCCATCTTAATAATCACATTCCCTATTTTCTGACCAGAGGCTACATAGGTAAATGCTTCAGCAATTTTATCAAGAGGGTAGGTTCTGTCAATCACCGGTACAAATTCTCCCTTTTCGATCAAACCTTTAGTAAACTCAAGCGCCTCACGGATCTTGATTGAAAAATGAAATACGACTTTCTTTCCGCCGAACAATGGAGTGACAAGGATCCACAGGAAATTGATCGCTCCATTGGAGGATCCAAAAATGCCATTCTTCTTCAGTAACTTTTTACATTTGACAAAGGTGGTTTTACCCACCGCGTCAAAGATCATATCATATCGTTCATCGTCTTTTGTAAAGTCTTGTTTTGTGTAATCAATGATCTTTTCCGCACCCAGCGATCGCATCAAAGCTGCCTGTTCCATTCTGCAGACCGCGGTAACCGAAACGCCATATGATTTGAAGAATTGAACATAGGCACAACCGATTGCGCCGCTTGCACCATACACCATTGCTTTTTGTCCGGCTTGTGGTTTTGATCCAAGTACCTGCATGGACGCCCACACCGCTCCTTCGAGGCACGCTGCTGCTTGTTCATAATTTAAATTAGCCGGCATCGTCACCATCGCTCGTGTAGCTTTCAATTCAGGCAACAAGAAATATTGAGCATGAGAACCGCAAGTGAACGCTCCGCCGAATCCCATGACCTTATCACCAACTTTGAATGATTGCACTGCGGAACCTGTTGCCGCAATTTCTCCTGTGAAGTCTGTACCAATGATCGATGCCCTTGGCTTGAACAATCCGGTAAAAAGTCTCATGACAAACGGTTTGCCTGAAAGCACATGGCAATCGGTCCTGTTCGCTGTTGTGGCATGAACTCTTATCAGCACTTCGTCGTCTTTTGGAGTCGGTATGTCAAGTTCTTTTATCGTGAGATCTCCGGGTAAACCATATTTGGTGCGAACGGCGGCTTTCATTGTTTTTATTTATTTAATCGTGATGCATATTCTTCATATTGTTATGACCATTTTCCCTTTGTGTTGTCCCTGACTAAAAATCCTGAATGCTTCAGGAACCTGGTCTAACCTGTAGGGCCCGTCAATCACAGGTCTCATTTTGCCGGCCTCGAAAAGTTCATTCATATAAGCTAAATCCTTGTTTGGCTTCAGGGCAACAAGACGTATGTGCTTTTTGTGAATCATCCTGATCCATGGCGCCAGGAATAAAAATTCGAAAAGCCGACCGATTGAACCTCCGACCGTGACATAAACTCCGTTACGACATAATGCACGGGCATAATCGAATATGGAACGATTTGTTTTTACATCAAGGATCAGGTCATAACGTTTTCCATTTTTTGTGAAATCTTCTTTTGTATAATCAATGACATGATCAAAACCCAGGGAACGCATCATGTCAAGTTTACCTGTGTTATCAACGCCGGTTGTTTCAACCCCGTATAATTTTGCAATCTGTATTCCAAAAGTCCCTACACCTCCGCCCGCACCATTAATTAAAAGTTTTTGACCCTTTTTAATTTTCCCTCTATCAATAAGACCCTGTACGGCGAGCATTGCGGCCTGGGGTATCGCGGCCGCTTCTTCGAAACTCATAGCGGCAGGTTTTAGCGCTAATAAATTTTCGCGGGCACAAACATACTCAGCAAAACCTCCCCACCTTCCGCTCAGATCACCATACACTTCATCACCTGGGTTAAGTTGTTTCACATTTTTGCCAATTGCTTCAACCCGGCCTGCAATATCGGAGCCGAGAATTTTTCTTTTTGGTTTTCGGAGACCGTTCAGGATTCGATTTATGAAGTCGCCCTCGAGAAGTGCCAAATCCCAATCGTTAATCGAGACTGCATAAACTTTTACCAGGACTTCATCGTTACGAGGAACAGGTTTATCTATCTCTTTTAATTCAAGATCATCCGGAGTTCCGTATTTATGGTAGACGATGGCTTTCATTTTATTTCTTGGCCCCTCGGAAAAGAGCGGTGCTGCATTACAAATCCAAACTTGTTGTTCTTCCATATCAACAATAACATAAATCCAAACAAAAAAACCTCTTCAACAATCCGGGCTGTGTGCAGCGAAGCCCTCCCTTCGGGAGGGTTTGGGTGGGCTCCTAATGATCGTTCAGCGGCAATCCTCGCTTCTGAAATTCCGTCCAGTTAAGGTATTCCGGCGCCACACGATGCTCTTCCATGGTAATGCAGTTATCAACCGGGCAAAGGAGTTTGCAGAGATTGCAGCCAACACATTCTTCTACTTTTACGGTATAGGTGTTGTAAGGTTTGCCATACTCCAAATTGATGGATTGATGTGCGGCATCTTCACAGGCAATATAACACAACCCGCAATGAATACATTTGTCCTGGTTGATCTTGGCGATATGATGATAATTGATATCGAGATCTTCCCAATGCGTAAGCGTTGGCACCGACTTACCGATGAAATCATTGAGCGTTTTAAAACCTTTCTCATCCATCCAGTTGTTTAGCCCTTCACACAGATCATCAATAATGCGGAAGCCATGTTTCATCACGGCCGTGCACACCTGCACATTGCTGGCGCCGAGCAACAAAAACTCAACCGCATCTTTCCATGTGCTGATGCCGCCGATACCGGAGATGGGAACTTTATTCGTAACATCATCCTGGGCAATAGTGGTTAGCATCTTCAGTGCGATCGGCTTCACAGCGGGTCCGCAATAACCACCAAACACAGATTTACCTGCCACATAAGGATTGGGCACCAATGTATCGAGATCAACACCCGTGACTGATTGAATCGTATTGATAAGCGACAAACCATTGGAGCCGGCCTTCACTACCGAACGACCCGTTGGCACAACAGAATGTACATTCGGCGTCAGCTTGGTGATGACGGGTATCGTGGCCGCTTCCATCACCCATTCCACTACCGTGCAGGCGATCTCGGGGTCTTGTCCCACGGTGGCGCCCATGCCGCGTTCCGTCATTCCATGCGGACAACCAAAATTCAATTCTATTCCGTGTGCACCGGTGTCTTCGGTTTGTTTGATCAGCTCATGCCAGCTCTCGCGGTTATTATCCGCCATCAATGAAACGATCATCGCACGATCGGGATATTCTTTTACGATCTCCCTGATCTCTTGCAGGTTCAGGTGCAATGGCCGGTCGCTGATGAGTTCAATATTGTTCAGCCCCATTACTTTGGTGCCGTTGTAATCCACCGCCGAGTAGCGGCTCGATACATTTTTTATCTGTGAGCCAAGCGTCTTCCACACCACACCGCCCCATCCGGCATCGAGAGCACGCTTCACATTGTATATTTTATCCGTCGGTGGTGCACTCGCCAGCCAGTAAGGGTTTGGCGATTTGATGCCGAGGAAGGATGATGAGATGTTTGCCATAAAAGAGTTTGTAGTTTATCGTTTATCGTCATTGCGAGGAACGAAGCAAAGCTTAGTGTCGGGCCGCGACGAAGCCATCATTTTTTATTTTTGTGTTCTTGTTTTTTGGTTCTCGAATATTTTTAGATACCGGCTTCAGTTTTTTATAGCATCGCCTGTTGCGTCGCATGCCGACGCTTGAGGTCGGCATCCAGACATTTATCGGCTGGACTCTTCAGGGTTCTGTTCGCTATTCATCTTTTGACCTCACCTCTCGTTCTCCTCTCCGAAGGAGTTCTTTGGACCATCTCCTTTTCCGGCTGGAGAAGAGCGGTGTTGTATAGCTTTCATCAACTTCCGGTTCTACCACATCGGCCCCTATCTCCTTCTCTTTCAGGGAAAGAGCGGTGCTATATAAAAAATCCAAACTTTTTGTTCTACCACATCGGCCCCTATCTCCTTCTCTTTCCCCAATAGGGAAAGAGCGGTGCTATATAAAAAATCCAAACTTTTTGTTCTACCACATCAACTTCATTTTTCTATTCATCATTTTCCGAAAAGATTGAAAACAATCATGTTTTTCGACAAGCTAGGGCTGTGTGTTGTACCTCTCCTTGCGCCAACGCTGAAGCTAAGGCGCAAGCGTTTGGAGAGGCTAGGTGAGGTCTTGGTTCGTTGCTTAGGCCTCATCCTCGTATCCTTCTCCCTTCGGCGAAGGACGGTGCTTCAAATCCTTAATCATCTTTATAACTACCACATCAACTTCATTTTTCTATTCGCCACTTCCGAAGAGAATGAACACAATCATGTCTTTCGACAAGCGAGGGCTGTGCCCAGACGGCCTTCTCCGCAAGGAGAAGGTCGGGATGAGGCTACGCCACGCCAAGATATTCAAGTATCGCCATTGCTCCACTCTTCCCATCTTCAACCGCGTCAACAACTTCTTTCCCACCATTCACGGCATCTCCTCCTGCAAACACACCTTTAATATTTGTTGAACAATTTTCGTCAATTACCATTTTGCCTTTTGAATTTTGAATTTTTAATTCCTCCATCAATCCCTCAAATGGCACTTGCCCCGCTGCTTTGATCACCATATCAACCTCCAGAGAAAAAGTTTCACCTGTATCAACCGGACTTCTTCTTCCGCTCGCATCAGGTTCACCAAGCTTCATAACACTGCAAACTAAACTTTTCACTTTTCCCGTTTCACCTTTCACCTCTTTCGGCGCTGCCAGCCAAATGATCTCACAACCATCGAGCTTTGCAATGTTCAATTCAAACTCGGTGCAAGGCATTTCCTCCTGTGTTCTTCTGTACACCATCGTCACTTCTTTTGCACCTAATCTTTTTGCCTGCGTTGCTGCATCAATTGCGGTCATTCCCATGCCGATCACCGCTACTTTATCACCCACCGGAACTGATGAGTAGCCTTTATCTCTTATATCATAAATAAAACCTATCGCATCTACTACGCCCTCCAGGTCTTCACCGGGGATGTCCAGGTTTCTTGCAATACCCACCCCAATGCCGAGATAAACTGCATCATAATTTTTTTGCAGGTCGGCTAAGGAAAGGTTTTTCCCCAGCTCCTGGTTGTATTTTATTTCGATACCTCCAATTGCAGTAATATAGTTTACTTCATCTTCACAAAACTGTGGTGTTACTTTATAAGCTGCGATTCCGTAGGTCATCAGCCCGCCGCCTTTTGCTTCCTTTTCAAAAATGGTTACATCGACTCCTTCTCTTGATAATACATGAGCACAACTCAATCCTGCAGGACCGGCGCCTACGATGGCCACCTTTGTGCCCAGAGATGGTTTGCGTTGAAATAATTGCCAATTATTTTCTAATGCTTTTGCTGTTGCATATTGCTGCAGTCTGGCGATTTGGATTGGCTCTTCCTCTAACAAATTATACACACAGGCTCCTTCGCATAATTTTTCTACAGGACAAACCTTTGAACAACCTGCGCCAAAAATGTTGGAGACAAAAATTGTGTGCGCTGAGCCTTTTATATTATCCGTAGTTATTTGTTTAATGAATTTGGGAACATCAATATGGGTTGGACAACTCTTAGTGCATGGCGCATCGTAACAAAACAAACATCGATTCGCTTCCACCACCGCCGCGGTCTTATTCTCGAACGGCGGACGGATGTTTGCGAAGTTTTGTTCGTACTGCTCTTTTGATAATCTGTTGTCAACAATTGCCATATTGACCTCTCATTCATTGTCTCCGTAGGAGACAAATATTTATAGAATAGGTTTATTTTTTCCTTTTCTTCAACCCCGTCCGGCTTGAATATCTATGATGATTTAATTCTATAAAAATGAAACTCCCACGGAGTTTATAATTCAACAAGCTTTCCATAAGTTTTATTCAACCTCGTACAGGATGATTTTTTGTTTTTCTATAAAATAATTTAAACTCCCACGGAGTTATTCGTCCTTTGAAAGTCTATTATTCTGACCGGCCTTTTGAAATCAAATTTTCATTGTCGCCGCAGGAGACAATGAATTATAGAAAAAAGCCTCAATCTTTGTTAATTCAACCCCGCACGGGTTGAAGGCACGTAAATGATTTCATTTCTATAAAAATTACACTCCTACGGAGTTTATAATTCAACAAACTTTCCTTTATTCAACGTCGAACGCCTATAAATGATTTTGTTTCTACAAAAATTAAACTCCTATGGGGCCTAAAGCTCCACCAATTTCCCGTACGTTTCGGGTCTTCGATCTCTGAAAAATTGCCAAACACTTCTTACTTCTTCAATCATGTCCAAATCAAATTCAGCTATCAGCAATTCATCTTTATCCTCGCTTGCCTGCGCAAATATTTGTCCTCGGGGATCAACGAAATAAGATGAACCATAAAATTTTCCAAGATTCCATGGTTTCTCTGTCCCAACACGATTGATGCATCCCATAAAATATCCATTCGCTGCTGCATGTGCCGGTTGTTCTAACTTCCACAAATACTGGGAAAGTCCTGCAACAGTTGCAGAAGGATTATAAACGATCTCTGCTCCATTCAATCCAAGAATCCTGGCACCATCAGGAAAGTGCCGATCATAACAGATGTACACACCAACTTTTGCATAGCGCGTTTGAAAAACAGGATACCCCAAATTGCCTGGCTTGAAAAAAAATTTTTCCCAGAAACCGGAAGTATGCGGAATATGATTCTTGCGATACTTACCTAAATAACTCCCATCTGCGTCGATCACTGCAGCTGTATTGTATAGAACACCAGCCTGTTCCTTTTCATAAACCGGCACGATCATGACCATGTTATATTTTTTTGCATATTCCTGCATAAGCTCAATCGTAGGTCCCGGCACTGCTTCAGCGGACTCATACCAGGCCTTGTCCTGCCCGGGACAGAAATAAGGCGTGTTGAATATTTCCTGCATGCAAAGAACTTGTACTCCTTTTTTTCCCGCATCTTCAATAAACGGAATATGTTTTTGCACCATGGCTTCTTTTATTTCAGCGATAGTCCCCTCGCCTTCTGATTTTGGAAGGCTCATTTGTATCAAACCTGATTTGATGATTCTTGGCATAGTTTATACTCGTTTTGTTTTCCTCTCCCCAACTCGCTACGCTCATCACCCCTCTCCGCTCGCGGAGAGGGCCAGGGGAGAGGTTTATATTTTTGAATCTACTTTACTTCTCTTAATAAATTTTCCATAGCCTTTCTCCAGTAAACACTTCCCTTCTTCAATAGCAACCTTTCCTCTTAATAGAACTGTTTTCACTTTCCCTGTTATTTCCCAACCTTCATATCCCGAGTAATCTACATTCATATGATGAGTTTTTGCTGATAATGTGTGCTTTTCTGTCGGATCGAAAATTACAATATCTGCATCGCTTCCCGGTGCAATGGTTCCTTTACGCGGAAACATGCCAAAGATCTTTGCCGGATTCGTACAAGTCACTTCCACATATTTGTTTAATGTGAACTTTCCTGTATGCACTCCTTCACTATACAATAACTCCATCCTGTTTTCAATGGCGGGATGGCCATTGGGAATTTTTGAAAAATCATCTTTGCCCATGAGCTTCTGTTCCCACTTAAATGGACAATGATCCGTTGCAACCACTTGCACTAGTCCCTGGTTGATTCCCGCCCACAATGTTTCCTGGTCTTTTTTCTGACGCAGCGGCGGACTCATGACCCATTTGGCGCCGTCAAAATTTTTTTCGTATAAAGACGCGTCAAGGATCAAATATTGAATGCAGGTCTCTACGAATACTTTTTGATTTCTCCTGGTTGCATTCCGCACTGCATTTAGTGCGCCTTCACAAGTTAAGTGAACTATGTACCCGGGACAACCGGTGTAATAAGCCATGTCTGAAAATCTTTCGCTGGCTTCCGCCTCCGTCACTTCTGGTTGTGATAAATAATGATAGAGGGGTGAAAGGTTTCCTTCGCTACGATGCTTGCCAATCAAATAGTCGATCATATCCCCATTCGTGGCATGCACATTGATCAGCCCACCATGCTGTTTCACCTCTTCCATCAGTCCTACCATCTGCCTGTCATCGATCATCA
The DNA here is from genome assembly GCA_005883765.1 of Bacteroidota bacterium. Classification (GTDB taxonomy): domain Bacteria; phylum Bacteroidota; class Bacteroidia; order Chitinophagales; family Chitinophagaceae; genus VBAU01. The sequence continues at coordinate 9,335 of VBAQ01000070.1, forward strand.
AAGCGCCTTTGTAAGCCATGAAGGTTTTGAAGGAAGTGATTCCCTCTTTTTCGACCATGCCCTTAATCTCTTTTTTTGTATTCTCGTTGAAATCCGTGACTGCCATGTGAAAACTGTAGTCACTCACACAATTATTGTCGGACCTCGATCTCCACTCATCTAATGCAGCCTGCAGCGAGTTACCCTGCTTTTGCAAAACGAAATCGATCACCATTGTTGTACCGCCGAACAATGCTGCTCGTGTTCCGGTTTCGTAGTTATCACTTGAAAAAGTTCCCATAAAAGGCATGTCCAAATGAACGTGCGGGTCAATGCCACCAGGAAAAACAAATTTCCCGATAGCATCAATTTCTTTGTCTGCTTTCATAGGTAGGTCTTCCCCGATTGCCTTGATCGTTTCACCGTCTATAAAAATATCGGCAACATAATCCGCATCCGCAGTAATGATCCTTCCATTTTTAATCAGCAACGACATAAGCAGTTTCTTTGATTAATTGATTTGAAGTTTTATAACGCATGATCGCGAGATAAATGATTCCCGACACAAAAAATCCAACAAACCAGGCGTAATTGTACAGTTGCGAGATCCATGAAGGAAACGCCGTCGATGAAATGACCTTCACCTGTAAAAGAAAACCGGGAAGGTTTGGAAGTATCCCAAGTACCAATGAAATAATGGCGGCGTTATTAAATCCATTTTTGTAACTGTAGCTCCCCTGCAGGCGATATAGTTCGTTAACGATTAGTTTCTGTTTCTTTATAAAATAATAATCGACGATCATGATGCCACCCACAGGCCCGAGCAAACTTGAGTATGCAATGAGCCATTGAAATATATAACCGGTTGGATCGGCGATGAGTTTCCATGGAAATATCAGCACACCGATAATGCCTGTAATATAACCACCTGTTCTGAAATTAATTTTTCGTGGCCATAAGTTTGAAAAATCATTAGCTGGGCTGACAATGTTTGCGGCAATGTTTGTCGCTAAGGTCGAGATAGCAACCGCTATCATCGCAAAACTTACTACGATCTTGTTTTGAAACTGGCCGGCTAGCTGAACGGGATCCCAAATTGTATTTCCATATACTATTGCTGTAGCAGAAGTAACAACTACACCAATAAAAGCAAACAGGGTCATCGACGGAGGTAGGCCGATGGCCTGTCCTCGTATTTGTGCTCTTTGACTTTTTGCGTAACGAGTAAAGTCGGGTATGTTCAATGAAAGAGTTGCCCAAAAGCCGACCATGCCCGTCAGCGCAGGAAAAAAGAAATTAAAAAACTGGGAACTGTTTGAGAATTTGGAAGGTTGTTCCAATATGGGCCCCAGGCCGTTTGCAGCGTTGATTGCCCAAAACAACAATGCTAATGCTGCAACAGGAAGAAAAATGGCTTTAAAGATTAATAATTTCCTGATGCTTTCGACGCCGAGATAAACAATGAGCATATTGATCAACCAGAAAATAAAAAAACAAATCGCAGGACCTGTTGCCAATCCGGTCCATGGAGGAAAAATTTGCGGAAGGGATTGCAGGGCCGGGATCCAAAGCCTCAACATTTGATAAAGTGCAAAACCTCCGATCCATGTTTGAATACCAAACCAGCCACACGCAACGATTGCACGAAGCACAGCAGGAATGTTGGCACCTCTTACTCCAAAGCTTGCTCTTGCGAAAACAGGAAAGGGAATTCCATATTTTGCTCCTGCATGACCATTTAAGATCATTGGAATCAAAACGATCGTGTTTCCAAGAAAGATCGTAAGGATAGCCTGCCACCAATTCATTCCTCCGCCAATCAGTGAGCTCGCAAGCATATAGGTAGGTATGCACAAGCTCATGCTGATCCATAGAGCCGCGTAGTTCCATGTGCCCCATTTTCTTTTTTCTTGTGGAATGGGAGCGAGGTCTTCGTTGATGAGAGCTCCCCCACCCCCCGAAGGGGAGATTAGGGAAAAGTCATTTGTTTGGTGAATATTCATTTAGTAAAAATCTGGTAATTAAAGAGAGCCCTAAAGTCCTCCCTCGGGAGATTTAGAGGGCTTCATCTGCAATACTCACGGCATCACTGATCATTGCCAATCCCTCATCTACCTGTTCTTTATTTATACAAAGCGGTGGCGCAATGAAAATATAATTCCATCTCACAAATGTATACATGCCCAACTCTTTCAATCTCGCAGCTACTTTATTCATTACAAGCATTTCATCAGGCTTTGCATTAAAAGGCGCCATTGGCTCTTTGGTTTCTCTATTCTTAACCAGCTCAAGACAACCCAACAGACCTGTATTTCTCCAGTCACCGATGCTTGGATGTTTTTGCTTCAACAATTCAACTTGTTCATCAATATATTTTCCCATTGCTATTGCATTGGAAAATAAATCTTCATCTTCATAAATTTTTAAAACCTCCAGGGCCGCAGCACAACTAACAGGATGGGCAGAGTAGGTGAGTCCCAGCAACAAAACCTTATCATTATACGGTTCAGCAATTTTATCAGAAACTATCAAGGCACCAAGCGGTACATATCCCGAAGTAATACCTTTTGCAGTTGCAATCATATCCGGCACTACATCATGATTTTCGACGCCAAACCATTTACCTGTTCTTCCAAAACCGCTCAACACTTCATCGGCAATAAATAAAATTCCGTGGCGGTCACATATCTCTTTAAGTTTTTTCAAATAGCCAACAGGATATTTCAAACAACCCGATGAACCCGATTCACCTTCCAATAAAATGGCGGCAATATTTTGAGGGCCTTCAAAAGCAATCACTCTTTCCAATTGCGCAACAGATTCCTTCAACAAATTTTCTTCACCATATTGCCAACGATATAAGTAGGGGATATCAAAATGAACAAAATTCGGTGCCTGCTGCGCGTCGGCCTGAAGTTTACGTGGATCACCACCGGCAGACATAGCTCCATACAAAGCACCATGATAAGCCTGATAGCGGCCTAAAATTTTATGCCGGCCCGTGTACATTCTTGCCAGCTTGATTGCATTCTCAATTGCCTCGGCACCGCCAATGGTAAACAAGGTTTTATTTAAACCTTTCGGCGTAATAGACGCCAACTTCTTTCCCAACTCACCACGAACTTTTGTTACACAACTTGGCGTTACATAACTCACCTCCTGCATTTGCTTTGCCACTGCTTCTGTCACTCGTTGGTTGCCGTGACCAATGTTTACATTGATCAACCCCGACGAGAAATCAATATAGCGCTTGCCATCATAGTCGTATAAGTAAACTCCTTCGCCATATTTTACAGCAATGGGATTCGTTCCTTTTTGTTTGCTCCAGGA
>VBAQ01000394.1 GCA_005883765.1 Bacteroidota bacterium
TTAGACGTTATGCTGAAACAGCAAAAAGGCCAGCTCCATGCCATTGTACTTGAGGCGTTGAATTACGAAGCGAGGAAACTGATGAAGTGAGAAGCCCACCCCAACTCTCCCCAAAGGGAGGGCTTAAATTTTGTTAGATGAGTGAATCAAAAAAATTTACTGATAGCGGGATCGAAATAAAAAAAGTTTATTTCCAAGATGATCTTCCTAAAGTCCCCTCCCCAGGAGGGGATTTATGGGAGGCTCCGGGAACCTTCCCTTTCACCCGCGGCATACAGGCAGATATGTATCGGGGTAAGCTATGGACGATGCGCCAGTATGCTGGGTTTTCTACAGCCGAAGAAAGCAATAAACGATATCATTACTTGTTATCGCAAGGAGTAAACGGTTTGAGTGTCGCTTTCGATCTTCCTACGCAAATTGGATATGACAGTGATCACGAACTGGCCGAGGGCGAAGTGGGGAAGGCTGGTGTTGCAATTGATAGTATCGATGACATGAGGGCGCTTTTCGACGGCATAAAATTACAGGATGTAACTACTTCGATGACCATTAACGCGACTGCGTTTATTCTTCTTTCATTATACGTCGCGGTAGCTAAAGAGCAGGGGGCTGATCTAAAAAAAATTTCAGGCACCACACAAAATGATATTTTGAAAGAGTACGCGGCGAGAGGAACCTATATCTATCCTCCAAAGCCCTCTATGCGCATCATAACTGATATTTTTGAATGGTGCAGCAATGAATTACCCAAATGGAACACCATTTCTATTTCGGGTTATCATATTCGTGAAGCCGGCAGTACCGCCGTGCAGGAAATTGCCTTTACCCTAAGCAATGGAAAAGCCTATGTGCAAGCGGCGTTAGAAAAAGGATTGGACATAGATGTTTTTGGCAAACGACTTTCTTTCTTTTTTAATGCGCACAATAATTTGTTTGAAGAAGTCGCCAAATTTCGAGCGGCAAGAAGAATGTGGGCAAAAATGATGAGGGACCTGGGCGCCACCGATCCAAAGGCGATGATGCTTCGTTTTCATACGCAAACCGGGGGCAGCACGCTTACTGCGCAGCAGCCACTCAATAATATCTCAAGGGTGACAATACAAACTATTGCCGCGGTTCTTGGAGGCACACAGTCGCTGCACACTAATGGATATGATGAAGCTTTAAGTTTGCCTACTGAGGAAGCTGCGAGGATTGCCCTGCGCACGCAACAGATCGTTGCGTATGAGAGTGGCGTTGCAGATACCGCTGATCCGCTAGGCGGCTCCTATTTTGTAGAATCTCTGACTAATGAGGTGGAGGAAAAGGCCTGGAAGCTCATCGAAAAAATTGATGTGATGGGTGGCAGCGTTTCGGCCATTGAGCAGGGGTTCATTCAAAATGAAATTGCCCGCAGTGCTTACGAGTACCAGCGACAAATTGAGACGGGCGAGAAAATAATTGTAGGACTCAATAAGTTCGGGGTGACAGATGAGCAGCCTATCCCTATTTTTAAAGTGAATGATACCATAAGGAGTTTACAGATTGAAAAACTTAGAAAGTTAAAAGCTAACCGCGACATCGCCACGGTCGATCAATGTTTGCAGGACTTAAATGATAAAGCATCAAACGGAGGGAACCTCATTCCTTCTGTAATTGGCGCCTTGGAGCATAAATGCACATTGGGTGAAATTGCTGATGAATTGAGAGGAGTGTTTGGTGAGCACAGATGAGACTGTGACCAATTACAAGAAAACTGTTCTCTATATAGGTGTTACTAATAACCTTGAACAAAGAATCATTGAATATTATCTCGATAGGGGAAATGAAGAAACTTTCACTGGTAGATACAATGTTTTTTATCTTTTGTATTACGAGTGTACGCCGTATGTCAACAATGTTATTGCGAGAGAAAAAGAAATTAAAGGTTGGAGTTAAAAGAAAAAACTTGAGCTTATAAATAACTTTTAATCCTGAATGGAAATTTTTAAATTATGAATTGCTTGGTGAATGGCCGCCTAAAAAAGCTGTTCATAGAAGAAATAACTAATACCATTACGTTGTCACCCCGAAGAACAGGTGTCTATACGCAACACGATTTTGAAAGTCTTCGAGAGAGTGGGGCACAGATTTCTTCGTTCGCTGCCAATGATAACCCTTAAGTTTTTGCTATCTTCAATGAAACATTCCTGCATGAAAAAGTCGGCAATTTTTTTTTCAATGATTCTGTCATTGCAAAGTTTTTCTCAATCAAATTTTTCTTCAGAGATTTCACAAAAAGCCGAAGCGATTCAGTCCAGATTAGTGGAATGGCGGCGTTACATTCACCAGCATCCGGAATTGAGTAATCGTGAATACAAAACGGGAGAATTCGTAGCGGAACATTTGAAGGCCCTGGGGATTGAGGTAAAAACCGGCGTGGCGAAAACGGGGGTAGTGGGCATATTAAGAGGAGCAAAGCCAGGGCCTGTGATTGCATTGCGTTCGGATATGGATGCATTACCAATTAAGGAACGGGTTGATCTACCCTTCAAATCAACAGTGACCGCAGAGTATCTTGGACAAACGGTTCCCGTAATGCATGCCTGCGGCCATGATTCACATATCGCCATGTTGCTTGGCACGGCGGAAGTCCTATCTTCAATGAAAAATCAACTCTCTGGCACAGTAAAATTTATTTTTCAGCCCGCGGAAGAAGGACCGCCCGGCGATGAAGAAGGCGGGGCTCCACTGATGGTAAAAGAAGGAGTGATGGATAATCCCAAAGTGGACGTAGTGTTTGGCATGCACATCGAATCAAATATTGAGATCGGAAGGATTGAGTACAAGCCGGGAGCATTCATGGCTTCCAGCGATTGGTTCACGATAAAAATAAAAGGTAAAGGAGCACACGGCTCAAAACCGTGGGCGGGTGTGGATCCGATTGCTATCAGTTCAGAGATCATAGCAGGCCTGCAACAAATTGTAAGCAGGCAGATGGAGCTTACCAAAGCGCCAGTTGTCATCACCGTCGGGAAAATTAATGGACGTGTTCGCAACAATATCATTCCCGAAGAATGCACCCTCGACGGAACGATTCGAACGCTCGACAGCAAAATGCAAAAAGAAGTTTGGGAGAGAATAAAAACAACGGCTACTAAAATTGCTGAGGCCTCTGGCGCCACCGCCGACGTGACGATTTCAACCAAAACTCTTGTTACATACAACGATACTGCACTTGTAAGAATGATGGTCCCTTCACTCATAAAAGCAACTAACGGCAATACAGCGCAACGAGAATGGGTGACAGGCTCAGAAGATTTTTCTTACTATGGTGAAAAGGCTCCTGC
>VBAQ01000011.1 GCA_005883765.1 Bacteroidota bacterium
ATGAATATCAAAAAGTTGGAAATATGTTCATGCGTGGATCGCAGGGATACTATGTGTTTGCCAATGTGAGTGACTTTGTAAACAATCGTGCGCCTCTAAAATATGCTCAAACATATTCCCTGATCCCGGGACAGGACGCCGTGTTTTCCGCTCAACTTAAAATTGGTCAGCTGTCTGCTTATGTGCAGGATGAGATCAATGCCAGTCCGACTTTGAAATTTACTATCGGCGTGCGCATGGATAAACCAATTTACCCGGAACAGCCATTGGAAAATCCAGCGAATACCGCCCTCACATTCCAGGATCTTAAAGGGCAGTCACTTCATTACAATAATGGCAAGTGGCCAAAGACTACCGCATTATTCTCTCCCCGCGCAGGATTCCGTTGGGATCTCTACGGAGATTCGCGGTGGAACCGGTTTGTTTACTGGTCGCATTCCTTATGTTTATCTCACAAACATTCCTACGAACAGTGGAATGTACCAGTATTCCGCAAGTGTAACCAATACCAGTGCCGGCGTTACCATGAGCGATTTTCTCTTTAGCCCCAATCCACAAGCTTACAATCCATTTTCCAATACATCTATAGCTACAAAATATCCAACCTATTTTCCAATAAAAGCGGGAACTATTGCCTCTGCGGATTTCGTTGTTACTGATCCGAAGTACAAATTCCCGCAAGTATGGCGAACGGACTTCGCCTTTGACAAACAACTTGGGAAAACCTGGAAATTAACCGTGGAAGCACTTTACACAAAAGACATCAATGCCACATATATGTTTGATGCGAACCAGAAGAAGCCAGATGCTACCGTAACTACCGGATCATACACCAGGGGTTATTATTCCACGACTGCTGCGAGAAGGATCAATTCACAAATTTCTGGTAATGCCATTGTATTAGCTAATACTAGCAGGGGAAGTTCATTTGTCTTTACAACACAAATTGAAAAATCATTTTTCAAAGGCTTGTATGGTTCGCTGGCATACACATACACCTATGCGGCCAACCTGACTGAAAATCCGGGATCACAGGCGAGTTCTGTGTGGACTGCCAATGTCACAGCCAGTACTCTCAATGATTTTGAATTGGCGTATACAAATTTTGCAGTACCACATCGCATTGTTGGTAACGTGTCATACCGCTTTGAATACATCAAACATTTGGCAACTACTGTATCCATGATCTATGAAGGTGCTGTTAATGGAACTTACAGTTATGTGTATAATGGCAGTTTAAACAACCAGGGACTGGCTTCGGCTAACCTGATGTACGTTCCTAAAGACGCTACCAATCCCGCTGAAATACTTTTCAAGAACAATGTGACCTATGCGAATGGGCAAACCTATACATCAGCTCAACAAGCTCAGATCTTTGAAAATTATATCAGGCAGGATCCATACCTGAGCAAACACAGGGGTCAAATAACAGAGAGAAATGGAGCCAAGCGTCCGTGGTACAATAGGGTTGATATGAAATTGATGCAGGATATATTTACCAACGTTGGCAAACGCAGACACACGATCCAGTTAAGTGCAGATATCTATAATGTGGCTAATCTCATAAATCACTATTGGGGCGCGAGAAAGATCTACACCATAAACAATCCATTAAAAGTAGAAAGCGTATCGAATGGTGTACCTACCTTTTCTATTACACCGTACAATGGTGCACCGGTTACGCAAAGTTTTATCAATACCATTTCAACGTCCACGACCTGGGCAGTGCAATTAGGTGTACGTTATATTTTTTAAGAGTTCTGTCGTCCACTAAAAAAATCTCTCAAATAACGAGAGGTTTTTTATTGAAGTAGTCGTTACCTCAAACATCGAAACTAGCCTCCGCTATTCTTCGCCCATCCCCATTTTAGAAACTCAGGCATAGCCCTCGCCCATGTGGCAATGTCATGCCTGCCATCTTCATAATTTATGTAACGAATATCCTTTACGTTTTTGTAGCCGAGCGATTCCAGGTCATCGATGAGAGCAAGCGTGTCGTCAATGGAATCAATAATACCGTTCTCATTTCTGTCGTGTGTTTCATCGAAAGAGCCCGTTGTCAGAAAAAATTTCAGACCAGGATGATGGCCACCTCGTTTGATTTGTTGGTGCATGATGCGATGAAGTTCATCCTCATATTCGTCGTGAGTTTGATCCAGGCTTCGCCACCACAACGAACCTGAAAAAACTCCTGCCCTCGTGAATTCATCGGGATAGTTCCAAACAATATCCAATGCCATCAGTCCGCCCAATGAAAAACCTGCGAATGCCTTATCCGCGAAATGAACGTTATCAAATCGTTTATGGATCAATGGCAGTAATTCATGCATGATGAATGACGTGTAAAGGCCCGCTTTTGACCCGCGGCCAAGATAATCTGCCTGGATAGCCGTGCCATACTCCATCCTCCTTTCGGGGCCAGCATGAATAGCTGAACAGACAATCGGATCGATCAGTTCGTAGGAGAACAAATTCTCAAGGATATTTTTTAAACCAAGCTCCTTCATGTTTTGCCCATCATTGATAAGCAATAGACTCAGCTTTGCTTGATTAGCTATTTTTTTAGGAAAATAAAAATCAGCTTTTACGTCCCGATGAAGAAATTGAGAGTGGACAGTGGTGTTCTCAATGAGAATAGTGGAGAGGCCCGCAGCTTGCATAGTTTCAAATATAAAATCTCAGGAAACAAGTTCCAAATCCCAATCCAAAATATCAAAATTCAAACTTCTTGCCGGGAATCCTTCTTGTAATTTCTTAGCTTTTTAATTTATTTGTTTCTTGCGATTTGGTTCTTGAATTTTTTAAAATACATTTGGCTACCACAAATACACATTGATATGAAAAAAATCGGGATTCTCTTCGGTAAGGAGCGCAGCTTTCCCATGGCCTTTGTGGAAAGAATAAACAAGAAAAATGTTTCCGGCGTTTCCGCAGAACCAGTTCATATTTCTAAAGCAGTCCAGGGAGAGCCAAGCGGTTATGCGGTCATTGTCGATCGCATTTCGCAGGATGTTCCTTTTTATCGAACCTGGTTAAAAAATGCGGCATTAATGGGAACCGCTGTTATCAATAATCCTTTCTGGTGGAGCGCCGATGATAAATATTTCAATAATTGTCTAATGACGCAGGTTGGGGTACCAGTTCCAAAAACGGTCATACTTCCTTCAAGAGAATTACCACCCGATACTTCAGACGAATCCTTCAGCAACCTTGAATACCCTCTTGATTGGGATTCCATGTTCAGGTATGTTGGTTTTCCTGCATACATGAAACCATTTGCGGGAGGCGGATGGAAAAATGTTTATAAATTAAATAGCCCGGCTGAATTTTATGAAAAGCATAATGAAACAGGGCAGCTAGTAATGTTATTGCAGGAGGAAATTGTGTTTGAAGAATACTACCGCTGCTATTGTGTAGGTCGTAAGTATGTTCGCATTATGTCTTATGAACCACGCAATCCACATCACTTACGTTATGTGGCAGACTTCAACCCCTCGCAGGAAAGATTAGCTCAGATGGAAGAAATTGTTTTAAAAATCAACCATCATTTGGGATATGACCTTAATACAGTTGAATTAGCTGTGCGTGATGAAGTGCCTTATGCCATCGATTTCTGCAATCCTGCTCCCGATGCAGAACTTACCAGCGTCGGTGAAGAAAATTTTGAATGGATCGTTGAGACGATGGCAAATTATTCGATCGAAAGGGCTATGGAAAATGATGAAGGCCAGGATAATCTTACCTGGGGAGAGTATGTTCATAGAAGTAGTAATAAATTTCATTCACTGGCAGACCAGGGCGTTATCAATTGAGCAATGGTTATTTAATGTTGAAATGATTTATGGCCGCTCTCAATTACAAAAGCTTCACTCTAGGGGTTGAAGAAGAATACATGGTTCTTGACCCTGCGAGCTATGAATTGAAAAGTCATGAGCAAAAAATTGTGCATGAAGGTCAAAAAGTGATCAAGGATAAAGTAAAAGCGGAAATGCACCAGGCCGTTGTAGAGGTAGGGACAGATATTTGTAATGATGTCGACGAAGCATACAATGATGTTAGCCAATTAAGAAAAACAATCTCGGGTATCGCTGACCAACTGGGCTTTGCTATGGCCGCAGCGGGCACTCATCCCTTCAGTCATTGGGAAAGCCAGCTAATAACTGATCATGCGCGATATAATGAGATCGTCAATGAGCTGCAGGAAGCCGCACGCAGCAATTTGATCTTCGGCTTGCACGTGCACGTGGGTATGGAGACAAGAGAAATGGCAAATCATATTGCTAACTCCACAAGATATTTTTTACCACACATCTACGCACTCAGCACAAACTCTCCTTTTTGGGAAGGCCGGCAGACAGGATACAAATCTTTTCGAACTAAAGTATTCGACAAGTTTCCACGTACCGGTATTCCTGAAGCTTTTGATAGCATTGAGTCCTATGAGAATTATGTGAAGCTGCTGGTAAAAACAAATTGCATTGATAACGCGAAAAAAATCTGGTGGGACCTCCGCGTGCATCCTTTTTTCAATACAGTTGAATTCCGAATCTGTGATGTGCCCATGACGGTGGAGGAAACAATTGCCTTAGCCACTCTTTTCCAGGCTGTCTGTGCGAAAATCTATAAGCTGCGCTCGCAAAACCTGAATTTCATTCAATACTCTCGTGCGCTCATCAATGAAAATAAATGGAGGGCGAGCCGCTATGGCATTGATGGGCGATTGATAGACTTTGGCAAAGAAGAAGAGGTGAATACAAGGGTCCTGATTTCCGAGTTACTCGAGTTTGTCAACGACGTAGTTGATCATCTTGGTAGTCGCCACCGCCTGGCTCATGTAAATAAGATCCTGGAGTATGGCACAGGCGCAGACAGGCAACTCGCCATTTTTGAAAAAACAAAAAACTTGGTCGAGGTCGCCAAATACATCAACGGCCAGTTTTTAAAAGGGAACTTAATTCCATCTCACACGGCTTTGCAAAGTGGCCTCTGCACACAAGGAACTTATGTCCAACTTTCGCTTATTGCTACATCTCATCAATACGATCTGTAATAATTCCTTTCCGCATCTCGTACAGCCTGGTCACGCTGAGATTTGAGCTCATGGATCCTCATTTTACGTTCCCCCTTTGAGAGGCTTTTATCATGTCTTACAGACCAGATCCGGTCCTTGTAGTCGCTCTGTATGTCATCAATTTCAAGAGCTAACCTGGATGGTCGATAGTAGTAAGGACTGCCCCAATAGCTGTAACCAAAAGGATAAGAATAATATGGATAATATCCTCCTGACACTACCACTGTTGTCATTGGCCTGTAATAATGCCCTCCGATATACCTATGTTGGGCTGACGCGCTTGCTACAATCATCAGCGATAATACTATTACAAATAACTTTTTCATAGTGTATTTTTTGTATGTAATACAAAAACCGGACAAAGATGATTGGGTTCATTCAAATAACTAATCAATAACGTTCTGATAGGAAAAAATGACAGGATTAATGACAAAAATTGGGTGATTTTCTGATTAGTTACATTTGCATCATTATGAAAATCGCTATTATAGGTTATGGCAAAATGGGAAAAGCCATTGAAGAAATTGCCGTAGATCGCGGGCATGAAATCGTTCTAAAAATTGATGAACACAACATCCCTGATTTTACCAGAGAAAATACGGGCATGGCTGACGTAGCCATTGAATTTACCGGTCCGCATGGCGCATATGAAAACGTAAAAAAAGCCCTCGCGTTTGACACGCCTGTTGTTTGCGGTTCTACCGGGTGGCTGGACAAACTCGACGAAATAAAAAAACTATGCGAAACCAGGAATGGAAGCTTTATTTATTCCAGCAACTTCAGCGTTGGAGTCAATATTTTTTTCGAGATAAATAAGAAACTTGCCGCGCTAATGGAACTACAGAAAGATTATGAGTTACAGGTAACGGAGATCCATCACACGCAAAAAAAAGATGCACCGAGCGGAACGGCCATTACGATCGCCGAGCAAATTTTAGAAAGTATCAGCAGAAAAAAAAGCTGGGTAAATCATGTCAGCGATAATCCAGAAGAACTGGAGATCATCAGTGAAAGAATTGATCCTGTCGCGGGCACTCATAAAGTAAAATATTCATCGGCCGTCGATGATATTGAGATCATTCATACAGCCCATAACCGCCAGGGGTTTGCCCTGGGAGCTGTGCTGGCCGCTGAATACATCAGGGATAAAAAAGGTATCTTTAATATGAAGGATGTGCTCAATCTCTAACCGGCCACCGGGCTTCCTACCGCTCAGCCAATTTTTGTGAATGGGAAACAAATTCCTGCGGGCAATCTATCAAAAGCTTTGGCTCATCCATCTCTGCAGTGTGGCAGTGTTCCATTCGCCGGGCACTATGATTCTACGTATGGTGAATAGGGGATCGTTGTCATCGCGTTTTGCGGATAGCTGGAATGCAGCTTTAAAGTGCCGTTGCTTTAGTTGTGCAATTGCTTCCTTATTCCACAGGCCAAAAGGGTAGGCAAAATACTCAATGGGTTTGCCGGTAATTCTTTCCAACTGTTGTGAAGGTTTATCAATTTGTTTAACCCAATCCAGCCCAGCATATTTTTTTACATTGCTATGGTCCCAGGTATGCGAACCGATAATGTTCCCTCCATCGGCAAGTTCTTTTACTTCTTCGCTGGTCATGTAGCCTGGTTTTCCAAGTGAAACTGTCATGATAAAATACACTCCCTTAAAACCATATTTGTTCAACTCCTCGCGGGCAACGGTGTATTGTTCGGCGCGGGTATCATCGAAAGTGAGCATGATGGGTTTGGATGGCAACGGTGTTCCCGCCACCAGGTAACCGTATAGTTGATCAGGCAGTATGGTATGGTAGCCATTGTCAGCAAACGCTTTCATCTGTTCCCGAAAATTATTCAGTGGAACAATATAATCTTTGGCTGTTCTGGAATCGGAAGGGGTCCAGTCACGGATCTGGTGATAGCAAAGAATAGGCACCTGTGGCCGGTGTAATATAACCTGTGCGCTTGGAATCACTACCCTACCCTGCTCCGCGACAGCCGGGCGGCTAACGGGCTGAGCAAGGGTGGCGTGCGGCTGATTGACGACGGCGTTTGAGTTGCATGACGTGTAAATCGTCATAACTAACCCCGCGCTCGCCAATGACCTGATCTGTTTGGAAATTGTCTGTAGAAGTTTTTTCATGAGAAGGATTAATCCAATGGTGACTGTTCAATAAACGTGCCGGTCAATTATTTATTTTAATAATGTCAAAATGTTCAAAACATCTCTTTTTTTATTTGTCAAACCAGTTTCCTACCACTTATCAAATTCTCCTTTACTCCCGTTTGTCCATCACTATTTTTAAAATCATGAAGACGCGCATTGCCTTCTTTTTCTGCATTACTTTTTTTTCTTGCCAAAATAAGATTTACCTGCATCGAATAGAAACTTACCTCAATTCCTCCACTCCAGAATCTAAAGGAAGGTACTTATCGGACGATTTCAGATCCTTTTTTCTTGAAAAGAAAGGCGAGGGTAAGAATAAGGCAACAGCGCTTAGATCCTTCGTCAACTGGGATGCCCCGCTGCACCCGGATATCACTATTTCAAAGTGGACCATCAGGGGCAACACATGGATAGTTGACTTCAACGAGCAAAATGATTTTTCGAAACTCATTGGCTTTCCGGAATGGAAGGGGACTGAGCGGATCAGTTTTAATTCTCAGAAAATGATTTACGAGGCGGTCTATATTCCCAATCCCGATAATCCCTCACACAAGCCGTGGTTGCAGCCTGCAGTCGAGTGGCTTGAACAACACAGGCCAAATGATCTGAATGAAGTCTATATAAATGGAAAGCTGGTGCAAACTTCCGAAACCGCAAGGAAATGGGTCGACCTTCGACAACTCTGGCGCAAGAAAACTCGCAGGTAAATGAGTTGTCGGCTCACGAAAAGTTTTTCGTTACTCTGTATAAGACCTTGCATTGAGCACTTTCATTTTATTATCCAGGTAAAATATAAACTCGTACAGTTTTTGAATAGCGACCTTTTTATCTGTTTCAATTTTGGTTTCTGTGATCTCAAACTTGTGCACGATGGCCCATTTTACCTCCGTGTTCTGATTATCGAGAGGGGTTAACTCCCCGTATGAAATGGGTTGATAGGGACAAGATTTAAAAATTTTTGCCGTGAGGTATTCATGAATGTTTTCCTTGGCAAGTTCTGTGGCCGACCTGTTGATTTGAGCACTCACCATTGCGGGGAAGAGCCAGAATAAAAAAATGAGGGTCCGCATAAGGCTAACTTTTCAGACAAACCGGTTGGCGTAGATAAATCTATCAAAAAATGAAAACACTGACAGGCAGATAATGACAGGCGGTCTGATAAATTCATAATTGCATCCAATCCAAAGGGCCTGCATTCAATAAAAACGGGGTCGCTTAAGGACCCCGTTTGCGGAAGGGCAAATACTTCTCAGGCAGGCTCCATAATGCTTTCACTAGAGTAAACTTTCAAAACAGGTTCTTTTGAATAAGTGTGCCTTATTTTATCAACCAGTTGCTTGTAAACACCGCTGGCCTGGTAGGCATCGGCATCTTCTTTGCTATCCCACACTGTCATAGAGATAAAATCATCAGCGTTGTCAACAGGTAACAGCATTCTGCAATCAAGGTTTCCTTTTTGCTTTTTTACAACTGGAGCAAGTTCGCTGTTGTAAATTCTTTTTGCCTCTTCGGCTTTCCCTGGCAAAAAATTCAGGTAAGTGAGTCGCACGTACATAAAGGCCTCCTTTTTTAAAAATGAAGAATATAGTTCCCATGGAGGCAGAGGGTGGATTTCATGAGTCACAGATCAACTCGTTAAAAGTTACGATTTATTATTCTTATTACTGTAATTATCTTAGTCCTCAAATAATATGACAAATCCAGCCAGCATGGAACTGGTTAACTTGTCTAGATCAAGGCAGGTTTTTTGATAGCCTCTCAGCAAAAACAATTATGAAAAGCAAAGCTCATCTGAAAGGCCATCCCATACACCCGATACTCGTTGGATTTCCGATTGCATTTTTCACCGGTAGTTTCATTTTTGACACGGCAGGATTATTGAGTGGTAAAACTGATCTTTGGCAAATAAGTTACTGGCTTCAAATTTCGGGCGTCGGTTTTGCATTGCTGGCCGCTATCCCCGGAGCAATTGATTATTTTTTCACGGTTCCTCCAAAAAGTACAGGCAAAAAAAGAGCAACGCAACATGCCCTCATAAACATTGCGAATGTTGCTTTGTTCACCGGCATCTGGTTTTATCGTCAGACTAAAAATCCTTCTCCTTACATATTTATTGGGTTGGAAGTGATTGGCATTATCCTTTTAGCAGTGGCGGGTTGGATGGGTGGAACACTTGTTTACCGCAACCAGATTGGCGTTGACCCACGATATGCCTTTGCAGGAAAATGGAAAGAAAACTTTTTTAAACAAGTAAAGGGAAGAATTGAAATTGCGACAACTGATGAGTTAAAAACAAATCAAATGAAGTTGCTGCATGTAAATCACAAACGTATTGTGCTGGCAAGAACGGAAAGTAATTATGTTGCATTTGATGATCATTGCACCCATCGCGGCGGTTCACTGGCGGGCGGCAGTATGATTTGCGGTACAGTACAATGCCCCTGGCATGGATCACAATTTAATACCAGCAACGGAGACGTAAAGGCAGGGCCGGCAAAAGAAAATATCCGCACTTATACCATTACTCAGTCAGAAGGAAAAGTTTTTTTGGATCTCAATGTGGCAGACTAGCTGGCCTGTTAACAAACATTAAATTACCATTCATTATTATGTGCTTTGTCTTGCTCATTTTGACAGAGCACGTTCTCGCTGTCTCCACACATTAGCACATATTCTCTATGTTAAAAAAATCAGAGATCAATGATTGAATTCAGAGTGATTGCAAACATCTTTTGCAATCCTTAACAAACACAAATTTTAGTGGCATAATTTTTCTACTAAGGTGAGCGATTTTAAAAGTATTCATCCATTAAAAAATCTTAGTTATGAAAAAATTATTACCCATTTTTATACTAGCGGGCATCGCGGCAGTAGTTCTTATCGCGTGCAACAGTAAACCACAAACAGATGCGAACAGTGGAAAAGTGTTAACCTATACCGACACCATTGGTTTGGCTGATTTCCAAAAATGGAAAGCGCAGAATGAATTGAAAGATCCAACGGTCTACTACAACCAGGGAGCCGAAATGGGATCCGGTCAACCAACAAGAACGATAGTAAAATATGTTCCTCATCGGAGTACAACAGCTCACCGCTCAACTTACAGCAGTGGTTCTATGAATTCAGTAGCCCAGTATCCTGCTAAGACAATGAAAAAGGGCTGGAGCAGAAAGGCAAAAGGAGCAGTCATTGGTGGCGGTGGTGGTGCCATCCTGGGGGCAGTTATCAGTAAACACAATCGTCTTGTAGGCGGTGCTCTTGGCGGCGCTTTAGGTGCTGGCCTTGGCTACGTGATCGGTAATGAGCTTGATAGAAAGCATGGTCGATAAATAAAAAGAACTTGATAAAAATCCTGGCTGCGGCCAGGATTTTTTTGTATTCAGTGACAAATAAAGTGAGTTTTATTTACCGCGAAGCCGCTTCACCTGGCGTTGGAGCAAATACACCTGGAACCCGATTGTCAAGGCAAATCCGCCGCTCCCATCAAAATCTTTATATTTTGTATGATCATATCCAAGCAATAGATCCAGGGAAACCTGGTCACTAACAAATATAGCGGCACCCCCGCCCAAAAAAAAGTTGAACCCATTATTCGTAGAGGAATTGCTGGGAATCTTCACTTTTGTGCTTAGATAGTTAATATTTGCTTGCAGCAACGGTCGCACATTGGCGGTTGTAAAATAGTAGCGCACGAAAGGTCCTATACCAAAACTTGTAATTTTTGTGTCACCCGATTTGGTATAATCCAAGGAAATATTTCCACCGATGGCGAGATTATTGATAACAAAAATTCCTGCGTTAGGTGAAAAAGCTATTTCAGTGCGGTTGTTCGACGTATTCAGGCGCAGCCCGCCACCTACCATCCCATCTCCTTTTTCAGTTTGAGCACTCGCTGACGTTAACAGGCAACTTATCAGAGTGGTAGCTATGATTTTTTTCATAGACTTAGTTTTAGTAAATCAAAGTTATAGGAACCCGCGTTAATCATTTGGCGATCCTCGTATACTTCATTCTGCCCGTAGTATCCCAGG
The DNA here is from genome assembly GCA_005883765.1 of Bacteroidota bacterium. Lineage (GTDB taxonomy): Bacteria > Bacteroidota > Bacteroidia > Chitinophagales > Chitinophagaceae > VBAU01. The sequence continues at coordinate 11,261 of VBAQ01000011.1, forward strand.
AGGATGTGCCTCCAGGCATTCGCATATTTTCCAAGACGAATTCGTTTGGTGAAATAATTTTGGAAACTTAAACGGTTGAGAAATATTTTACCGGCAGGTGGCGACATTTAACCTAAACGCAATGGAAATTGCCAGGCAGCTCTCCTTACCTTCGCATTTATGACAACTAATCACCAACCAACGAAAGAAAAGATATTTACATCTTACCAGGTTTTTATTGTCGCAATATTGGCTATTCTACAATTTTCCATTGTCCTTGATTTTATGGTGCTGTCACCACTCGGTGCCTTCCTGATCAGAGACTGGCGTATTCATCCATCGCAATTTGGATTAGTTGTTTCCGCGTATGCGTGGAGCGCGGGGATATCAGGCCTGCTATCGGCAGGTTTTGCGGATAGGTTCGATCGAAAAAAATTTCTTCTTTTCTTTTACGTAGGTTTTCTCACAGGCACCGTGCTTTGTGCATTTGCTCCCAATTACCAGTTTTTGTTATTTGCGAGGATCGTAACGGGAATTTTTGGAGGTGTTATTGGGTCCATAAGTTTTGCCATTATTAGTGATCTTTTCAAATGGGAGGTAAGAGGACGCGTGATGGGTTTCGTACAAATGGCCTTTGCGGCCAGTCAGGTGTTGGGTCTTCCCATCGGTTTACTTTTGGCCGACCGCTTTGGCTGGCATTCACCATTCTGGATGATCGCAGGCGTCGGCGTAGCAGTAGGAATGGTGATAATTCTTTACATGAAACCGGTAAAGGACCATTTGAAGATCCGATCGGACCAGCGTCATCCATTTCACCATTTGATAAAAACTGTTTCGCGACCACAATACTTGCGTGCATTCATGGCAATGACTTTATTGGCCACGGGAGGATTTATGCTTATGCCTTTCGGCAGCACATTTAGCAACCTGAACCTCGGCATCCAACTTAGTCAATTATGGATACTGTATGGCATTACCGGTGGTTTTACGATAATTTTTTCACCCATGATCGGCAAGCTGAGCGATAGGATCGGCAAGTACCCAATATTTATTTTCGGATCTATTATAAGCAGTGTGATCGTTCTGATCTATACTCATCTCGGCATCACTCCCCTCTGGATTATCGCGATGTTAAGTGTATTGCTGTTCGTGGGGATTACATCAAGAATGATCACTTCATCGGCCCTGATGACAGCCGTTCCCGAGCCACAGGATCGCGGCGCATTCATGAGCATCAATGCTTCTGTACAACAAATCGCAGGTGGTGTTGCCTCGTGGATCGCCGGCCTGATTGTCGTGCAGTCAAACAATGGTCCCCTGCAGCATTATGACATCCTGGGCTATGTAGTGATTGGAACTATGTGTATCACTGTGGTGATGATGTATTTTCTCAACAACTACGTAAAACAAAAAACTTCCAAAACTTTTACTCCAGCGATCCAGGAGCACGTGCAGTTAGTTACTGAATGAATTAAGAGTGATTTCGGAAAAAAGGCTACGAAAGAACAATTTCTTTTATCCCGGTATTCTTCTGTTCTAAAACTAACTTCCTGGTGGGATCAACCCACAACCAAAGCAGCGAGCCAATCAACAACAAACCAGAAATTACAAAAAGAGGTGCGTTAAAACTGTGCGTAGCATCAACGATCTTACCAAAGACTATCCCCACGCAGAAGGCGCCCAATTGACCGATACAATTCATCAGGCCCGATACAGCGCCCGCATGATTACCACCTACGTCAATGCACACGCCAAACGCCGCCACCCCGAGGATTAATTGGCAGGCAAATCCGGCAATGAAGCAAGCAATCAGTATTGTATTATTTAGAGTAGTCGCTTCAATCAAAAATAAAACGCTGTTTATACCCAATGAGAGCATACCAACGGTTCGACGGCCGAATTTTAGTCCTTTTTTTCGCACAAGCCAGTCGCTCAACACGCCGCTAGCCAGCGTAGTTGCAATAGCCGGTATAAAGATCATCGAGGTAATAAATTTCATATTACTCTCAGAAAAGTGCCTTCCTTGCTGTAAGTATACTGGCATCCATGCAATAAAAAAATACATTCCCCACTGAGAAGTAAAAAAGGATAGTACCAGCGCACGCAAGCTTCGGTTTTTTAGGATTTTTCCCCATGAAATGTTTTCGCTGTGACTTGTAAAGGTTCGATTCTTCTCTATGAAATTTTTTTCTTCTTCAGTGATTCCCTTCATTTCCCAGGGGTTATTGCGAAACCAAAACAAACAAACAAGAACCCATAACAATCCAATAAAACCATTGACAAAAAAAGTCGTGCGCCACCCAAACGCCATGGCAAGGGGCACGACAATGAATGGCGCAACAGCAGCACCTGCTATCTGGCCAACAAGGGAAGCAGAAATACCCCTTGAAAGTTCATTTGCGGGAAACCAGCGAGATATTACACCCGAGGTGTTCGGAAGTGCGCCCGCTTCACCTACGCCAAAAAGAAATCGTACGACGATGAGAGATAACAAGCCGGTTGTTAGGCCTGTCAGCGCGGTGAATACGGACCACCACAATACAATGCGTGTTAAGACAACTTTCTGCCCCTTTCGGTCACCCATAATGCCGGAAGGTATCTCGAACAAAGCGTACGCAAGGGAAAATGCCGATAACACCAAACCGAATTCTGAATTGGTTAAATGAAATTCCGATATGATTCTTTTGCCAACTAATCCAATGGAAATCCGATCGAGATACGTAATGAACATTAAAGAAAAAAGAAAAATGAGAACACGGTATCGATATGGGAAGTTTTGATTCATTGCTCAATCGACAACGGAGTGCCAAGCCGTATTAAAGATATTCTTTTCTAAACTCCCGGGTAAGTGTTAGGTGAGTACCGATCTCTGGATAAATTTCACAGATATGCTTATTTTGCAACAAAAAATGACAGAGGAGTTTATCAAAGAATTCATCAGCCAATGTATTCATCGAATCGATGAAAATACAAATCGACTAATAACTTGCCTCGACGAAGTCGAAGAGTCTGAGACATGGAAACGACCCAACGAAAATTCCAACAGTGTGGGCAACCTGGTGCTTCATTTATGCGGCAACATCAGGCAATACGTCATCTCATCGCTGGGAAATAGTGATGACGTAAGAGAGAGAGAAAAAGAATTTTCCGCAGACGGCGGATATACAAAATCTGAATTACTTCAAAAACTGCTTGTGACGCTTGACGAAGCCAAAAACACAATTCTAGGCGCCAGCAGTGATGAACTCTTAAGAAAAAGAAAAGTGCAGGGCTACACTTATTCAGGCATCGGCATCATTGTCCATGTTACCGAGCATTATTCTTATCACACCGGGCAAATTGTTTTTTGGACAAAAATTCTAAGGAATAAGGATCTGGGATTTTATGCCGGGGTCGACCTCAATATCAAAAATGAAGTGCGACCCAGGTGAATTAAGACTGAGTTTAATAAGAAATACTTACCAAACGAGCATGAAAGCATTTATTAGTAATTTTTTTTACGTAACGATAGATCAAAAAGGAAAACTGTTACCGACATTCGATTGTCAACAATTTTCAACGCATCAATTAGATCCCGGAATTTATTTCGGGATTTTTTATTCTCCGACCTAAAGCACAAAAGCAAATTTCCATTCTTAAATTTTTGGTTAAAGGCCCCCTTCGAAGCCACTGGTTTCGCTTCAATTGAATAGATTTGAATTTGGATCATATGGCTTCCAAACTTCTTCACCATTTTCAAAGAACCGGCAAAACCTACTGGCGGGAGATAATAGCCGTTCTATTCCTTCTCGTCGGTATCTTTTTTTTTCGATCTGAGCGAAGGGAACTGCATTCCCTGCAACATCACATTGCTACAGCGAATGCAGCCTGGGTATGGCTGGGCGTGAGTGTTACTCTTGTTTATATTTTTTTGCAAAGCGGAATGTACGTCACATCTTTCACCGCAATTTCCACAAGACTACCCTGGAGCCATGCCATAGAACTTTTCCTTAAAAGAAATTTTCTGAGTGTGTTCCTTCCTGCTGGGGGCATTAGTTCACTCGCCTACTCTCCTACCAGCATCCGCAGGGAAGGACTAACAAAAATGCAGGTTCACCAGGCCTCAGGCATCTATGCTTTTGTCGGATTGTTGACCATATTTGTTGTGGGCGTCCCCGTCCTGATCTATTCCTTTTTCCAATCTGAAAATATTACTCAGATAGGTGAGGGTCTCCTGGGCCTTTCCTTGATCTTAGCCGCAGTTTATTTGATTTTTCGTTCATTTCAACGAAAGGGGAAATTGTATCATTGGGTTGGAAAAAAATTTCCAAAATTCATTCCCGCTGTTGATGAACTATTCTCCGCAGATGTTTCAACAAGATATTTTGTATTCACTGTTTTGTTGTCACTGGGTGTGGAATGTTGCGGTATCCTTCACATTTTTATTGCTGCCAAAGCGCTTGGCTTGCCCGCATCCCTGGCCGCCAGCGCTATCGCCTACATTATTTCCGTTTTGCTGATGAGCGTGTCGCCATTCCTGAGAGGACTCGGCGCCGTAGAACTTTCGATGGTATACGTATTGACACTTTATGGTTACTCTCCAGTGAATGCCCTGGCCATAACGATCTTGTATCGCCTGTTCGAATTTTGGCTTCCACTCGTTGCAGGTTTCTTTTCTTATTTATGGCACGGCCGTCACATATTTGCCAGGGTGTTCCCGGCATTCCTCGTTTTTGCGTTGGGAATTATAAATATTTTATCCGTCATCACTCCGCCCATTGCAGTGCGGCTGAAATTGCTTCATGAATTTATCCCACTCAATTCCATTTATGCGACGAACGTTATGGTGTTGCTCATTGGAATGATCCTTCTCGTAACAGCAGCATTTTTGATACGGGGCCAGAGAAACGCATGGATCCTTGCCATGATATTAGCGGTGCTGTCTTTGTTTGGACATCTTTTCAAAGCTTTGGATTATGAAGAAGCCATTCTTGCCGCTTCTGTAATCATTGTTTTGCTTTTGAGTGTGAAACAATATCGCTTAAAAACCAGCAGCCAACTGTTGCAGTTGGGCGTAAAAACGACGGCGCTCATCTTCCTTGCCGTGATCATTTTCGGCTTCATCGGTTTTTATTTTATTGACAAACGGCATTTGGGGATCGAATTTAGCTGGCGGCAATCATTATTATTTGCCTGCAGAAATTTTTTATTGATCAATGACACCGGAATAAAACCGCTTACACGTTTTGGACACGAGTTTATTTGGATGGCACATCTTCTGGGCTTTATGGCCTGGAGTTTTTTAGTATTCACTCTTGTGAAGCCATATTTTCATGGTAAGCACCAGGTGATATCTTCAAGGCAAAGAGCGCATGAACTTGTAGAACGTTTCGGTGATTCACCGGTTGATCATTTTAAGACCTATCGGGATAAATTACTTTATTTCTCGGACAAATTCGAAGCATTCGTAGCTTACCGCATTGCCAATGGATTTGCAATCGTACTGGAAGAACCTGTATGCGCAGACGATTTTAAGATCCCGGTGCTGCAGGAGTTTGACCGCCACTGCCACAAGATGAGTTTGAAAACAGCTTTTTACCGCGTGGATGAAACCGGCATCTCTTATTTCAATTACTTAAAGAAAAGAAAATTGCTCATCGGCCAGGAAGCGGTGCTGGAACTGGATAAGTTTACACTGGAAGGCAGAGAAAAAAAATCTCTCAGGAATGCTTTGAACAGTTTACAGAAAAAGGGCTTTACTACTTCGGTTTGTTCTGCGCCGCTATCAAAAGAGCTTACTGCCGAATTAAAAAAAGTTTCGGACGAATGGTTAAGGCATTATGAAAAGAAAGAGATCGTTTTTTCACAGGGCTTATTTGATGAGAAAGAAATTGCACACCAGGACGTGATCGTTCTTCGGGATGAAACGGGAAGTGTAAAAGCTTTTCTCAACATCATTCCTGATTTTGCACCTGAAGAATGCACGTATGACCTCATCCGGAAAAAGGCTGATGCACCTGGTGGTTGCATGGATGCCCTGATCATTGAAATGGTAAAATATGCAAAAGAAAAAAAATTGAAATGGCTGAATCTTGGACTGGTGCCTATGGCAGGAATCGAACAACCGGAAAATACAGCAGAACGGTTGATCCGATATGCTTACGATAAAATAAAGCGGTTCAGGCATTACACCGGCCTTCGGGAATTCAAAGAAAAATATGCTACGACCTGGGTGAATAAATATCTTGTGTACGAAAATGATTTCGACCTAATACAATTGCCTGCGGCGCTCAATAAAGCTATGCAGCTCTCATCGCGATGAAAAAAACATTTACCATTTCGTTTATTGTATTTTTTAGCATCTGCAATTTTCTATCTGCGCAGGAAAAAAAAATGCCGCTATCTCTTTACAGCAGTGCAGACACGACGAAGCCGCTGATATTCTATATTTCCGGTGATGGTGGCTTCAATAAATTTTCCACAACTTTTATGGAGGCGATCAACAAGCAGGGGTACGCCGTGATTGGATTGAGTGCGAAAGACTATTTACGCCGTGATTGGATTGAGTGCGAAAGACTATTTCTGGAGCCGGAAAAAACCACAGGAGGCAGCCAATGCCATCGAAGCAGCCATCAATGAATCAAATAAACAATGGAAGAAAAAAAATATTGTATTGATCGGTTATTCTTTCGGGGCCGATGTGGCGCCATTCATGTTCACACATTTTTCTCCCGCTATGGCGGCCAGGGTCAATCAACTTATCTTGCTGTCACCCTCGCCAAAAACAGATTTTGAGATTCATGTTATGCAAATGCTGGGTTGGGGAAAAAATACAGGTGAAAGCGTTCCTGCTGAGATCAACAAAATATCAAAACCCATAAGCTTTATTGTGGGCGATGATGAAAACGAATTTCCTTTTTCTCAATTGACAATAAAAAATAAGCAGATCGTCAAGATGCCCGGCGGACATCACTATGATGGCGATGTAAATGCGCTGTATAAACAGATTGTTGCGCTCATTAAATGAAATCGTCCTGGAATTTTTGGGCCTAGCTCTGGCAATTCTATAATGTTTCTCCGAAAAAATTTTCGGAGACCGTCCAATTTCTCCAATCTCGTTCATCATTGAAGTGTACTAAAGAAACTCTTTTGGAGTATTCGAAGTTCAATAATTAAAATCAATTAAAACGGCATAGAAAATTAATGCATACGAAAAAGGGCAAAGAAGCAAGGTATTCAAAGGCTTTTTTTGCCGAAAAGAAAAAGAAATATCTATAACTTATTTCCCCAACATGGGAAACAATCTCTTAATCTCTTCATCGTTCGGTTGAGCACCATACTCACATATTTCAAACGCCTCCGCATACTTTACCTGCGCGGCCTTTTCTTTTCCATACCATTTCTCCAGTGACGATCTTACTTCAGGATTAATTGTACCTGCTCTTTGTTTTGCAAGCCATTTTACACGGTCATTTTTATCTTTTGGCACCTGTTCCAAATAATGTCCTATCCACGGTAGCCATTCATACATCTGTGATTCATGTGCATCGAGTGCCGACACTTTTTTATCATACACCAATGTGATATCAACGGCAACATCGGGTCGAAAAGGGTTGGGCCTTTGAAAACGATCCTGGTAATATAAAAACACAGGATTTTTTTTCAATGCGGGCACATCGGGCGCAATATTCGGAACTGAGACCATGTAGGCGGCGTCCTGGACCAACACGCCTGTATAGCGGTGATCGGGATGGTAGTCATTCGGGCGCGGCGCAATCACGACATCAGCATTCCACTCACGAATTTTTCTAATGATCCCCAGGCGCACTTCAATTGTCGGCATGAGCAATCCGTCGTGGTTATCGAGCACATCATAAACAACGCCCAAACGCTTGGCAGCCTCTTGCGTCTCGGCATACCTTCGTTTAGCCAGTGCCGTTCCCTTCAATGTTTGGTGGCCAGCATCGCCATTTGTTACTGACACGAATTTTACAGCATAGCCCATTTGCGCAAAAAGCGCAGCAGTGCCACCACCATCTTCATCGCAATCGTCAGGATGTGCCCCGATCATGATGATCCGCACTTTGCCGTCAGAATTCTGTGCTCTCGCAGTTGTGAAGATGGTCAAGAAAAAAATCAAAGTCGCCAGGAGGTAGATGCAATTCGCTCTCATAAAAAAGTTTATTGCTATGAAGGTAACATTATTGTGAAGAAATATTTTCGACGGCCCATTGTGGAAATTATCTTTGGAATGCGGCAAATAGATTTGAAAGGCTGCCGCGTAGTGCCCCAATTTTCTTGATACATTTACCGCCCAAAACGTTTGCTATGTCATACAAGTTGAGCATCAAAGATCTCATCTTTGTCTTTCTCATTTCAATTTCATCACCGGCGAGTTCGCAAAGTGCTGACCTGTTATCAAAACAGTGGGAGGCTTATTGGATCAATGTCCCTGGCGAGCCTATTCACGATTATGGTGTATATCAATTCAGAAAAATAATTTCTCTGTCTGCAAAACCATCGTCGTTTATCGTACATGTGTCAGCCGATAACCGGTATAAACTATTTGTGAATGGACAACTGGTATCGTTTGGTCCGGCCCGTGGTGACATTTTTCATTGGAATTATGAAACAGTTGACCTCGCGCCACATTTGCAGATGGGAAAAAATGTGATTGCAGCAGTCGTCTGGAATTATGGAGACCTGCGCCCCGAAGCACAAATTTCTTACCAGACCGGATTCATCATGCAAGGCGATAGCACCAACGAGAAAATTATCAATACCGACAAGACCTGGAAATGCAGACGCGACAATAGTTACAGCCCGAACGAACCCATCCTTATTTACAGTTATTACGTGGCGGGACCAGGTGAAACGATCAATTACAACCTGGCTTTAAAAGCATGGAAATCGACAGATTTTGATGATGCGGGATGGCTCAATGCAAATCAGATTACGCAAGGGCTACCCAAGGGGGCATTCGGCTTTGGTGTGGGTTGGATGCTTGTGCCGCGATCGATCCCTCAAATGGAATTAACGCGTCAACGTTTGCAAAGACTTAGAAAGGCGGAAGGCATCCAACTTGCTGCTGATTTTCCACAGCAAAAAAAATCTTTTATCATCCCGGCCCAGACAAGTGTTTCGATTTTGCTTGACCAGGGTTATTTAACCGACGCGTATCCTGTGGTAGAATTCAGCAAAGGAAAAAACGCAACGATTACATTAGGCTATGCAGAAGGTTTGTATGTTGAAGAGCCGAACCAAAAAAACTGGAGAACCTTTCATCAAAAAGGAAACAGGAATGAAATTGAAGGAAAAAGATTTATTGGTGTAAAGGATAGTTTGATATCCGATGGAAGTGATGGACAGGAATTCATTTCTCTTTGGTGGCGAACGTACAGGTATTTGCAGGTGCAAATAAAAACGAATGAAGAACCCCTTGTCATCAATGACCTTTATGGAATATTTACTGGATATCCTTTCACATTAAGTGCAAAATTTGATGCTGGCAATGACACATTAAATAAAATTCTTGAAACAGGATGGCGGACAGCACGTTCCTGCGCCATGGAGACCTACATGGATTGCCCTTACTATGAGCAACTGCAATATGTGGGTGACACCCGCATTCAATGTCTCGTGTCTTTGTATAACAGCGGCGATGATGGGCTGATGCGCAATGCGATTTCGTTGCTTGATGATTCCAGGATGGCAGAAGGAGCCACACTGAGTCGTTACCCGACGGCAAATGCACAGGAAATACCTCCTTTCTCGTTGTGGTGGATAGCAATGGTACATGACTACTGGATGTATCGCAATGATGAGAGTTTTGTAAAAAGTAAACTGCCAGGTATAAGGCAGGTATTGTGGTTCTTCAGCAAATATCAGAAAGCCGACGGCTCATTAGCAAAACTTCCATACTGGAATTTTACTGACTGGTGCGACACGAAGGGCTGGAATGCAGGCGTGGCGCCGATCGGCAAAAACGGATCTTCAGCCGCCCTTGATCTCCAGTTAGTATGGGCTTATCAATTGGCTGCCGAATTGGAAAGAAATTTGGGCATGCAGGAATATGCCTTGGAGTATGAAAGCGCTGCGGTCAGACTGAAACAAACCATTCAAAAAAAATATTGGGATGAAACAAAAAAAGTTTTCGCAGATACGCCTGAAAAAAATCTTTTCTCGCAACACACAAACTCGCTGGCAATTCTAACCGGCGTCGTGAGCGGAGAAGGAGCAACTTCCCTTGCAAAAAAAATACTTGCCGATACCATCTTAACCGAGGCAACGATCTATTTCAAATTCTATGTTCACCAGGCATTGACAAAAGCCGGGTTGGGAAATGAGTATTTGAATTGGTTGAATATATGGAAACAAAATCTTGCCATGGGTATGACAACATGGGCTGAGATCTCAGACATCAATAACACGCGTTCTGATTGCCATGCATGGGGCGCAAGTCCGAACATCGAGCTGTATCGCATTGTGCTTGGCATTGACAGTGATTCACCGGGTTTTAAAAAAGTCAAAATCGTTCCACACCTTGGAGTACTGACACATGCAAGTGGTTCGATTCCCCATCCTGAAGGGAGTATTTCTGTAGATTATGACCAGACAGGCGAGGGCTGGAGATTTTTAATAAAGCTGCCTCACAACGTTATTGGTCATTTCATATGGAATGAAAAAACCTATCAGTTAAAACAAGGAGAAAATTCCCTCGTAATAAAAAAATAGAAGCGTCCAATCATCTATTTTTGCCTTTCAAACCAGATCATGTTTGAGCTATTATTTCAAAAACTTGAGGAAAAAATAAAACTGACCGAAGAAGAAAAAAAATTAAGTCGCAGTTTCTTCGTTCCAAAAAAGCTGCGAAAGAAACAATATCTTTTGCAGGAAGGAGACGTATGTAAATATGTCGCCTTTGTGGAAAAGGGGCTACTTCGGTCTTATACCATTAATGATAAAGGCCAGGAACACATAAACCAATTCGCATTTGAAGGCTGGTGGATAGCCGACCAATTCAGCTTTCTTACCAGGGAGCCTTCGAAATATAACATTGAGGCGATGGAAGATTGTGAGCTGCTTTTGCTTAGCAAATCATCGGAAGATGAGATGCTGGACAAGATTCCAAAATTTGAACGTTATTTCCGCATACTCCTCCAAAATAATTTGATCGCAACACAAAAAAGACTGGTTAGCTCTCTTAGTCAAACAGCGGAAGAAAGATATAGCGAACTCATTCAGGACTGCCCCACTACACTTCCCCATCGCATACCCCAACATATGCTCGCGTCCTTTCTTGGGATCACTCCGGAAACTTTGAGTCGCATTCGCCGGCAAATCATCTCAAAAAAGGCGCCCCACATCGAAGATAATGTGCAGGGATAAGTCTTGTTCCGCTAACCGTTGCATCCTCTGAGCGTTGATCTACATCAATGCTTTGTCTTATTACACATCAACGTAATTTCTTAGCTCATCTCATTGGAGACCGGCATAGCCATGAACTAGCTTTGTGGTAATTATTTAACCAATAAAATTATTACAATGGCAAAAACAAAATGGAGTATAGATTCGACGCACTCCGAAATTCATTTCAAGGTGAAACACCTGATGGTATCCTGGGTAACAGGCGGTTTTAACAAGTTTAACGCTGAAATAGAAACTGAAGGCAACGACACCAATATCACAAAAGTTCACTTTATCGCAGATGTAAATTCTATTTCAACCAATAATGAGCAGCGTGATGCGCATTTGAGAACAGCAGATTTTTTTGATGCGGAAAATCATCCCCAATTAATTTTTGAAGGCGACAAGTTGGAAAAAATAGATGATGAAAATTATAAACTACATGGTGTATTGACCATGCGCGGAAACAGCAAAAAAATTGTACTCAACGTGGAGTATGGTGGTATAACGCAAGATCCCTGGGGCAACACACGTATCGGCTTCTCTGTATCCGGCAAGATCAATCGCAAAGACTTCGGTGTAAGTTTCGGCATGGTGACTGAAACGGGCGGTCTTTTACTTGGAGACGAAGTAACCATTAATGCAAATGCAGAATTTGTAAAACAAGTTAAAGTTGAAAAGCAGGCTGCTTAATTTTGATTATTATTGGTTGAATGAAGCCGCCCCGATTTATCGGGACGGCTTGTTCATTTATGAGAGAAAATACTTTGTTATTGTCCGTTGGTAGAAACCAGCGTTCTAAAACGTTCAATGTTTTCCATCCGTTCATACTTTATCGGCACCACCTTAGAGAAGCCTGCTTTTTTCACTGTGGCCGTGCCTTCGATCCTCACAAGCGCCTCTTTCTTTTTATAAAGCTCACGTTGATTTTTTACTGCACCTACCATATCAACTTTTACAACAGCGGGTAAAATAAATTCTGATCGTTTTCTCACTTGCACTTTCTGATCCAGGTCAAACCGGCCGAAAAAATTATTGTCAATATAAATATCACCTCTTGCCGTAGCCACTTGCACGCCAAAATTGTTCGGATTGTAGTAAACAAGGTCCACGCCGGCAGTGGACTCAAGCGGGCCAAGGTTAATTAATCGAATATTCCGGATGTCGCGGTATTCCGGCTCCTGGACATTATTATTGCCTCCACACGAGGCAAGGACAATGAGGGAAACACTAACTATGGATAATATTGTTTTCATATTATATTTTTTGAATAAACCAACTGCAAGAAGGTAAGAAATATCAGGCCAGTTTCCGTTAAAGCGTACTGAGGTGAAAAATGTTAACAGTTTTTATCCTGGCGCAGTGACATTGCTAATCTTTGGAAACGATGAAACCGCTTCGGGATCTGCTTTAAGATCATCTTTTCGATGAGAATTTTTGATATTAAGAGACCATTCGGTCTGAGACTTATTCAACTACCTCTCCCTCGAGATCGTAATCATAAGCTCCGGTGATGCGTATGTTTACAAATTCACCAATTGGAATCTTTTTCCGGGAATGAATAACTACTTCGTTGTCCACTTCCACGCTGTCAAATTCGGTGCGCCCGATATAACGACCAGCTTCCTTTTTGTCGATCAGAACCTTGAGCGTTTTTCCCAGCTTTTCCAGGTTCTTTTCATAGGAAATTTGCTGTTGGACCTCCATGATCTCCTGCGCTCTTCGTTCTTTTTCTTTTTGAGGAGTATCATTATTTAAGTCATAAGCCGATGTTCCTTCTTCGTGAGAATAGGTAAAAATGCCTACACGGTCAAATCGCTGTTCCTGTAAGAACAATTTTAGCTGGTCCACATCATCCAATGTCTCACCCGGGAAACCCGCAATCAATGTGGTGCGTAAACATATGCCGGGAACCTTTTCTCTTATGGTGATGAGCAACTCTTCCATTTCCTCTTTTGTGATCTGGCGTTTCATCGCCTTCAACATGTTATCGGCCGCATGTTGCAATGGAATGTCGAGGTAGTTGCAGATATTTTCCCGGTCTCGCATCACATCCAATACCTCAACGGGAAATTTATGAGGATAAGCATAATGTAGCCGGATCCATTCCAACCCTTTTACATCACTTAAATGTTTCAGGAGGTCTGCCAGCATTCTCTTTTTATGGAGATCAAGGCCATAATAGGTAAGCTCCTGGGCAATCAACATGATTTCCTTCACACCTTTTTTTACGAGGCCTTCTGCTTCGCTTACAATTTCTTCAATGGTCTTGCTCACATGGATACCCCGCATCAATGGGATGGCACAAAATGCACAAGTTCGATTACAGCCTTCGGAAATTTTTAAATAAGCATAATGTTGAGGAGTAGCCAATAATCTTTCGCCAACCAGTTCGGCTTTATAATCGGCGTCAAATTTTTTTAAAAGCAACGGTAATTCCATGGTCCCAAACCAAGCGTCTACTTCCGGAATTTCATTTTCAAGATCATCGCGGTAGCGGTGACTTAGACAACCTGTGACATAAACCTTATCCAGCCTCCCTCTTTGTTTTAATTCAACTTGTTCAAGAATGGTATTGATCGACTCTTCCCTTGCTTTTTCAATGAACCCGCAAGTATTTACAATTACAATGTTGTGATCGTTCCTTTCATTCTCATGCGCCACATTAATTTTATTCGCGTGCAGTTGCCCGCTTAGTACCTCGCTATCTACCATATTCTTGCTACAACCAAGAGTAATGATATTGATCTTGTCCCTTCTTAACGTCCTTGTTTTCATGTGGCCGCAAAGGTAGCATGATTCAGCAAAACCAGGCGGATGGGGTAACTTAAAAGCAGGCGCAACGTTTGTTAATTTTGCGTTGTCATACCATAAATGTCAATCATGAGGTATTTGATAATAATCTATGCCTTCCTGGCAATACAATTTGTTGGTTGCGCTAAGGCTGATAAACATCGGGATTGCACAGTGGTAACTATTACAAACAGCGCTCCGGGATGCGGGGGTTGGGGAATAGTGGTCCATGGAGTCAAATATCCATCCGGAAATATACCGCAGGAATTCCAGCAAGACGGAATGATGGTGTGTGCGAATTATGAGCTCTATGAGGATATGCGCATGTGCGTGTGTTGTGGTGGAACCTGGGCGGATATAAAATCCATGAGAAAATTTTGAAGGATGGCCTGGCCGCCCGGTTATCTACTTTTCTAAACTAAACAAGCTATCAACAAATTCATGCTTGTCAAAAACAAGTAAGTCTTCAAGTTTCTCTCCTACTCCAATGAACTTTACCGGGATTCTAAATTGATTGGCGATGGCTAATACCACTCCGCCTTTTGCAGTGCCATCTAATTTGGTAATCGCCAGGGCGGTCACATCCGTGGCAGCCGTAAAATGTTTCGCTTGCTCCAAAGCATTTTGTCCTGTAGATCCATCGAGCACCAACAATACTTCATGCGGAGCGCCGGGTATTACTTTTTGAATGACTCTTTTGATCTTTGAGAGTTCTTCCATTAAATGCGCTTTGTTGTGCAAACGGCCGGCAGTATCAATGAGAGCAACATCCGCTTGCTTTGACACAGCACTTTGAACCGTATCAAATGCCACTGCAGCCGGGTCAGAACCCATGGCCTGCTTTACGATCGGCACTCCTGCCCTCTCGCTCCAAATGGTTAATTGATCAACGGCGGCGGCGCGAAAAGTGTCGGCAGCGCCGAGCAAAACATTTTTACCCGCTTGTTTGAAATTATAGGCAAGCTTGCCAATGGTTGTCGTTTTACCAACGCCGTTAACACCCACCACCAAAATTATGTAAGGCTTCGAAGGCAGCTCAGAATGAAAATCGTAGCTGTTTGAAGAAGGAGCATCAACCAGGATATGCTCAATTTCCGCTTGCAAAAGATTATTAAGTTCGGTTGTGTTTAAATACTTGTCCTTTGCGACCCTTGCCTCAATGCGTTCAATGATTTTTACAGTTGTTTCAATTCCTACGTCGGCACTTACAAGGGCATCTTCCAGGTCATCAAGCACTTCATCGTCAACCGTGCTTTTCCCAGCAATAGCCTTGGTGATCTTTGAAAAGAAATTTTCTTTCGTCTTTTGCAAACCCTGGTCAAGACTTTCCTTTTCTTTTTTTCCAAATATTTTATCGAAGAAACCCATGATCACCTTATTTTTCTCGGCCGTCCAACAAGAAAATATAAAAGGGAACCTAAAAAAGGAAAGAAGATCACCACCAACACCCAAACCACTTTGTCATTTCCGCGGAATTCGCTTCGAAGTATATCAACCAAAGCGATGATCCAAAGAAAAGCAATGAAGAGAAAAACGAAAATCGAGAACAACAATCCCAAACCTGTAAATAGTCCCATATGAATTGTTTTAAATAACAAAAGGCGTTACAATATCGCGTCAGCTTTTCGACTCATTTTTTTCTTTTTTTGACAGTAATATCAATAATGAATAAGTCTGCCAATGCCACCATGATCCGTCCAAAAATGTTTATCCCAGGCTTCAACAATTGCATCCAATCTAAAAAGAAAAGCTGTCCATCAAGGGACAGCTAAATCATTGCTCCCCTTTGCGCCAACGCTGACGCCGTCGGCCATAGCCTATGGCGCCGGACGAAGCTTACGCGCAAGCGTTTGGGGAATGGCGATGCGTTATTTCTGAGCCAAAAATTGTTTCACTTTATCCTTATGCACGATCTGCTCTTTAAAAGTATAAGAGCCTGTTTTCGGACTGCGAACAGCCTTAATAACCTTGCTCCAATTTTTTGCTTCAGCGGCTGCTTTGGCATCCTTCGTCTTGATCGCGGTTTTTGCTGCTTTTGCCATCGTACTAGTTTACTAGTTTATTGGTTGATTTGTTGATTGGGAATAACTGGGCAACTAATCAACTACTTACTTAATTTCTTTATGTACTGTGTACTTCTTCAAAATTGGATTGTATTTCTTCAACTCCAATCTCTCGGGATTGTTTTTTTTATTTTTTGTTGTGATGTAGCGGCTGGTACCCGGCTGACCACTGTTTTTGTGCTCGGTACATTCCAAAATCACCTGAACCCGGTTTCCTTTTTTTGCCATTGTTTGCCTGGATTTAACTTAATTAAATATGTTGACCGTTTGCCCTCATTTCCTTTACCACATTGTAAAGCCCCTTCTTGTTAATGGTGCGGATGGCCGTAGTCGAGACTTTTAGCACGATCCATTTATCTTCTTCGGCCAGGTAATAACGTTTGGTTTGTAAATTGGGAAGAAAACGGCGTTTGGTCTTTATGTTCGAGTGCGAAACTTTGTGACCAACCATTGGAACCTTACCTGTAACCTGACATACTCTTGCCATGATGATTCTAAATTTAGACCGAAGGGGAAATGACTCTCCAAAGGAGTCCTTGCGGACCTTTTGAAGCCTCCTTCGGAGGACGGCAAAGGTAAGGGAGATAGTCCAAAAAATTCAGGCATTTTCAGATTTTTTCTGAAAATCGAGCTAAAAAATTACGGAAGAACTTTAACCCTAACTGGGCGGTCTTTGGAAGGAAAAACTCTGTTTCGCCATCGTAAAACCGGTTGTTCGATCAGGCGTGAAATGATATAACCAAATAAAATATCTGCCAACAGGAAAATCACAAATTGAATGAACAGGGGTGGACGGGTCCACACATATCTACGGAAATTGTTCAAAATCCCCGGCCCAATAAAAAAATGAAAGAGATAAATGGCATAAGAATAAAAACCTACCCATGCGACCGAAAGGGCTAATCTATTTTCATTAAAAAAGTAGTTCCACCTGCCCTTATCCAGAGGAAGAATTGCAAGCAACATCACAATGGCAGCATAAGCCAGCCATGTAGTGGTAAAACCAATAGTAAGGATCCATTTACTTGAATAGGGAAAAATAAATACCGGCAATAAAAAAATAATTGGTAGACAAAATAACCAAACCGCCTTTCTGCTGACCCATTGCTTAAATTTTTCGAAATGAAAATGATAATAGTATGAGATTAAAACCCCCGCAGAAAGTGAATCCGCACGAAACTGCAACGGATATTGGTGGGTGTAAGGATTATAACGCGGAAAAAAAGAGTAATGAATGATGCGCAAACCAAGACTCAGGATCATGACCAGGATACAGCCGGACGCTATCCACTTTATTTTGCCAAACCGGGCGATCAGTGGCAATAGAATCGCGACGAGAACATAAAATTGCTCCTCAATTCCCAATGACCATGTCACCTGCATAAAACCTGGCCGGTAGTTCTGTACAAAAAACAATTCTGATGTTACCTGAGAAGGCGGAGGAGGCCTGTGTTTGATGTGTAGATAAAGAAACTGTATGATAAAAGCCGTATAAAATAAAGGCCATATCTTAAAAACGCGGCGCATAAAGAAGCGACCGGCGTGCATGGTCCCTCTTTTTACCTTTTCCCTGAAAAGTATTCCCGAAACAAAAAAGCCGCTTAGCACAAAAAACAGATCGACTCCTGTCCAAAATACATGCGTAGAAACATAACCTGGAAAAAAATGATTGGTTATTACCAGTAACACCGCCACGCCTCGCAGGAAATCAAGGCTCTTGAATCGCATTTGCTTATTTAATTCATCCTGCATAAACAGGCTTCAAAATAAGCGATTCCCTCATTAGACAAAGTAATTTTTTTCAAGTAGCTTCGCCTCCCTAAATCTCAATTCTCAAACTCAAATTTTTAAATAGAATGGCTTACGACGTAGTTGTAATTGGAAGCGGACCTGGCGGTTATGTGGCCGCAATCCGGGCCGCCCAGCTAGGTTTTAAAACAGCTATTATTGAAAGAGAAAGTTTAGGTGGGATTTGCTTGAACTGGGGCTGCATCCCCACCAAGGCCTTGCTAAAGAGTGCCCAGGTGGTAGAATACATTAAACACGCGGAGTCGTACGGTATTGAAGCTAATGGAAAACCAAAATTTGATGCGATCATCAAAAGAAGTCGCGGCGTAGCCGATAAAATGAGCAAGGGCGTTCAATTTTTGATGAGGAAGAACAAAATCGACGTCATCAATGGCTTTGGTAAACTCGTTTCGAAGGGAAAAATTGAAGTAACCGCCGCCGATAACAAGAAGCAAACGGTTGAAGCAAAGCACATCATTGTTGCTACGGGCGCACGGAGTCGCGAACTGCCGAATTTAAAGATCGATGGCAAAAAAGTAATCGGTTATCGCGAAGCGATGATCCTTCCTCAACAGCCCAAATCACTCATCGTGGTCGGGAGCGGAGCTATCGGTGTTGAGTTTGGTTATTTCTATAACTGCCTGGGAACAAAAGTCACGATTGTGGAATTCCTGCCAAGAGTGGTTCCTGTAGAAGATGAAGAAATTTCAAAGGAACTGGAGAAGAATTTCAAGAAGCAGGGAATTCAGATTATGACAAGCAGCGAAGTGACCTCCGTTGATACTTCAGGAGATGGGGTAAAGGCAAAAGTAAAAACGCCCGACGGCGAGGTGACTCTTGAAGCAGAAATTTTACTTAGTGCTGTAGGGATCTCATCGAACATTGAGGGAATGGGCCTGGAGGAACTAGGTGTGAAAACAGACAAAGGGAAGATCCTGGTTGATAAATTTTATCAAACGAATGTGCCAGGCATTTACGCAATTGGAGATTGTGCTCCTGGTCCGGCATTGGCCCATGTTGCCTCGAAGGAGGGAATCATCTGTGTGGAAAATATTGGCTTCAACGAAAAAAAATACAATCACAAACCCGAGGCACTGGACTATAATAATGTTCCCGGTTGTACTTATTGTACTCCTGAAATCGCATCGGTTGGCTACACGGAAAAACAAGCCAGGGAAGCCGGATATGAAATTAAGGTGGGCAAATTCCCATTGAGTGCAAGTGGCAAAGCTTCGGCTGCAGGCCACCTGGAAGGCTTCATAAAAGTAATATTCGACGCAAAATATGGCGAATGGCTGGGCACACACATGATTGGAGACAATGTCACGGAAATTATTATTCAAACCGTAACTGCCCGGAAACTGGAAACAACTTACCAGGAAGTTCTGAACAGCATTCACCCCCATCCTACCATCAGCGAGAGCGTCAAGGATGCCATCGAAGTGGCCTACGGCGAGGCAATACACCTTTAATCTTTTCCAGCTTGATCCCCGCCATCCATCAGGAAGTTTGAAGAAGGATAGATCTATCGATTCATATCCTTAGGCCCATTTTTTGATTATTTGTTTTCATGCCATAAGAAATAAAGCAGACTAAATCAAAAGCATCTTCGTTATAGAAACGAATGAAATGTTCATTGTGAAAAGTATTTTTTATCTCATCATTTTTTTCTTTTTTCTGCAAAAAATTAATGGGCAGGATAGAATTTTTCAACCCAAGATCACCGTAAAATGGGCACCTACTGGCTTAATACTTGGAGACCTTAGTCTTCAGGGCGAATACGGTTTTATAAAAAAATCATCGCTTACAGCAAAGATTGGCGTTCCTTTTAGCCGTCCCTACCACGCAAATTTCGATGGTCATGATGTGGATATGCACATGAGGGCATTTTCATTTCTTGCCGGCTACCGAAAATATCTCTCCAAACAAATTCTAAAAGGTTTTTACATCGAGCCATTCTTCACTTACGCTCATCACACAACAGATGGAACAGGCGAAGGGAGCCTGGACAATCAAAGGGTGACGATGGATTTTAGCAACGACTATAACGGGGCCGGCTTTGGCGTACAGTTGGGCTCCCAATTTATAATTGCTAAGCGACTCGTGATTGATCTCTTCTTTTTTGGACCACAACTCACTTCATCAAGAAATGATTTCAGGGCCATTGACCCTTATAACTATGCAGCCTGGACAACCATCCAGGCCGATGAGGCTGAACAGGATATAAGAAATTTCCTCAACCAGTTTCCTTTCATCAGGAATAAGGTCGATGTGCATGTTGATAAGATCAATAGAACAGTGATGGCGGATTTCAAGGGAGCCCTCGTAGGAGTAAGATTCGGCGTCTCTATTGGCATTGCTCTCTAGCTCCTGGCTAAAAGATAAACCAATATTGATTTTTTCAAATAAGACATAATTAAAAAAGAAAAGGAGAGAAAGACACGAAGCCTTCCCTCCTATCTCTTTTTATCTCTTGCTTCTAATTTGCAAAGACCTTCTTCAGGATATCCGTTGTTCTTGCAACAGGATCTTTTCTTATTTTCTGTTCTTCTTGCCCCACCTGGTAAAATATTCCTGCCATGGCCTTTTCTGTAACGTAAGCAAGGAGATCAGTATTGACTTTCTCGCTGCTAAATTTATTATAGGTAGTAAAAACGGTGTTCCAGTATTTTGTAGCATTTACTTTTTTCAGGGAACTTTCTATTACTGGCCGGAAGGCTTCGGTAAGAGAAGCGGTTGTTTTTTGTTTTAAATAGTTAGTGGCTGCGAAATCACCACCTTTCAAAATTCCAAACGCGTCCTGTATGCTCATTTGCTTGATGGCATTTATGAATATTGGCGCTGCGCTTTTTGCTGCATCTTCGGCCGCACGATTCATGGAAAGAATGGCATTGTCAACTTGTTTTCCCATGCCGACATTGCGTAAAGTTTTTTCGACTTTTTGTGCTTCCGGAGGCATCAAAATTTTGATCACAGCATCTTTAAAAAAACCATCAACGGCAGAAAGTTTTTCAGTCCCTCTCTTAGTTCCCACCTCCAAGGCTTCCTTCAACCCACTTATCACTTCATCATTGGTAAGCCCACCGGAATTTTTGTTCGGAACTTTTTGAATGATCCTGTCCACCCCCGTTTTGCCTGTGGAGTCCTTTTTGAAAAGCCTCTTAAGCTGAGCATGAGAAAAAGAAAATAACAGCAAGGTTGTGACGGATAAAAGGAGAATTTTTTTCATCGGGGTATTTTTATTTTTTTGAATCAAAAATAACACCCTCAAACTTAAAACGCAGTTAAATAGCCAGGAAAATATAAATACTAAGAGAGTTTACTAAAGCTTTATGAACTTTTGCATCATTCTTTCACCATTTTTCTCGCCCCTGATGAAATAAATGCCCGGTTGCAGGGTGCTTACGTCGATCTTCTGAATTTTTGAGGAGATTGTTTTTGTGAGCACAACGTGACCGGTAACATTTATCACCTGCAATTGCTTGCCGATCCATCTTTCATCATATTCCAGATTGATGGTCAGTTCTGAAGTGGCAGGATTAGGAAATATCTGTATATGCAGCCATTGAGGAGGCGAATCCGGCAAAGGAATTTGTTCAATCGCGGGCTTATTTAAGCCATAAGATGAGAGGATAGAATAACGTGGCCCTCCGGATTCAAATAATACCCGCATTTTCTGTTTTTGACCCTGGGTGAACATAACCAGGCAATCGTCATTTGTGAAATCCATGTAGTCCATGTACATATCGCCATTAGGGCCATTGTTGCAGCTAATTCGAGCCGTTGAAGGGCAGCCATTGGTAAATGTCTGTTGTTTCGGAGTATCTGCGATCCCATCGTCGCCGCAGTCAGCATCACCCCACAGATGGCGCAATCCAAGCCAATGACCAACTTCATGAACGGCTGTCCTGCCCTGGTTATAAACTCCTGAGTTTGTAATGCCAAAAACAGTGTTGCTGATCACAACGCCATCTTTATTAGCAGGGTCACCGGGTAAGCTCGAGTAACCTATCAATCTTTCCAATGTCCCCACCCATATATTCAGATAGTTTTTTGCATCCCAGGCGTCATCCCCCATTTCAGAAGAGAATTTGATCTTATCGTCCAGGGTCCAATTTGTAATGGGAGTGTATTTATGAATGATGCCAGAGGTCGCTCTTCCGGACGCGTCGACGGTAGCTAGTTTGAATTCAATTTCACAATCAGCAGCCAGCGATTTAAATGCGAGAGGAATCTTTGCGGTGTCGGAGTTTAATTTTCTATAATCCCTGTTCAACGCCGAGAGCTGGCTGCGCACCTGGTCATCAGAAATATTTTCACCTGGATAGTGATAGAGAATGTGCACAAGAACAGGTATCGTGATTATTTTTTCCTCTTCTAGCCTTCCAATAGTTTGCGATCTTGATGTTTCATCGCGGAATATGAAATTGTCAATTGCCTTGTGCGTTAATTCCAAGGAAGGATCGGTGCGAATCAATTGCTTTTGATAATCAAAAGATCCACATTCACGTTGGGCAAAAAGAAAATTGGCTGCCAGCAAACCACCCCACCATAATAAAAACCTTCTCATAATCCCATTTACGGTGTCTAAAACTCCATACAGAAATTTTATCTGCACGAGCTTTCAAGCAGGTATTGGAAAGGAAACAAATGAATATTGGGAAAAAGTGAGGTGATTCCAGGGATACGATTAACGGTAAATAATTTCGGGGAGTACGGTTTCAGCTCAAATATATGTTGTTTTATTTTAGGAACAAAGCTCTTCACCCGGGAAATTCCCAGGGATTCTATATCTAAGGTTTAACAGCGGCAATTCGGATCAAACCTTATTTTTGTGCGATTCAAGTAAAAATGAAAAAAATAATTTTAGCAGCTCTGATTCCCCTGACTTTTAGTTGCAACAATGGTTCCGGGAGCAACGACAGTACCTCAACACGCCCCCCCGAACCTGAGACAATGAATTGCGTCGTACAAAAATCATATCTGCACGACACTTCCTCATTTACTGAGGGTTTATTGATGTACAATGGATCATTGTATGAGAGCACAGGAATTAAGGGACATTCCAAACTCCTAAAGATTAATTTGGCAACGGGTAAACCCGAAAAGGAGGTAAAACTTGATTCGGCATATTTTGGAGAGGGCATCGCCATTTTACGCGACACCATTTACCAGTTAACTTATCAGAGCAATATTGCCTTTGTTTACACCTTGAAGGATTTTAAGAAAGTAAAAGAGCTTCCTTTTTCGACCGAAAGTGGCGAAGGATGGGGAATGACGACAGATGGGACCTACCTTATTGCCGACGACGGGACCAGCAACATTTATTACTTCGAGCCTTCCACTTTTAAAGTGGTGAAAAAAATAACCGTTACGGATGCAGGCACACTTAGCTACAATGTAAACGAACTCGAATATATTGACGGTTACCTTTATGCCAACCAGTGGCAGTTGCCCTATATTTTAAAAATTGATCCGGCCAGCGGCCAGGTTGTCGCTAAAATTGATCTTACAGATGTCTGGAACACCATAAAACACAAAGATTCCCACGCCGAGGTTTTAAATGGTATTGCCTATGACGCAGCTTCGAAAAAAATCTACGTAACCGGCAAATGGTGGCCTGAATTGTATGAAGTTCAATTCAGCAAATAGCATTAGAAATTCCAAAATTCAAATCACAAATTCCAAAAATTGAGCTCCTTATCTGGACTTTGGTCCTGATAGCTATCGGGAATGTGATTTGCTATTTATTGATAATATAGATCAGGGAGCTGCATTTGCTTTTATCATTCATTGCTTTCAAATTTGAGCGTAATGCTATCCAGATTGCACCAGGCCAATTTGTTTTTCCGTTTTTGTATTTACTGCTCAGCAAACTCACATAAAAACTATCGAACCACATAGGTCGTTGGTCCAGCAGGTCCATGCCCATTTTTTCAACCAGTGACATCATGGATAGCGGTGAGAAATGATAAAGATGCCGGGGCACATCATAAGCAGCCCAATACTCTTTGTATACAGAAGCATCCAGGGACGTGTAGTTTGGCACTGCGATGATCAATTGTCCACCCTGCTTCAATAATGTTTTTAATTGCAGCAAATGCACATGCAAGTCATGCATGTGCTCAAGGACATGCCAGAGTGTGATGACCTCAAAAGAATCTGGTGAAAGAGTGAACAGTTCATCTGCATTTTTTAATTGGCAATTAAATTGGTCTTTGGCAATTTCTCTTGCATCATCGTCGGGCTCAAGACCAATGACCTGCCATCCATGTTCTTTCATTTCTTTCACAAAAGATCCTGTGCCACTTCCAACATCCAGAAGTCTTCCTTGCTTCTTCCCTGTTATTTTGCAAACAAGTTCTCTTTTCTGCCGCAAAGTTTTTTTTCGAACAATTTGATATAACCGGTTGATGAGTCCTTTTGAAGTATTTGTGTGAGAAATATACTCTTCTGATTTGTAATATTCACCGATAACGTCAGATGGTGGCGCATCCTGCGTAAACCTCAACGAACAATCGGCACAGTGCCAGATGGAAAAAAATTCGCCTGATACCGCATAATCTTTTACCGAAAAAACCAGGTTGATAAATGAAGAACCACAAGCAGGGCAATGAGTATAATGAACAACAGAATTCATTCGATTTTAAGATGGGCAAAGTAAAATGAATTTTGCAAAAAGGCGACAGATATTCTGAGTTCATTTATACCCGGTCGGGGCTTCAGCCGGTGAAGTTTTATGGTTGTTCCCTGTAGCTGTTCCTGCGAAGCCATGTTGTGAAAAATACCAGCCAAGAAAGATAAAAATAGCAATGATCACTGTAAGTGGCCATATCCACCAGCGGTTACGTTTTTCAGCAGCGGGCTTGGGATTCAGCAAAATTTCCGTCATCTGTGCGGAAGTCTTTTCCGTTTCTCCCACAAGCATAGTGTGCTCGGCATTTTCTCTGATCACTTTTTTAGCGACTGTTTCTGCGAGCCAGGGTAACTCGTTCCTGGCACTCTCGAGACCTATTTCCCCTGAGGACTCCTTCTGGAATACCCCTATGCCATTCCAAATAATTTTCGTACCAGCATCTAATTGTTTTTTTAATTCAAAAACGAAATCATTGAACTGGATCATCGCCTCCGTTTCACTGATGCCACTACTTGCGGCAAGCCATGAAAATAATTTTCTTGACGGAGTTTCGCGTCCCTGACCATGTTGTTCATTTGTAGCAGCGCTCGCGGTCAGGCGGACTCTTTCAAGTACGAAGAAATAATTAGGAGGTAAAAAACTTTGGTTAACAAACCGTGATTCTGCTGGCTTAACTTGCAAGACAATTACCCCGATGCCAGGAAGATCAATTCGTTTATGTTTGATCAGGAACTTGTAAAGAATCTCATACATCATCAGTTCTTTTGATCAAAAGCAAAGATAACACCGGCCACGAAGTTAAATCCATAGACAGGATATTGGTTCCACCGCTGGTATTGCTTGTTGAAAATATTATTGAACTGAGACCATACTTTTAAGTTCTTGGTGATTTGAAAATCAAGACCGGCATTCAGATCGAAAGCTCCTTTTAGCTGAGCATTGTCTCCATTACTCTTGCGGTATTGCGCCCCGCTCCAGGCAAACAGATCCGACGTGAGATAGAGATCTTTTAAGATTTGTACGCGCATATCGGCATTTAGCTCTAACGGTACTAACCCGTATGCTTTCGGATTGTCTCTTAAATTCATGTAATGGTTAAAACTAAATCCGCCTTTCAAGGAGAACTTTTCCTGTACGGTATAACCGATCTCTCCATCATAGTGCAACACTTTCATTTGCGATTCATTCAACACAATAAATGATTTCCCGTCTGCAGTGTCATTGATAAACAAAGGTTGATTGGTTATCTTATTAAAGCCGGCCTTTGTGCTATAAGAAAAATGATCGCCCACAGATCCTTTAAAGCCAATGTACCGTTCTTCAATGCCCGTGTTTTACGTTGTAGTGGGTGCCCAGATCCAGGGATTTATTGAAGCGAGGTATTCGTAAGTCGTTTTGCGCAGGTAACCTATCCAGCCCGCAACAAAATAAAATCTTTTATCGGGTGTGCCCACTTCAGCCATGATGTTGGGGTAAATTTTTGGACTCTTGTTGTCCCAGGTGGGACGAACGCCAACCTGCAAATAGATGTTCGGTGTTTTGTACAAAACGGCCGGTGAAATAGAATATGCCGTGTTATTGATCGCGACCTTTCCGCTTGGGTTGTACCTCGTCAAATCAAAGGTAAGTCCCAGGTCAACGGCAAATGTTTTCCCAACTGTTTTTTCAAGTGGCAAATTGATATAGGTGTTGCTCTCTTTGTTATTATGATTGTCATTGAAGACATGCACTTTTATTTCGGGCGCATATGACAAACCAAAACTTGTTGGTTGAAGATTGTGAAATGAAACGCGGCTATACCAGGTTGTAAAGCGTTGCTTCAACGAATCAGTGGGAAAAGATAAGGACTCCGGCAAATAACCATACTTGTAGGTCTGGTCACCTCTCATTCCCACGGTGGCATTCCATTCGAGGTTCTTGGATGTTTGAAAAAACCCATTAAGACCAACATCCGTATGACTGAAATCCTGGAAATCTTTTTTTCCCTGTGATGCCACGTGCTTTGCATAAATATTCGCTCCTGCCGTTTTTCCGTCGCCGAACGAAATTCCTGTTTGTAAATAAGGGGTCCTCAGGCTTCCGAAGCCGGCTTTGATATAACTATTATTATCCCACCTACCTCCGGTGTCAATCTCCATCGCTAATGGTTTCAAATTTCCAGGTTGATAGGCAAACAATAAATTCTGATCGGGAAGATTGTATTGCAACTTAGGTCTCGTGGTGTCTGCCGCCGGCGGTGTAGCATTCATGTTGATCTTTGCCGTTTCATGCAATGCTGGCTTAAACGTCGAAGTGACTTCCACGGTTCGTTTCTTCGTTGTGTCAACCTGTGCTTGCGCGCAAAGCCCAAAGAATAGGATCCAGGTACAAAAAAATAAAAATTTGTATTGCCGGCGTTTTGTCATTTTAATATTTTATTTATGTTATCAGCTTTTGAAATTCTAATCAGCGCCTATTGCCTGCCTGTATGGGGCGGTACGGTCGGGCGGGCGTCACACACTGGATCGTCCTGTAATTCTATCGCCAAACATTGAACCCCTCCGGGGTTCAAAATCCCATTTTAATTTACTTTTTCGACGAGTTTACACTCGTTGCTACTCACATTTTGCTCTTTCAGAGCAATTCGGAAATTGCAAGCGCTAGAATCAACTCGGGCACGTGCACTCATCACTCATTATTCGCTACTCACCATTCACTTTTCAGCTTTAGCACATCCATCCGGTTATTTTTTCCTGTGCCAGGTCCTGTGCGTTAACAAGTCTCCCCCCTTGGCGGAGATTTAGAGGGGGCTTTACTGTCCCACCTTACTATTTTTGCTCTCCTCCTCGATCACCTTGCTTAACTTAGTTTGCGCTTCCGTTTTCAATTCCATATTTATACTATGGTCAACAATGCTTTGGAAAGTAGCCTTGGCATTGAAATAGTCCTTTTCCTTGAAATAAATATCTCCCAGCAGGATATAACTTTTCGTGACCCAATAATCATAAGAGCCAGATTTGTTGATCGTTTCAAATGCAGCTTTTTCGGCTTCACTCAAATGATCGACTGCAAACCATGAATTGGCAATTTCATACCGGGCCTCCGCAGCGAGAGCAGATTTGTTTATAGCGACTACGGTTTTATAGTTGGCTATGGCGAGATCGTACTGACCACTCACCTGGTATGATTTTGCAATCGCCATGTTGGCAAGCGCCTTATCATCACTGCTGTTTCCCTTTTGATTGAGCAAGTCTTTCGCATTATTTACAGCATCTGTCCATTTTTGCTGCTGGTATTGACTGCGCAGCAGGCCGCGCATGGCTTCCAGTTTGTTTTCCTGGGTAGCCGTGATCTGCTTTAACTGGCCGTAGTAACTCTCGGCCTTGGCATAATTCTTCAATTCAAAGAAATTAATTCTTGCCGCCGCGAGCACGGCTTTCTCCGCATATTTATTTGGAGCTTCTGCAGCTACAGCCTCATAGCCGCTCAATGCATTATTCCAATCGCTTTTGCTGTTATAAATTTCGCCGCGATAAAAATTTGCATCCACAGTATAAACGCCCTCAGGGAATTTTTGCAGATAGTCATTGAGAGCATTCAGCGCGGCAGTAGTATTGCCATTTTCATATTGTGCTTGGGCGGCGGAAAATGTCAGCGAATCCTCTGTGCTTGATGACAAAGATCGTCCCGCTTTTTTCATGAAATCTACATACTCATTAGGCTTCCCGGTTTCCACGGAAATCGTTTTGACATCGTCCAGAGCCGCGTCAGCCTCATCTGAATTCGGATATTGATCGATCAATGTTCTGTACTGATTCAATGCTTCGCCGGTATTATTCAAATTGTAATAACAGATCCCAAGACGTAAATAAGCCTGTGGTTTTTGTGAGTTGTTGTCCTGCGCCTTGATAATATTATTCAAATAAGGGATCGCGTCCTTAAAACGCTCATCAGCCATATAACTTTTAGCGATCTCCATATTGGCATCGGTCACCAATGACGAGGTCGGGAATTTCCTGTTCATCGTATTCAATAAACTTATCCGCTGGCTAGGACTTTTTATTCCCGCGATCATTGCCTGTTGAAAGGTTGCATAGTCTTCAGCAGGCCAGGACAGCTTAATGATGTTACCGTACATTGCATCGGCCTTGCCGTAATCCCGGTTCATGAAATAACAGTCTGCTGTGCGGATGTATGCGTCCTGCGTAATAGCGTCGGAGCTCAGTGTAGGATTTTTTCCAACCGGTTCAAAAAAGCTCAATGCCGCTGGGTAATTCTCTTTGCGCAAATAACTGTAACCTAAATTATATTTTACATTGGTAACATTTGCCTCTCCACTTGTAGGCGCACCGGCCGTTAGATAAGCATTGTAATAGCGAATAGCGTCATCCAATTTATTGCTGCGATAAGCGATCTCACCTTTCCAGAAATTTATGTAAGGTAGTACGGAAGCATTCGCCGGATCCTTCAGGGCTTTGTCGAGCAGAGCATCCGCTTCCGCCAATCTTCCATCATTGATAAATTCCGTAGCCCGGCCAAACAAGATCCTTGGATATAATTTCTTCGCATTGTCTGAAGGTTTATCCAATGTTTGCAGGAGATTGAGTGCATCTGCATAATTACTTGTATTTGCAAGAACGGATACCAGTAATTCTTTTGCTTCCTTATTATAAGTTGAGTTTGGATAATCACTCAAAAACGATTGAAGACTGTTCAGGGCTTCGTCCTGGTAACCTAATTCGTACGAAAGTTTGGCGTAATTGTACTTTGAAACCTCTTTTAATTCGGGACTGCTGCTATTGGAGGCACAAAATAGAAAAGCGTTTCTTGCATTCGCTTTCTGACCGGTTTTCAAATATGCATCGCCCAACATGTACATAGCGTGCTGGCTGAGTGTATCTTCTTTGCCGCTCAATTGCTTGAAACCTTCAATGGCTTTGGGATATTGTTTTGCCTGGTAATAGCAATAGGAAAGTTCGTAAAGATCTTCGCGCCGAACCTTCTGGGCCTTGTTTACATATGCTTCGAGGTAAGGAAGTGCATTGTCAAACTCTCCCCTTTCAAAATGTGCATGACCCAACAATTGGTTCATTTCAACTTCGTAATAACCGCCGCCTTTTTTCAATTTCTGACCAGCGTAAGCTATGGCGTCTTCTTTTTTACCCTGGATGTAATAGATCTGCGCTATGTAATAGGGAACGATGGTTTCATAATTCTTTTCGTTTTCAACGATCTTAAAACTTGCCAACGCCTCATTATAATTTTTGTCCCTGAAAGCAAGGAATCCATAATAATAATTTGCATCGATGTAGTTCGGATCATCTTTTATCTGGCGAATGCTATTAAATAGAGGTTTGGCTTCATTAAAGCGTTGCAGGGTGAAATATGCATAACCCTGGTGGAACTTCATATCCGCAATTTCGCGGTTGCTCAGGTTCGAAATATTTGCCTGCTCATATCGCTGAGCGGCGTCGGCAAATTTTTGCTGGCGATAATAATATTCACCTAAATGAAAGTTCAGTTGCTGGACTCTTGCATTGTTTTTTTCGAAGTCGATATAATTTTTTGCCATCTCCTCAGCCCGACCTTCATTCTGCTTTAAGGCGCATGCAATCGTGTAATAATTGATCTCCTGCACCATGGTGACATGATTTGCTTTGTCTGTTTCATGGATCGATTGCTGCAATTCTTTGAGCAGGGGATAAGCAAGACTGTACTGCTCTTTCTGATAGTATTCCTTTGCCTCTTTGAATTTTTCCTCGGGATCGGAATAAAAACGGGTCTGTTGGGCGTTTATCGAAATACAAAAAAAACTAGAAAGGATGGTGAGGGCTGCGATGGATTGATTCTTCATGTTGGGATGTCCTTTAACCGGTTGGATTAACGTCGTAAATATTCAAATTATTTCAAGGCTGACCAAACATCATTCCAAACAACTGTGGATAACTGCACGCTTAGTTAATCTTTTAACAATTTGTTCGGTAAGTGGTGGACATGCTGTCAAATAAAATTCAAGGTGCGAAAAAAATTAATCTCTTTTTGTCAATGATTTTCTAAAGTAGGGCTCAGGGCTTTTTCTTAACATTGCATTCTAAAATTCAAGCGTATGAAAATTACATCTACACGGTATTCAGATACTGCATTTAATCTTGCTACTTTCATTTTACGTCTTGGTGGTGGGTCTTTGATGTTAGTGAATCATGGCATAATGAAGGTGAACCATTTTGGTCAGATGTCGAATAGCTTTATGAACCCATTCCATATTGGATCTTCAGCTACTCTCGGCCTTGTGATCTTTGCGGAAGTTTTTTGCAGTGCCTTAATTATCCTTGGGCTATTTACACGTTGGGTATGTATCCCATTGATCATTGAGATGGCCTTTGCGTTTGTCAAAGCACATCACATGAGTTACAGTCCTCCCCCAAGCGGAGGTGAACTGCCACTTTTATTTCTAACGATCTTTCTCACTTTGTTATTTACTGGGCCGGGACAGGTTAGTGTCGACCGACTGATTGGAAAATAAAATGGTGAATTGTCAATGGTCAATTGTCAGTGGCAGTAACGGTCATTATTCACCATTCACAATTCACAATAAAAAAACAACAACCTTATTTTAGCTAATTTTAGCGCATGGAGAATGAACAGTTTTTTTCACCTCGGCCTGGCCATGAAAATTCGGAAAAAAATTCTGATGACCTATCTTCTCAAAATTCATTTGTCTATCCTCCAAAGCCAGAACCGGAAAATAAAAAAAGCAATATTTGGGTTCGCTCTATCACCAGCCTGGCCTTGTATCTGCTGATAGGTTATTACTTTTTCAGCGCTAACTGGATCTTGGTTCTGATTCTTACAGGCATCGTTATCTTTCACGAGCTCGGTCATTTTCTCGCGATGAAAATTTACGATTACAAAGAGCTTGGCATTTTTTTTATCCCATTGCTCGGAGCCTATGCCAGCGGCACAAAAAGAGAGGTATCGCAAAAGCAATCGGCTATCATTTTGCTAGCAGGGCCAATACCTGGAATTATTGTCGGAATTGTTTTGTTTCTTATAACAAATGAGCGGATTGTAGATATGTCCTATCAAAGTTTCCAACTTCTCCAGATCACTGCCACTTTGATGATCTTCTTGAACGTTTTGAACCTGCTTCCTATTTATCCTTTGGATGGAGGACAGTTGTTGAATCGTTTATTCCTGGATGACACCAATTTTATTGCAAAAATCTTCGTCTTAGCGTCAGCCTTGGCCTTGGGTTATTTGGTAACCCGATTGGGCATGGCGAACTCTTTTTTTTATGTGCTGCTTATTTTTCCCCTAATGATGCTGACCCGGCTGATAACAGATAGAAGGCATGACAAGCTCACAAGGGCAATAGAATCACAAGGTTTGAACCTGGAAAAAACCTATGAGGAACTAACTGACGAGGAATATTGGAAGATCCGGAACATTTTGATTGAAAACAATTACGCAACCTTGCGAAATATTCCCCCTGCCCCACCTTACGAATACTCTGCCAACGAGGACAAGGTAGTTGCGGCCATTGAAAGTCTTTTGCAAAGGACGATAGTGCAGGACCTTTCGTGGCTGGGTAAGACAATTGTCATTCTGATATGGATAGGAGGTTTTGCTGCTCCTTTTGTAACGAACATGGATCTTCCGTTCTTACATTATCATCGCTGAGTTGTCAGTTGCTGGCAAACCCGTTAATGGTCACTAGCCCACTCCATTCACCATTCACCACTCACCATTCACTTTAGAACATCCAGCACCCTGTACATTTTTTGCACAAGAGCAGATGGTGAGCCGCTATAGTTATTGACAAGAAAAGAAAAAATATATTGAGTTCCATCACCGGACGTGTGATAGCCACAATATCCTTTCACGTCGTTGATCGTTCCGCTTTTCATTTTCATATTATTATACTCGGGCAATGCATCGAAAAAATACGGAAACCAGGATCGACTTTTTGCATATTTCAGTATTTCAACCTGGGCGTGAGTGGTAACACGGTTTTGCGGTGAAAGACCAGATCCATCTTTGATATTTAATTCTTCGGGGTCAAGGCCTTTTTGTTTCCAGAAATCTTTTACGATCACAACGCCCGTATCTGTTGAACCAAACCCTTTTTTTTCGTACGCAAATGTTTTTATCAATGCTTCACCATAGAGGTTGATAGATTTTTTGAGAAACCAGTAAATGATGGAGTCAAGAGGCGGAGAGTAATGAGTATCTAAAATTTTTTCTGGATAAGAAACTTTTTCGTGGTTAGCTAAATAACCAATATTAGTTGCTGGCCACTCACCACTTATATTGATTTTCTCCTTTTTTATCATGTCGCCAAGAAAACCAACCGGATATCGGGATGGCATAGGAAGAGAACCGGAAATTACAAATGGATTTTCACCCAATGGAATTGTTCCTCTTAGAAATGCATTTAATCCATAGGGAGGAAAATAGATATACCCGTTGTCTCCACTTCCTTTTGCTCCTGTTCTTAACTCATTGACCATATAATTATATTCTAGTTCGGGATAAGTCCCGAGGATCTTGACAGAATCACCTTCTTTTTTTCCCGGAGCTAATTTCAAATCGTATTGGTTTTCGTGCCAGTTCAATCCGGAAACACCTGCCCCGTAATAGTTGCCTAAATCTTGCCATATCCATCCATCAGGAGTCGTTTGTGATTCAAACTTGTCATCAACTCCAGCAATGTCGCCATCAATTTTTTTGATTTTTAATTTTCGAACGCCGGTTAACCAATTTTTAAGAATGACAGTGTCGATGGTTGTGGGATATCTCCAACTCCCTAATGTCGGATCTCCACCCCCAAC
Source organism: Bacteroidota bacterium (assembly GCA_005883765.1). Taxonomy (GTDB): domain Bacteria; phylum Bacteroidota; class Bacteroidia; order Chitinophagales; family Chitinophagaceae; genus VBAU01. Next base: position 44,716 of record VBAQ01000011.1, read on the forward strand.
AATAAATAAATTCCCTTTTAAGATGCCATTCTCAATTTTTCCATTATATCCTAATTCTGTCTTGTACCTGTAATCCTTTCCCAGTAGTTCAAACGCAGTCGTCGCGGTAATAATTTTTTGAGTTGATGCTGCTGCTAATCCAACCTGGGAGTTTTTATCAAATACAACTTCTCCTGTTTTTGCATTGATGACATACAACGAATTGATTGCATGTTTTAGTTGCGAATCAGACTCAAATTGCTGATAGGCTTTCTGAATTTTATCCTTAACTTTTTGCGCATTTAACCCAATAACAAGTAACCAGCAACCAGCAACAAGTGAGACCTTCTTCATGGAACAGAATTTAAAAATCAAAACTAAAAGAATTAAATTTACTGTTATGGAAACCGACGTGAAAGAAGCGGTCCCGAAGTATAATTCCATAACGCCGGCCCAATACCTGGAAATGGAAAGGGCCTCGGAATATAAAAATGAATATTATGATGGCTATGTACAGGCCATGAGTGGCGCAAGCCTGAAACATAATATCATTGCTTCAAATATCGCGGCAAAAGTTGACCATTTTCTGAATGGAAAGAATTGCAGAATGTTGCAATCCGATATGCGAGTCTGTACGCCTTCTTCCGATAGTTACATGTATCCTGATGCGCTGATTATATGCGGGAAACCAGAATTAGAAGATGATAAATTTGACACTCTGAAAAATCCTTCCGTAATTTTTGAAATTATTTCTTCTTCTACTGCTCTTTATGATAAAGGAAGAAAGTTTTTCTTTTACCAGCAAATACCTTCATTGCTGGAATATATTATGATTGACTCACAAAAAAAACTTATTCAGCTTGGTCGCAAACAAGCTGATGGTTCATGGAGATTTGAACAAATCTCTAATCCCAACGAAATACTCAATATTAAGACGATCGATTCTCATTTACCGCTCTTAGAAATCTATTTCGGTACAGAAATTTAATCATGCTCGACCAATGTCTTTACTTCAATTTTTTCGAGGTCATGATCTGCAGGCCCTGTTAACACTTTTCCTTCAAATGAAAACCTCGATCCATGGCAAGGGCAATCCCAGGTTTGCTCCACATTATTCCACGCAACAGAACATTTCATATGCGTGCACATCGGATTGATAGCATGCAATTCTCCATGTTCATCTTTATACAAGGCTATTTTTTCTCCGTCGTATTTGACAACCTTGGCTTCGCCTGGGGCCAGTTCCGCAAACTCTTCTAATCTTTCTCTGTCGAACCATGTGCCAATAAACTTTTTCAGCACATCCACATTGTGCTTCAGGAAGGTCGTAAATCCTGCGATTGGTTTTATACGATTGGGATCAAATAATCTTACATACGGCGACTCGCCTTTTAGGATCATACGTCGCAATAAGAGCGCAGCCACGCTGCTGTATGTCATTCCATTTCCTCCGTAACCCGAGGCCACAAAAATATTTCCCGGATGCCCCGGTAAATGACCGATATAAGGGAGTCCATCTGCCGGCTCAAAATATTGTGACGACCATTTGAACAAGATCTCATCGACATCGAAATGCTTACGTATGTAACTCTCCAGTCGCAGGAAACCTGCTTCAGAATTTGCTATGGCTCCGGTTTTGTGGTCCTCACCTCCAACGATCATGTATTCCTTTTCATCGATCTTTTGTGAGCGGATATAATGGTAGGGATCATACATGTCGTAAACCAACTCTTGAGCGTACTTTTTATTTTTTATTGTAAAAGCCATAACATAACTCCGCCAGGGTTCTACGCGAAGATGAATAAGATTGATACCCGGAGGTGTATGTGTAGCATAAATAAGATTTGCCGTGCGGAAATTTCCATTCTCGGTTTCAACTGTAATGCCATCTGTATCCTCGATCCCATTCACACGGGTATGTTGAAGAATGACTCCGCCCGCATCCTCAAATGCTTTTGCAAGCCCATACACATATTTTACCGGGTGAAATTTTGCCTGCCCCCTGACCTCAATGGCCTTTTCGAATTCGATGTTGACAGGTAACGAAAGATTGTAAGAAACGTCAAGACCCACTTCACGGCAAGCCTCATAGATCTCATGCAGTTCTTCACTCTGCTCCTGTGTTTGTGAAAAAAGATAAGCAGGCGCCTCTTGAAATTCGCAGTCAATGCCATAATCCGCAATGTGAGACCTTACCAGGTCGATTGCCTCGGCTGTTGCCGTCGCCACCAGCTGCGCGTTTTCCTTTCCGAAATTTTTGATGATCGTCGTATAAGGAGTGTCAAGTAACGTATTTAAATGAGCTGTTGTACCGCCTGAAGTTCCGAAACACAAATTGTTTGCTTCGACCACTAAGCATTTTTTACCAGCCTTCTGCAACAATAATGCTGTGCTGATACCAGTAATCCCGCCACCAACAATCACCACATCATAGATTGTTTGAATATCTGGATCGTTCACGGGCTGGTAAACGGGAATATGGTCTTGCCATAGACTCGTGCAGGTTCCATCTCTTTGTATCATAATAAAAATTATTGGTGATAAGCAAAGCGTTCAATTTCCCTGCCATTTTGGTACGAAAATCCAAATCTCAGGAGGCAACAACCAAATAGAAATTGAGTTTTTGGGGGTTAATTTTCATATTTTTTGGTTCTTGTGATTTGGTTCTCATGATTTCATTCCCGTTCCCTGTGAAATAATTTTCGCAGTTCTCCTTTTGCTTTTTCCAACGGTTCTTTTTCTTTTTTTGTCAGACTCTTTCCTGCTCGGTTAATATAAAAATTCAGCATTGACATAGCGGATTGAAAAGACCCACTTTTTTTTCTTTTGCTGTGTTCTGCCGAACGCTTTAACGATTGAGCAATTTTCTTTGGATCTTTCTTTTTAAACACTCCGCCCTCGAGGTCCAATGCATCGCTGTGTTCGGTTACCTGGCGCGACCATTTTTTCTCAGGTACCGACTTCCTTTTTGCACTTCTGGTTGAAGTCCCTTTGTGGGAGGTAGTATTTTTAGTAGCCATAGTTATTATATTTTTTGTTTCCGGCTTTTTGTTCTCTGCTGATCACCTGTTGTGTCACTCACTTGTACTGCAACAATTCTAGTGAACTCTTCTTTTATACCAAATCCATATATTGCACAATATGCAATAACCCATCAGTAACTATTTTTCAAAAAAATCAGTCACAAAAACTATTCCCCGAATCAGGGGATAACTTCAAAAAAAGCACATTTGGCAAAAACCTCAATTAGGAAATGGACCGGCCATGATTGGTGGCGATGACTTTTTGAGGAAGAGCAGCTACAAAAGAATATGATCAGTAATAATCCGAGAGCTATCCTGGGCATATTGCAGTCAGCGTTTAATCATGCGCAAAGTCCATTTCAAATCTTCCCCTAATTCTTTCCATGGGAGGATTAAAGTATCCAAATTTGAGCTGGGGAAATTCTTCACGAATTAAATTCATCAATTGCCTCACTCCCATACACTCGCCGGTATCGCTCACACCAATCTTTCCAAGGTACCAATCAGGATCAATATTGAAATTGCGCCACTGGATCATTTTCAAACCAGTTTCTTTAATGAGTTTTCTTAATGCCTCGTATTCGGCAATGCTATCCGTCATGCCAGGAAAAACAAAATAGTTGATCGATGTCCACCCACCGAAAGAATTCACGATCTTCAAACTCTCAAGTATGTCTTCAAACTCATAGTTATTTGGCCGATAATAAGGCATGTAAATCTCTCTCCTTGCTGAGTTGGTGCTGACCCGGATTGAATTTAATCCGGCTTCGCAAAGAATTTTTACTGCATCCGGTCTTGACCCGTTTGTGTTAATGTTGATACTTCCTTTTGAGGTATGTTTCCGGATCTCGATAATGGCGTCACGAATGGTCTCCCACATCAACAAGGGCTCACCCTCGCAACCCTGCCCAAAACTGATAATAGGATACGGCGCCGTTTCAAGATGAGGCACCGTGTACTCAACAATTTCTTCCGGCGTCGGTAAAAAAGTTAAACGGTTCTGGCTGGAAACGATCGGCTCTTCATCCGGCTGTAGTGAAATGCATCCAACGCAATTTGCATTGCAAGCAGGCGAAACAGGAACGGGGCATTCCCATCTTTGCAAAAAATAATTTCTCGCCGCAGGACATTGATATGTCAGCGCACAATTATTTGCAAGATGATTTACCAAACGGTTGTGCGGGTATGCTTTTAGCAATTTTCTTACTCCCTGCTTGACTTCTTGCTGATCATATCCTTCGCAATCCTGCCGAATATCCTGTTCAATTCTTACGGCAGGCACGTAAAATTTTTTGTCATGCCATCCGACGGCGGTGTAGCAAAACAAAGGAAGTGTTGGAGCATTTTTCAATGTTTCGTAAGCAGCCAGGTGGAACCCGGTGTAAGCAGGCGGAACGAAGGCTGCAACGGCCCAACCCTTTTCGCATAATCTCATCTCACCTGTCTTCGCATCGATACCAATTCCTCTGCGGCCAGGCAATTCATACAACTGCCCGCCGTTGGGTAACTCTATCCACTCATCATGTGGCACCGTCACGGCGTCCCAGCCACTCCGGCCCGTGACATAGAGCGAAGTATCTTCGAAAATATTTCCCTTGCCATCGGAGTACAGAATGTATGGTGATTTTTGACGAGTCATAGTTTGTCAACTGAGTCAAACAAATCACATAGGTTATTATTTGATGACCTATGCGATTGCCCGCAAATTTCGGTTATTTATTTTGCACGGTTAACTCTCGTTGACAGAATTGATTGAATTCATCTTCCTCAATATGATCAGCATTGATCACCTGCACCTGCAACAGTCTATTGTTCTTGAAATCGAAAGTAAGCAGATCATGTTTTTTGACGACGTTGGTCAGTTCGCTCCACTCAATGATCCTGTCGCCTGACAAGCCAGGCAAGATGATGCTCTTTTCGGAAACAACTATTTTTTCTCCCTCTTCTCTTTTCTTCAGGTAGATCCAGAACAGCACAATCGCACCGGCAAGTATGGCATGACTAACGGAAACTAATGACGCTCCTTTGCTCCAAAAATAAATCGCCCCGCTAATAATCAATATCGATTCAAATAATAATAACGCAAGATGACCGGACAACTGGCGGAAAATTTTCTTGTTGAAAATTCCCGCGAGCAGAAGAAATAAGCCGGCTATGACACATATGGATGAAAATAACCAGTCTTTTCTTCCTTCGTTATGAATATGCAGCAGGTCAAAAACAAAAACTAAAGCAATCAGAATGTGAAAGACAGATAGAATTTGCGGCCAATTCCTTTGTTTTATTTGAAACGTATACACAAAACCTGGATTAAATAATACCGAATTAATGCTGACGCATTCCCAACTCACCGGGATGGAGCCAGCGATATTTAAGTTGTTCTAAGCCAGGTTCATAAAATTCTACACAGGATTTGATTTCACTAATAGGTTACATAGCTTCCACAGGACGCGTGCGCCTACATTTGCATCCCAGTCAGTTTCACCAACACCAATCTCCAGCAGATCAAAACCGATTAATTGCCGGCCACTCTTTAATATCTTGCTGAACAAGTAAAATAATTCTTCGATCTCAAATCCGCCATGTACCGGTGTTCCGGCGTTGGGACATAGTTTTGGATCAAGACCATCGATGTCAAAACTGATATGCACTTTTTGCGGCAACCGGCCTACTATTTCGTCAGCAATTTGTTTCCAACTCTGCCCTTCATATTGCCTGCACTTAACATCCCTGTCAAAATAGGTAATGATACGATCATTGCTATTATTGATCAGGTCAAGTTCGCCAGCGCTGTAGTCCCGAATTCCAACCTGCAAAAGCGTTTTCAAACCTTGAATTTCTTCCAATGCATTATACATAATGCTGGCATGCGAGTAGGTAAAGCCGCTGTAACCTATCCGTAAATCACAATGTGCATCAATTTGCAAAATTCCAAAATCTGCATGTTTTTCCGCAATGGCTTTGAAATATCCCAGCGGCGTGCTATGATCACCCCCCAGCAACGCAACCAATTTGCCGCGGCTCAAAAGACTTTTTGTTTGATCGTACACCCACCTGTTAAGGTACGCGCTGCCCTCATTTACATCCTTGAGAGTTTTTCGCATGAATTGATTCTCTTCCACCTGCTGGCCTCGCGAGATGTAGTCAATATAGAGCTCCGCCTCCTTGCGCAGGTAATCACTTTTCATCAAAAGTTTTTTATCGACTTCACGCAAATAAAACCCCTGTTTCCATCCTTCCGGATTCTCAGCATCAAAAATGTCGATCTGGGTGCTGGCTCTACGAACATGATCTGAAGCCCTTGCTGTCCCGGCTCCGTAACTAACCGTTACCTCCCATGGTACAGGCAAAATGATGAGTCTTGCATCGTCCTCACTAAAAGGCAAGCCAAAAATATTGTTGTTGGGGTTTCCTACACTGTTTGGATCAAATTGTGAAAGATCAGCCATATAAAAAATTTCGAAAAACGGGATGCAAATTAGTTCTGTTTAACATAGCCACAAAAAAATTGATTTCTATAAGGAACAGAATTCATCAACTATTTGGCTTCTCCTGCGTGCAGCCAGGTCGTACTCACAGGTAACCCGAAGAAGTAGGGTTGATTTTTTAACGGTTTATCACCAATTTCTGTGCTACCTTTACCCGCTCATCACTGCCTGATAGATTTATGAAAAAAATACATATTGCTTTACTGGTTCTTATTGCTGTTACGATCGCAGTTCTTATCAGTTTTATGGGGACGCTGAGCACCTATGATACGGTACAGACCGCTATCAAAAAGAAGGGAAAAACGGTAAGCATCATTGCCAAATTAGATCGCACCCACGCCATAGAATACGATGCTGTCAATAGCCCAAACCATTTAAGTTTTTTTGCTGTTGATTCTTTAGGTAGTTCAGTAAAGGTGATTTACAATCAGCCCAAACCCAGCAATCTAGAACATAGCGAACGACTAGTGTTGAAAGGAAAAATGAATGACGATCATTTTGAATGCTCGGAAATCCTGATGAAGTGTCCATCGAAATATAAAGATGATATGAACCAGGCAAAAAAGAACCTCCAGGAAAACGCAGCCGCGACACCTGCAAAGAATACTACACCACAATATCAATAAGGGATGGACTATACAGGCGAGCATCTAATACCAGGTTTATTGGGACACTTTTTTGTAACCCTTTCCCTTGTTGCCTCTGTGGTTGCGACGTTTGCTTATTTCAAAACATCAAGACAAAGAATTGAATCAGACTCAGCATCGTGGAAAATCTTAGCTCGCGGCGCATTCATTACTGAAGTCGCCTCTGTGTTTGCCATTTTCGGAATCCTGTTCTATATTATCAGCAATCATTTCTTTGAGTATAAATATGCGTGGCAACACAGTAGCCGCACATTGGAAGTAAAATATTTGCTCAGCTGTTTTTGGGAAGGGCAGGAAGGCAGTTTTCTTTTGTGGAGCATGTGGCATTCCGTACTGGGTTTGATCTTAATTCGAAAAGCGAAACAATGGGAAGCTCCGGTGATGACCGTTGTGAGTTTTGCTCAGGTATGCCTTGCCACAATGATCGCGGGCATTTATTTATTCAACTGGAGAATGGGTTCCAATCCGTTTGTTCTTCTTAGAAATGAAATGGACGCTCCCATTTTTTCCCAACCAGATTATCTTTCTCTCATCAAGGATGGCAATGATCTGAATCCGCTATTGCAGAATTATTGGATGGTGATACATCCTCCCGTTCTGTTCCTGGGCTTTGCATCCACTATTGTTCCCTTTGCTTTTGCGATCGGTGGCCTATGGACAAAAAAATTTGGCGAATGGACAAAGCCCGCTCTTCCGTGGGCGTTGTTTTCAGCTGCGGTGTTGGGAACAGGTATTATGATGGGTGGCCGCTGGGCGTATGAATCTCTCAACTTTGGTGGTTACTGGGCCTGGGACCCCGTAGAAAATGCTTCACTCGTTCCATGGTTGACCCTGATTGGAGGAATACACGCTCTGCTTATCTACAAACACACGGGCCATTCGTTGAGAGCAACCCATTTTTTGTTTCTAATGACGTTCACCCTGGTTCTTTACTCAACATTTCTTACACGAAGCGGCGTGCTGGGCGACACTTCGGTTCACGCTTTCACTGATCTGGGAATGAATTTTCAACTGCTTGCCTTTTTATTTGTATTTCTCGTTCCTGCCTTCGCACTTTTTGCCGTTCGTTATAAACAGATCCCGCATATTACAAAAGAGGAGCAAACTTCGTCACGGGAGTTTTGGATGTTCATCGGATCATTGATATTTTTTCTTACATCGGTGTTTATTATCCTCGCCACTTCTTTGCCCGTGATCAATAAACTATTTGGCAGCAACTTTACCATGGGTGAAGATGCGGTGTTTTCTTATAACCGGGTAATCATTTTTGTAGCTATCATTCTGGGTGTTCTAACGGCCGTTACTCAGTATCTCAAATACAAACAAACCGATTCAAAATTTTTCTGGAAAAAAATTACCCGGCCTTCCATTATTTCATTGCTGATCGCCTCACTGGTTCTTGCCTTTGGTAATATCAATTACCAGGATCACGGTGCAGGTTTTTTAGGAGCCATTTGGTTTGCTATGGTATGCAGCATTTACACTGTGATAGCCAATACTGCCTACATCTGGCTCGGTATGAAAGGGAAATTGAAACTTTCTGGTGGTTCCGTTGCTCACGTCGGTTTTGGATTTATACTGGCTGGTATTTTAATTTCTTCGTCAAAAAAAGAAGTCCTTTCCTGGAATACGACCGGCATATTTGTTCCATTGGGTGAAAGTAAAATAACAGGAAAGGCAGGCGAAAACTTAACCCTGGTGAAAGGTGTGCCTTCTACCATGGCTAACTATGATGTGACCTACGAACGGGATTCAGTGCATCCACAAAAACCTTTGTGGTATTATAGGATTCATTTTAAGAGCAAAACGGGAAATGAACAATTCACTTTGACGCCAAATGCCTTTGTAAACTATAAGGGCAACCAGGGATTGATGGCAAACCCGGATGCCAAACACTATTGGGATCACGATATTTTTGCCTATATCACTTCGCTGCCAGATCCTGAGAAAAATAAAGACACGTCCTCGTTCAAACCTCAATCCATAAAAAAAGGCGATACTGCTTTTTACTCGAATGGCTTTTATGTGCTGGAAGACCTGGCAACACAAACTCATATTCCGGCGGGCGGTCTTGCCCCCGATGACAAAGTCTATTTGGCTACGATCAAAGTATTTTCAAAAAATAATACCTCCTACACCTCAAAACCGTTCTTGATCAATAAAGGAGGGAGTTTGTTTCCCGTCCAGGACACGATCATGTCTGAAAATCTAATTTTTCAATTGAACAATGTCAATGGCAATAGTGTGGAGCTCGGGGTAAAGGAATCAAACTCTGTCCTTCAATACGTAACGCTTAAGGCCTACAAATTTCCATTCATTAATCTTTTGTGGGCTGGTGTGATTATTATGGTGACAGGAATTATCATGAGCATAGTCAGAAGGGTTGAATTAAATAAAGCCGGGCGGGAAATTGAAAATTTAACTTTATAAACAGCAATTAGGACAGTTTCTTTGTCTTAGGAGTATAAAACCCAAAAGCATTTTTGTATTTTTAAAACATGATTTTTAGCAGGCGATATAGCAAATGGTCAGTGACGATAGCATTCCTGTTATTCCTGTGCCTTAGCGCGACTGCACAAACAAACCCTAACTCAGGCAAATGGGGTCCCAACGATACTTTGATAGTACCGGCCATTATATACGAGGGTGAAAGTTTACCCTATAAGGAATTGGAAATGGTTTGGGTTTCTAACATGCCTCCTGATAAATTGGCAAAATATATTGAAGAATGGAACCGGCTGAGGAATGCAGTGTATGTTACCTACCCGTATTCGAGGATCGCTGGAACGACGATCAATGATATCAATACGCGCCTTACTAATGTTTCTTCAAAGAAGGAAAGGAAAGCCTATATAAAGACCAGGGAAAAAGAACTAAGAGCGCAGTTCACTCAACCCATGGAAAATCTTTCCGTGTACCAGGGAAAAATTTTAATGAAGCTCATTAACCGGCAAACAGGAAATAACTGCTACGAAATTATCAAGGATTACAAAAATGGTCTCACGGCAAGGCTTTACCAGACCGTTGCTTTCTTTTTTGGAAGCAGCCTTAAGCAGGATTGGAATCTAAATGACAAAACGGATCGGCAAATTGAAAATATCGTAAAGGAAATTGACGGAGTCTGGTATAACAATCCGTACAAACCCGGACTCAAAACCCCCGTCCCGTAACGCTTGCGCCTAAGCTACATCCCGCGCCATAGGCTATGGCCGACGGCTTCAGCGTTGGCGCAAAGGGGTATAACGATGGTTTTCTTTTCAGTGATACTCTTTTCAGTTAATACCTTCACATTTTTATTTCTATTATTTTCTAAATAAAATGACTGATAATTCAACTAAACCAATTCGAAACTCCCCACTCGGCGAAGGCAATAAACTTGATCTCCTTGCAATTGGTGTCCATCCTGATGATGTGGAACTTGGGTGTTCCGGTGTGATCATTAACGAAATTCAACGGGGAAAGAAAGTTGGCGTAGTTGATCTTACACAAGGTGAATTAGGCACCAGGGGAAGTATCGAGGCTCGATACAGGGAATCAGCAAGTGCTGCCAATATTATGGGTGTCCATGTGAGAGAGAATCTGAAAATGCGTGACGGATTTTTTAAAAACGACGAAGAACACCAGCTAAAATTGATCCAGGCAATCCGAAAATATCAACCGGAGGTCGTCATTGGAAATATTTTACATGATCGTCACCCCGACCATGGACGTGCAGGACAAATGATCAGTGATTGCTGTTATTTGTCCGGGTTAGCGAAGATCATCACCAGGAATGAGAAAGGAAACGTGCAGGAAAGATGGCGACCCAAGTATCTGCTTCACTACATCCAGGATTGGTATCATGAGCCGGATATACTCATAGACATCACTGAAGTCTTTGATCAGCGCATGGAAGCCATCGAAGCTTACAGAACGCAATTTCACACATCAGTGAACAGTGACGAAGGCCCCCAAACTTATATATCAACCCCTGATTTTTTGGATAGTGTAATTGCCCGGGCAAGAATGTTTGGCAAACGCATTGGCGTAAAATATGCCGAAGGATTTATCAGCGAAAAGAAAATCGGGATCCGAAATCTGGATGCATTGATCCAAAATGAGACTTAGTCGGGGCCAGGCTGCATTAGCCCGTTGATTGTTATAGGTTTTTATCGTTTTTCGTAAGCAGATCTGCTGTTTCTCCGGCCGGGTATTCACTTAGAACTCAGCTTTAAAACAATTTATTCATTTTTTCTGCGTTAGTTATAGCGAAATCCAATATTAGTGATTTAAAACCACCGTCACTATGAATAAACCATTCTACAATGACCAGCATGCCATTGCTGAGCAATTAATCTTCCTCGATACACATATTTGCCAAATGGCACAGTTAGCTCATCAAAAAGTTACTACGCTGAAACTTTCCTATGTTCATGCCGCTTACTGCAACAGCCGCAAGGAACTGTATGCTCTTGTAAAAAGAACATTACTCAGTTATGTAACTCCCGAATTCGTTCTGGCTGAAGAAAAATTTTTTGAGAAAGAATTAGCCAATTAATTTCTGGCCGACAGAAAACCGATCCTGACCCTATTATCGCGTCCGTCTGATCAGCGGTGACGATGCAGTTGGTCTTGTCCTTTCGTCTTCAGATTCCGTTTCAGATTATTAATTATTCATTATTAATTACTGGTTCTACTTTCATCTCTCAATTATCATCTATCGCCACTCCCCTATCTTTGCGGCCGTAAATAAATTCCACATGTTGTTCCGATTGAATGAAGAGCATTTAATGATCCAAAAAGCTGCGAGGGATTTTGCGCAAACGGAATGCTTGCCGGGTGTGATTGAACGCGATGAAAAACAAAAATTTCCCCGTGAACAAATTCTAAAGCTCGCTGATCTTGGTTTTTTGGGCATGATGGTCAGACCTGAGTACGGAGGTGCAGGAATGGATACGGTTAGCTACGTAGTAGCCATGGAAGAGATCAGTAAGATCGACGCAAGCGTGAGTGTGTGTATGAGTGTCAACAATAGTCTCGTATGTTTTGGACTGCAGGAATTTGGCACTGAGGAGCAAAAACAAAAATACCTGGTACCATTGGCGCAGGGAAAAAAGGACGGCGAATTATACATTGGTGCATTTTTGCTGAGTGAGCCCGAAGCGGGAAGTGATGCGACCTCTCAAAAAACAACAGCTGAAAACAAAGGCGATCATTATTTATTGAATGGGACAAAAAATTGGATCACGAATGGAGGCACAGCCTCAGTGTATTTAGTCATGGCACAAACCAACCGTTCAAAGGGATCCAGGGGGATCAATACATTTATCGTTGAAAAAAACTGGCCGGGAGTAACTGTTGCAGCAAAAGAAAATAAACTCGGAATACGTGGAAGCGACACACATTCCATAATGTTCAATGATGTAAAAGTGCCGAAAGAAAACCAGATTGGCGCTGACGGTTTCGGTTTTAAGTTTGCGATGAGAACTTTAGCTGGCGGTCGGATCGGCATTGCTTCGCAGGCGCTTGGCATTGCGAGCGGGGCCTATGAACTTTCATTGAAATATTCAAAAGAGAGAAAAGCTTTTGGCACAGAGATCATGAATCACCAGATCATCGCATTTAAGCTGGCTGATATGGCAACAAGGATTGAAGCTTCCCGGTTGTTGTGTTTGAAGGCCGCCTGGGAAAAGGACTGTAACCTGGATTACACTGTTAGCTCTTCTATGGCAAAAGTTTTTGCAGCGGAAACGGCTATGTGGACCACCGTAGAAGCGGTACAAATTCATGGCGGATATGGATTCGTAAAAGAATATCATGTGGAACGGTTGATGCGCGATGCCAAGATCACGCAGATCTATGAAGGCACAAGCGAAGTGCAAAGGATCGTGATCAGCAGGGATTTATTGAAGTAGGAAACCGGATCACGGCTCTTGAGATCCCTGTTCGATGATTGGCGTGAAGGCGTAGTGCGTTATATCTTAAGAACTATTTCTACCTGAGGCAAGGAACAATAAACGCCATGCCGGTAAACAAAAAATCATACGAACAAATTATTGCGGACCTTGGCTCCCGCCACGTTACTCTTGTTGCTGTTTCGAAAACTAAATCAGTTGAAGAAATAAAAGAACTATACGATCTCGGTCAAAAAGATTTTGGTGAGAACTACGTACAGGAACTGGCCACCAAACAGGCGCAGCTTCCAAAAGACATTCGCTGGCATTTTATCGGGCATTTGCAGGGCAATAAAGTAAAACAGATCGCCCCTTTCATTCATCTCATCCAAAGTGTTGACAGTTACAGGCTGCTTCAAAAAATAAATAAGGAAGGTTTAAAAAATGATCGCGTCATTGAATGTTTGCTCCAGGTTCATATTGCACAGGAGGAGACAAAGTTTGGGTTGGATGAGAACGAACTAAACGAATTAATAAACATGAACTCAGACGAACCTGCCTCACCGGCAGGCAGGTTACAAGAATTAAAGAATGTACAGATCCGCGGATTGATGGGCATGGCATCCTTCACCGATGACATGAAAAAAGTAAGAGCCGAATTCAAACATTTAAAATCCATTTTTGATAAGCTTCAAACCCTGAACTCTGAATTCAGAACTCTTTCCATGGGCATGAGTGCGGATTACCCCATCGCGATTGAAGAAGGCAGTACCATGATCAGGATCGGAAGCTTGATCTTCGGAGCACGGGACTAAAATGCCTTTTTCTCTTCTTTTGCTTTTTTGCCCGCGGGCGGAAGTGTTTCATCGAGCCATTTGAAAAATTCATGTTGCCATACCAGCGCATTTTGTTCACTTAACACCCAGTGATTTTCTTCAGGCAGATACAGCAACTTACTTTTTATCCCCCTTAGTTGTGCGGCCTGGAAAGCTTGCAGTCCCTGTTCGATCGGCACCCGATAATCTTTTCCTCCCTGGATGATCATGATCGGGGTATTCCATTTGCCCACAAAATTGCTCGGCGAAAATTGCGAATAGGTTTTTTGTGCAGCGGCATTATTTTTATCCCAGTACGGTCCGCCAATATCCCAGTTGGCAAACCACATCTCTTCAGTGGTTCCGTACCAGCTCTTGAGATCAAAAACCCCATCATGAGCAATAAATGTCTTGAACCGATTATTATGAATACCTGCAAGCATGTACACAGAGTAGCCTCCGTAGCTGGCACCTACGCAACCTAACCGAGCCTTGTCAACAAATCTTTCTTTGCTGACAGCATCAATTGCAGATAAATAATCTTTCATTACCTGGCCACCCCAATCTTTGCTGATCTCTTCATTCCATCTCGTTCCGTGCCCGGGCATTCCCCTGCGATTGGGAGCCACCACAATGTATCCCTGCGAAGCCATCAATTGAAAATTCCATCGAAAAGAATAAAATTGAGTTAATGCCGATTGAGGTCCACCCTGGCAATACAAAAGCGTGGGGTATTTTTTGTTTGCATCAAAATCCGGCGGGTAGATCACCCATACCAGCATCTTCTGTCCGTCCGTTGTATTTATCCATCTCCTTTCCGTTTTACATTTTCCAATGGAGTTATAAATGGAATCATTGACATGGCTCAGTTGTTTCATCACGCCGTTTGCTGCATCAACTGAGTATAGTTCAGTTGCATGATTCATGTCTGTTCTCGTTACGATCAATTCATTTCCCTTCTGACCCACAACTCCCGTGACATCAAAATCGCCATTTGTAATTTGGCGTATGTCGGGAAGTTTCATTGTGGCGCCGGTGTAATCGACCTCGAACAATTGAAGAGTTCCATTGACGGGCGCCCAGAAAAAAATATTACGCCCATCATCACTCCAGCGAAATCCTTCAACATGAATATCGTCCCTTTGTTTCGTCAAATTCACTACTCCCATGCCCGTCGATGCAACGATGTCCTGTTTATCTGCTTCATAACCCTCCCGTTTCATGCTTAACCATGCCAGCGTCCCGCTCTTGCTGAATAACGGACTCACGTCATAACCCATCCTTCCCTCAGTAAGATTTTTTGTAACACCGGTTGTGACATCATACCGGTACAGATCTGTGTTAGTGCTGACGGCATAGTCCTTTCCAAATTTTTTCTTGCAAACATAGACCAC
>VBAQ01000074.1 GCA_005883765.1 Bacteroidota bacterium
CGATTCGTTTTCTTTCACTTTTTTCAGATACACCGATATTTCATCGGGATAAACCACCGAAAGACGACCCACGGGTACAGTGGGAATATTATCTCCATTAAAACAGCTGAACAAGTTGTCAGAAGCAGGATACCCAAATGTTGGAACAAGATTCAGTTTTTCAAGATCACTTTTGATATTAGGATCAGGGGAATTTTCATTGGCCCTGTACTGAACATAATTTACTCCCTTGCCGATCAGGAAAGCGAACTTCGGCGGCGACGTGTAAGTGTTCAATGCGTACTGAATAAAATTCCTGATCGAAGACGGGTGTTTTTTTATACCGAAGGCAAATTGATCCACAAGCTGGTCAATGTCATAAATCCTGGCATTGTAGCTACCGCCCGCAGCGGAGCTACGATAAGCTCTGTAATCTTCTACTGGAGTGCTTCCATTTGACCCGGTATATAAACTTGAATTGGAAATAACGAGATAATTGGCCTGGTTTGCGGATAGCCCATAGTTTACAAAGCTTCGCAATTGAAGCGTATTAATGGTGTTTATGTTCGAGGCATCCTCGCTAACCAAAAGAAGTTTTCTGCTTACGGCCGAACCTTGAAGAGCAATTTTGATCAATAAAGGATTTGAAATGTCCGCAACGTAACGAAGGCCATTGGTGAGATCATATAGCACCGGGGCGGTTGATCCATAATTGAAATTGGAAATTTCAAGGTAATTCCCATTAATATTCGCCGGCAGCTCGAACAGAAAACTTTTTAAATTATCGAAATCAAATTTTCTTGGATAGTTTATTTCATATTGGGCAACCACCATTCGATCGGGGCGGGCCGAAGGCTGGTTTGTGATTTCAATTGCTGCTGTTCCGGACGTGATGAGTGATAAAGGAAATGAAGTCTGATATTTCAAATAATTAAAATAATCCATTGTCTGTTGTAAAACCAGTGTACCATTGATCTTCACCTGGAAACTCCGTGTGTTGATGGCATTCCCGGCAGCATTGATCGAAAATGTGGGCGAAGGGCCAGTGCTTTCCACGTGAAGATTAGTGTGTGCCGGCGGAGCCAATGTGCCGGCTGAATCGATATTGCCTGATGTCCATCCTTCTCCTTTATCGTAGGCCGACGAATAAACATAAGTTCCTTGTACCAGTGCAGCATTTCCTGTATTGATTACGTTCCTGAAATAGTTGCCAAGTGTATACATGAAATATGGTTCTGGCGCAAGAGTATTTCCCGCTACATCATTTGTAGTGTTTGCCAATCTTTTATTTGCGCCTGCATGGACGGTGAGAAAATAAAAGGCCGTGTCGGATTGCAAGCTGTAACGATCATTCAATTGATAGTCCGGATCTCGATATAATTGTTTGTCTGGTTTACCGTCGTTCATCTGTCCCCAAAATTCAATATAGTCGTTGGCTGCTAAAGGTCCTGATGCAATAGAAGTGTATAGGGGAACTTCCTGGCCGGTTCTCCATAATTGAAAATTTTCAGCGGGAGTGCTGCCGAGGCCAACGGCATTTAAAGTCGCCTGGGAAATTCGGTACAGGCCACTACTGCCGAGCTTGAACTTATAATAAGGCTTTGTATAATCTATCCATTCGTTATTATACACCTGCGCCTCAGCCAGGAGACCAGTGCATACTAACGACATGAGTAAAATTCTTTTCATGGACCGGTGTTTAGGGTACAATTATTTTTTCTTTTTGCTTTTATCGTTTACCATGTCAAGT
Source organism: Bacteroidota bacterium (assembly GCA_005883765.1). Lineage (GTDB taxonomy): Bacteria > Bacteroidota > Bacteroidia > Chitinophagales > Chitinophagaceae > VBAU01. The sequence goes on from VBAQ01000074.1 coordinate 1,730, forward strand.
TTTAGTGAAAAAACGTGCGTGAACAATGGGTTCGATTGGTTGGCAAGGTTGGCGAATGCGTAGTCTATCGTCACGTTTTGAATCTTTAAGCCGGCACCTGCACTCGGTTGATAGATCCATACTTTTCTCTGATTCAATGTGTCGGCATCAGCCAANNTGCCTGCCCGCACAAAAAAGATGTTGTGAATATTTAGCTCCAGTCCAAATTTTGGATCGGCGCTCACAGGGTCGCCACTAATGATCGTATTGCGTTTCCCATCAAAACTAAGGTCAACATTTGCCTCTGCGAGCAGGCTCAGTTTTTTATTTATTTGAAAATCCCTGGCAACGCCGAGGATCAACCGTGGCGCTGTAAGTTCAGTGGATTTTACAGGAATATCGTTCTTGGTGAGATACAAAACTTCTTTTTCCTTTTCTGTGAAACTAAATGACCATGCATTGAACGTTGTCGTAATGTCTCTCGCTGTAATCCCAAACTTCCATTTTCCCTCGAATATTTGTAACCCACCATCAAGACCAAATCCCCAGGCCTTGGCAAATTTTCCAACGCTGCGATGGATCACTTTTGCATTCAATCCAAACTGAACATTTTTTCTGTCAGTTTCTTTTAGTTTTTGAGCAAACGAAAAAATAAAGGCATAGTCTGCCGATGAAAACGCCTGGATGTTGTTATAATTTATTGAACCATCAGGTTCTACTAAAAACAAAGTGTTCATGATGTCATCTACGGCAAATCTCAAAGCCGAAATGCCTATGGTTCTCTTGTTATTCGCCATGGGAAAGGCAATACTCGCATAGTCATACTTCCCGATGCCCGCGAAATATTCCGAATGCATCAGGTTAAGATTGGGATGATCTTTTACGCCGACTAACGCCGCCGGATTCCAATAGCCGGCAGTCCCGTCGCTGACAGATGCGATTTGAGCGCTGCCCATTGCAAGCCCACGGGCTCCAGCGCCAATATTGAGGAATTCATTGGAGTATTTCCGGAATTGACCAAGACAGGAAAGAGAAAGAATAGTCATTAATAGGGACAGGTGTATTCGTGGCATTTTCATTCTTACAATTTTCGGATAAGCGACTGTTTAATCTGGTCTTCAGTAGGGTAATAAGCATTCTCAAAAATAAACTTTAACCCCCGAAAAACATAACTCCGAAGGTCAATTAGTATAGGGATTGTAAACGAACAAGTTAGAAAAATATTGCATGCCATTTAAAGGCTGTCCTTTCTGCCTTACTTTTGCTGCAAACCAAAGGGTAATGAGCCTGATCGAAGAATTGCGCTGGAGAGGCATGATACAAGACATCATGCCGGGGACCGAGGAGCAATTGACCAAGGAAATGACCACCGCCTATATTGGATTCGACCCAACCGCGGACAGCCTTCACATTGGAAGTTTAGTACCCATTTTATTGCTCGTGCATTTACAAAGAGCTGGCCATAAACCTGTCGCACTGGTAGGAGGCGCCACCGGGATGGTGGGAGACCCAAGCGGGAAAAGCGAGGAGAGGAATTTACTGAGTGAGGAAACTCTGCGATTCAACCAGGAAGGTGTTAAGAAGCAACTGATGCAGTTTCTTGAATTCGATCCCTCAAAGCCCAACTGCGCGGAAATGGTGAACAACTATGACTGGTTTAAGGATATGAGCTTTCTGAGTTTTATTCGCGACGTCGGAAAACATATTACTGTAAACTACATGATGGCTAAGGATAGCGTAAAAAAAAGAATTGGGCCAAGAACTTACTCCGGGGAAGGCGATACGGGAATGAGCTTTACAGAATTTTCTTACCAGCTGGTGCAGGGTTATGATTTTTATTGGCTGTATAAGAATAAAAACTGCAAACTGCAAATGGGTGGCAGCGACCAATGGGGAAATATTGTTACGGGTACAGAACTCATTCGGCGAAAAGTGGGTGGTGAAGCATATGCATTTACCTGCCCACTTATTACAAAGGCAGACGGAACGAAATTTGGAAAAACTGAACAAGGGAATGTTTGGCTGGATGCTCAAAAAACATCTCCTTACCAATTTTATCAATTCTGGTTACGGGCAAGCGATCCTGACGCTGAAAAATGGATCAGGATATTTACTTTTTTATCACTTGAAGAAATTGAACTCATCACCAATCAACATCAGAAAGATCCTTCCCAGCGTGTCTTGCAAAAAAGACTGGCTGAGGAAATAACTGCCTTTGTGCATGGCAAGGACGAACTGGAAAAAGCAACTGAAACAACGCAAAAGCTTTTTGCCAGCGAAACAAGTTTCGCAGAATCATTGAGTGTCGAGGACCTGGAAACTATGGAAGGAGTGATAAAATCAGACTTTGATAAGGTTAAAATAGATTCGGGAATTGACATTGTTAGTTTTCTTGCAGAGACCAATATTTTCCCCAGCAAAGGGGAAGCAAGGAAAACGATACAAGGTGGTGGAGTAAGCATCAATCGCAAAAAAGTGGAGAACGTACAGATGAGAATTGACGAGAGTTCCTTGTTGCACAGCAAATACATTCTTGTGCAAAAGGGAAAGAAAAATTATTACCTGATAAAACTGGCTTAGTTCACAAAGTCTTTAGCCCTTTCCACAGTTCATCACCAACAAGTTGGTTACCTTTTTCATTCAAATGCACCCTGTCTCTTGTAAGAATTCCTGATTCTTTGTTATCAGGATTGTGTTGTTTGTTGTAGTCAAGAAACTTTTGGCGCAGATCAACCAATAGCAAATTATTTTTCCTGGCAATGCCGCGAATGATATCCGAGTATCGGTTCATGTCGCCATCCTGCTGGTTGGAAAAATCGGTTCGCTCTCCAATAACGGCAGGTGTACAAAGAATCACTTTGACATTTCTTTCCTTTAATTTTTTCAAGATGGCATTATAAAATCTTTCAAACTTGTCAGGATCTGTCCCTGTTCCAAAAGAGGCCTTATGCCATACATCATTTACGCCAATATAGATCACAACAATGTCCGGATTTTTTGCGAGCACATCATCATCTAACCTCAAATAGAGATCATATACTTTGTTGCCGCCAATGCCTGAGCCAATGAACTCAAATTCGGCAGCCTTGTTTTCCAGTTTGCATATGCTATCAATACGGGTAATATAACCGCCGGGCTCCACGCCTTGTTGCGTAATTGAATCACCAAAGAATACCACCCTTTTTTTCTTTTGCGGCATAAAGGCCACAATAAAAACAAAAAGAAAACAATAAATGACTCTCATAAGAATGATCTGAATTTAGGAGATATGAATTGCCTGGCCAGAAGAATAAAACTGATAAGCCAAAGCAAAATAAATAATTGTTTCACATAAAAGAGCAAATTCCCTTTGGGTGTTTTATCCAGTTCTTCGTACCATGGAACCGGCAAAAAATATCGCTTGATCTTCTCACTTGTCCTGTAAACTTTCAAATTGTTTGTGTGATAGTAATAATTTATTGGATTCTCATTCCCAAAGTATTTGTCGTAAAATCCAGCGCTAAAGGGCCTGGTGTCTATTGAGCTGTCACTGGCTTGCAAAGCCAACAGCGGACCACTCAACGAATCCCGCACACTCAGCAGATCGACATAGCCATTGTTATTTTTGTTTAGCAATAGAAGGTTGTTATTGGTCACATCTGCTACCGCCCAATTCCCTTTTTCCGGCAGGAAACATTCATTTAAAACATGGTGATCGCCAGGATTCATGATCTCAATTACACGACAAGGAATTCCCTCTGACCAACAGAGAAATGCAAACATATTGGCAAAATTTCCGCACCATAGTTTTACAGTGTCGGAAGAGCTTAGTATTTTATACTGGTCGAGCGGCGAGGCATTCTCAAGTTGCGTTGAAGGTTGTCCTGCTTGTCTGTAAAAGCGGCTATAAAGCAGCTTACCGATGTTCAGGATTTTAGAAGCCGTGGATTGACGTTCCAAATGCAAACTATCCAGGATAGTTTTAGCCTCGTCTAGCTCTTGTTTGGGATAGTCGCCAATAAATTTTTTCCATTTTGCAGTATCAGCGGAATATAACGAAGATATTGTCCCGTACTTGTGAAAGGCAAACTTATCCCTGTAAAAAAATATGGCGATGTTAATAACGGAAAGAAGGCAAAAGAGAATCGTGATATAATTCTTGCCAAACTTCATTCATAGCATTCAAAAGTAAAAAGTATGGGCAGTTTCAGCAGTTTATTCTACGTTCACTTGTTTCCTCACCAGCGCTCCTTCCCGCACTTCCATAAAAAATTTTCTTTCACGTAGCCAGTAGCCATTTCCTTTTTCACAAAAATGCACTTTAAGATTTTCAATGCTGATAGGATTGCCATCGGGTATATCAGCAATATTACTATGGCCGATCTCATGACCATCGATGATGATCACCAGGCCGCTGCCGATCGCTTCCATCTTATTCCCTTCCAGGATAAGCATGCCCGTATCCTCGCCTAAGCCAATGCCAATGCATTGAGGGTTGGTAGCAACAGCCTGCGCCAATCTTCCAAAGCGGCCGCGTTTTTCAAAATGCGAATCCACAATCACATCGTCAATGAAGCCAAGCCCGGTGGTAATTTTTACCTCGCCTTTTAAATGGGCCTGCGTGGCATTTCCTTCATAAATCATTGTATTGCTCATAGCCATTGCACCCGCACTGGTGCCAGCCACGACAAAATTTTCCTCCTGATAGCGATGCAAAAGAATATCTAAAAAATCCGTGCCGCCAAAAGTTGCACTCAACCGCAATTGGTTGCCACCCGTAAACATTACCGCATCGCAATGGCGAATGCGTTCAAGAAATTCGTCTTTCAATGCATCCTGCCGGTTACGAATTGGCATCAATCCAACATTGGTACAGGAGATTTTGCCAAAAGCATTCAAATAATTTTCTCCCACTTCATTTGGGATAACTGAAGCGGTAGTGATAATTTCTATCCTCACCGAAGGACCACCGGCCTCCTCTACAATGCGGCGAAGAATACCTAGCTCAAAAAAATTGAGATTGTTGCGTGAGATCTGTCCTCGTTCAAGATCGGTTCCCTTGTCTTCTGCTCCTCCAACGGCAATCAGTTTTCCTTTGGGATGCTCCATTCATTGGGGTTTGATTAACGACAAAAATAATTGAAAATGGTTTAACGAAAAGATGCATTAGCCAAGTATGTGAATAAGTGGAGAAGTTTATGTATCCGGCGTCAGTGCTACTATTTGGCTTTCGTTGTGTCACACTCTTGTACGTTCGTCTCCATACTCAACTCTATTTTGTTTCAATTGCTGGGTGAGATAATATATTCCAAGCCCAATCACCGCGATCAAACTTCCCCATAGAGCAAACCAACCTGTGGAAATAAACAAAAATAGCCAGATGCACACGGAAAGAATTACCGGCGCAGGATATAGCCACATCTTAAATGGAAGGCCAGCCGTGCCTAACCTTCTTCTCAACAGCACGAGTCCTATTGACTGGCCAATGAATTGTATCAGTATTCTCATCGCTAAAATAGAATCTATCACCTGGCCTAATTTAAATACCATGCTAAAAACAAATCCCAGCGTACAGAGAAAGATCAATGACACATATGGGAAATTTTTTGTTGGGTGCAGCTTCGAAAATATTTTGAAAAAATTGCCGTCCAGGGCAGCTGCATAGGGAATTCTTGAGTAACCTAAAACGATCGCAAACAAAGATGCTAGCGCGATCCATAATATCAGTATCGTAACCACCATACCGGCGCTTTGCCCGTAGATCCTTTCCATAAAAATACTCGCAAGGTGTTTGTCGCCGGGTTTAATTTCCTGCCAGGAGATTACACTCATGACACTTATATTCATTAGGAGGTAAAGCACAGCAATGCCAGCGATGGAAACAAACATACTGATCGGAATGTTTTTTTCGGGTCGTTTTATCTCACCGCCCAGATGACAAACATTATAGTAGCCAAGATAACTATACACGGTTTTTACGGAACCTTGCCCGATGGCCGCCCAAAAAGCATATCGAAAAAAAGATTCCTCACCTGCAGGCATTATTTGAACATGGTGTCTCTGGTGGGTAAGCCCGCTGACGATGATCCAAAGAACCGTTAATACAACGACGATCCATAGCACGACTGAAATTTTTCCGATCGCTTCAATTCGTCGATAGAGGAGAAGAAAAACAATAATGACTAATCCACCCGAAACCAATTTCTGTTCTAAAAAATTCAGATCAACAAGATAGGAGAGATATTGTGCGAAGCCAATGGCTCCTGACGCAACAACTAATGGAGCCTGTATACTGGTTTGCCACACGAACAAGAAACTCATCAGCTTACCCCATTTGGGTCCATACCCGATGCGTAGAAAATTATAAGTACCGCCTGCCAATGGATAAGCGGCTCCCAATTCGCTCCAGATCATAGCATCTACAAAAGCGGTGAAAGCTCCGAATACCCAAGCCCATAAAAACAAGCCATTATGAAAATAGCTGACCACAAGCGGCATTACCACAAAGGGACCGATGCCTACCATGTCGATCATGTTAATAGCAGAAGCCTGGAGCAGATTTATTTTTCGCGGAAGTGAGTTGCTTATGTTTTAGATTTTTTGTTTTTATGGTTCGATGTGTCGCTTATCATTGCATTAGCTCCTGGCAAATGCCGTGATTCCTTCCACTAACAGATCAAGATTAGCAATTGTTGTGTATACGTTAGGAGTAATGCGGACGCCATGAATATTTTCCCAATCAATGCCCACAGTATGAATTTTATATTTGTCAAAAAGAAACGAATCCAGCTCGCTGGGTTTTTTTCCTTCAATCGCGACATTTCCAATAGCGCAACCCCATTTAGGATTTAGCGAGGTGTTCAGTTTTACTTTGGGAAGGTCTTTCACTTTTTCCATCCAATAATTCTTGAGATAGTGCAAACGTTTTTCTTTTCTTTCACTCCCGATCATTTCATGGAACTCGAGGGCTTTGCCGATGGCTTGTTCAATAAAGAAAGGCCTTGTTCCAAGATTTTCAAATTTGCGTATGTCATCTTTTAGCGGATCATCACTCGTAGCAAATAAGGGATAAATATTTTTTATCTTCTCTTTTTTTACATAGAG
>VBAQ01000075.1 GCA_005883765.1 Bacteroidota bacterium
CGAGCTATCTCGGTCCACCCGAAACTATTCATAAAAAAATAATCAACTAATATGAGAAAAGTGCTTTTAATAATTACGACTTGTTATTGCATACAGGTAAATGCACAGAACAAAATTGTGCTGCATCCGGATAGAATAAATGACACCATCAGTAAAAATATCTATGGTCATTTTGCCGAGCATCTTGGCCACGGAATTTATAGCGGTTTTTACGTCGGCGACAACAAAAAAATCCCAAACAAAGACGGGGTTCGGGTGGACGTAGTTGAAGCGTTAAAAAAGTTGAAGATACCCGTGCTGCGCTGGCCGGGCGGCTGCTTTGCCGATACGTATCATTGGAAAGATGGCGTGGGGCCAAAAGACAAACGTCCATCCATGCTGAATGTATGGTGGGGAAATGTAAAAGAAGATAACAGCTTTGGAACAAATGAATTTCTGAATATGTGTGAAGAGTTGGGTACGGAACCTTACCTCTCCGTAAATATTGGAAGTGGCACCGTGCAGGATGTAGCAGATTGGGTGAAGTATGTAAATCACAAAGAAGGAACAAGCCCCATGACTGACCTGCGTGAAAAAAATGGAAGAACAAAACCCTGGCATGTAAAATTTTGGGGCATTGGAAATGAGGCCTGGGGTTGTGGCGGAAATATGACAGCAGAGTATTATGCAAATGTCTACAGGCAATTCGCGACTTTCATGACCAACTGGAACAACAGCGATCGCTTATATCGCATCGCGTCGGGCGCAAGCGATAACGATTACCACTGGACTGAGGTTTTGATGACTAACATTCCTCACAACATGCTCAATGCAGTTGCTCTTCATCATTATTCTGTCATTGACTGGAACAAAAAAAGCTCTGCGACAAATTTTACAGAAGAAGAATATTTCAAAACCATGCAGCAGGCGTCGTTGATGGAAGAATATGTGCAAAAACACAGTGAGATCATGGATAAATACGACCCACAAAAAAAAGTCGCATTGGTTGTGGATGAGTGGGGAGGCTGGTATGATGTAGAGCCCGGAACTAACGGAGCATTTTTGTATCAGCAAAATACGATGCGTGATGCGATGATCGCGGGATTGACGCTGAATATTTTCAATAATCATTGTGACCGTATAAGGATGGCCAACCTTGCCCAATGTATTAATGTGTTGCAAGCAGTAATACTAACCAATGATGAAAAGATCATTCTCACTCCTACGTATCATGTCATGGAGATGTACAATGTGCACCAGGATGCGGCAAGGATTCCGCTCGATGTCACGACGAACGATTATAAATTAGGAGATAAAAATCTCAAGGCCATTTCCGCATCCGCGTCTAGAGACAAGAATGGTGCTGTACATATTACCCTGGTAAACATCGATGCAAAAAACGCGCAGGATGTAAGCATTGACATCGGCGGTCTGCATGCAAAATCAGTAACGGGCAGAATACTTCGCTCGGAGAAATTGCAGGATTATAATTCTTTTGATAAACCCGAGAAAATCAGACCATCAGTTTTTAACGAAGCTAAAATCAACGGTTCCAACCTCAGCTTAAAAATGCCCGCGTTTTCTTTGGTCGTATTAGAATTAAAATAACCTGGGTGACAGATAAAAATGATCACTATGAACAACAAATTAACAGGTTCCACATTCCTTACAATTGATTGGGGAAGTAGCGAATTCTAATACGTAATTGAGTACGGCAACCCGGAACCATTTCAGAACTGTACCGAAACATACTGAAGACAACCATTGAGTTTAATTATAAAAATTGATCATGAAGAGACCAAATTTTAATCGGCGAAAGTTTTTGAAATATGCCGCAACAGCGTCAGGAATCGGTCTATTCGGTTCAATGACACAAAAAACTTTTGCTTCATCCAAGACAGCGTCTAACATCGGGAAATTTTTTGATGAACCGCGAATCAGGTTTTCAGTCATCGGTATTAACCATGCTCATATTTTTTCGCAGGTTGATGCGGCGGTAAGAGGCGGAGGTCAGCTGGTTTCATTGTATGCAAAAGAAGCTGATCTCGTTTCAGATTTCGCGAAACGGTATCCGCAGGTAAAATTAGCCGGCAATGAAAAAGAGATCCTGGAAGATAGATCCATCCAATTAATTCTTAGTGCTGCCGTACCGGTTGATCGTGCGGGTATAGGTATTCGGGCTATGCAGCATGGCAAAGACTATATGGTTGACAAGCCGGGAATTATTACATTGGAACAATTGGAAGAAGTGCGCCGGGCACAAAAGCAAACCGGTCGTATTTATTCCATCATGTACAGTGAGCGGCTTGAAAATAAAGCAACCGTTAAGGCAGGCGATCTTGTAAAAGAAGGTGCTATCGGAAAAGTGATTCAAACGATCGGTCTTGGTCCTCATCGAATGAGTGCACCGACGAGGCCGGAATGGTTTTTTGATCGCAAATATTTCGGCGGCATCATTACAGACATAGGTTCTCATCAATTTGACCAGTTCCTTTTTTTTACAAATTCTGACAAAGGTGAGATTGTTTCATCACAGACCGGCAATGTAGCACATCCTCAATATCCCAATTTCGAAGATTTTGGTGATATCATGTTGCGTGGCAATGGAGGCGCAGGATACATTCGTGTGGATTGGTTTACACCTGACGGACTTAAAACCTGGGGTGACGGAAGGCTGACCATTCTCGGCACAGAAGGTTATATAGAAATTCGAAAAAATATTGACATAGCCGGAAGAGAAGGCGGCAGTCATCTTTTTCTCGTAAATGGAAAAGACACTCAATATATCGATTGCAGCAACGTAGAACTTCCCTATGGAAGACAGTTGGTTGATGACATCATCAATAGAACTGAAACTGCTATGACACAACATCACTGCTTCCTTGCAACTGAGCTTGCGTTAAAAGCGCAGAAGAACTCGCAAAAAATCAAATTCAATAAGGGATAAGATGAGACCAAAAAGATCCACTGTAAGCCGCAGAAAATTTTTAGGTGATTCCATAAAAGCCACATTGGGATCAGCCCTTGCGGTTAATTTTCCAATGATCATTCCTGCGAGTGTGCTTGGAAAAAATGCGCCAAGTAATTTGACCAACGTGGCCTCGATTGGCTGTGGCCGCATTTCAACCATTCATGACATGACGTCGATTGCAAGATATGCAGGCGCCAGGATCATTGCCGTTTGTGACCTTGACAGGAACCGCGCAGATGTTGGTCCCGCTGCTGTCAGAAATAATTATATAAAAGCTGTGAAAGATAATGGAGGATTGACAGGTGATTGGGATATAAAAGTTTACTACGATTACAAAGAACTTCTTCAAAATAAAGACATTGATGCAGTGCACATCAGTTTGCCAGATCATCAACATGCCGTTGTTGGCGTGCATGCGGTAAATGCGGGCAAGCATGTTTACTTACAAAAACCGGCATCACTCACAATTGAGGAAGGAAGAATTTTGGCGAATGCCGTCAAGAATAGCGGGAAGATCTTGCAAATGGGAAGCCAGCAGCGTTCCATTGATCCATGGCCACAATTTAAAAAGGCATGTGAACTGGTTCGCAATGGCCGCATCGGAAAACTTTTGACTGTTGAAGTAGGTTTGCCCGGCGATCCCGGCGGCGGCAATCCGCAGGAAATGCCTGTCCCGAAAAATTTAGATTATGATGCGTGGCTGGGTGCCACACCGGAAGTGTATTACACTGAGGACAGGGTTCATTCGCGCGATGCTTCGCCCCAGGGAATTCTCAGCAGACCAGGTTGGCTGCGTTGCGAACAATTTGGCGCCGGCATGATCACAGGATGGGGTGCTCATCACATTGACACGGCGCATTGGGCCATGGGCACAGAACATAGCGGGCCGATGGAGATCTGGGGCAGTGCACAGTTCCCTAAGGATGATCCAAACTACAAAGGACTGTGGGACGTGCATGGAATTTTCAGAACAGAAGCGCTCTATGCAAACGGCGTGCACATGATCGTTTCAAATGAACTTCCGAATGGAATAAAATTCATTGGATCAGATGGATGGATCTGGGTAACAAGAGGAAACTATAAAGTAACAGACACAGACCCGGTTGCTGATAAAGATGGTATGAAACCCATCGATGCAAGCAATCCAAAAATTATCCAATCAGTGATTGGTCCCAATGAAATTCATTTTTACGAAAGTTTCGAGCAACATGCCAACTGGCTAGATTGCATCAAATCGGGAAAAGAACCGGTAGCACCAATTGAAGTAGGACATCGCTCATGCAGCACTTGCCTGCTTCATCAAATTGCTATGAAGCTGAAAAGAAAAATCTATTGGGATCCCGAAAAAGAACAAATCAAAAATAATGACCACGAAGCAACAGCCATGTTGTCAAGACCACGAAGAAAAAAATATGATTTTAACGCCTCATGATAGTTAGAAGAATTCATATTGCCTTTTTAATGATTTTTATTTCGTGTAAAAATCAGTCATCGGTGAATGATGCAAAGACAGTTCATCTTGTTACTCTTGATCCCGGCCATTTTCATGCAGCCCTCGTCCAAAAAACTATGTATAAAGATGTGGATTCTGTCGTTCATGTCTATGCGCCGGCGGGAAATGATCTTCAATTACACCTTGACCGGATCACTGCATACAATAATCGCAAGGAAAATCCTACTCACTGGAAAGAAGAAGTATATACAGGCAGTGATTTTTTTGAAAAGATGATCAGTGACGAGAAGGCCCGCCTGAATGACGCAGTCAGGCAGGAGAATGTGATTGTTTTATCTGGAAACAACAAAAGGAAAGCTGAATACATTTTGAGATCATTACAAAATGGCCTCAACGTTCTGGCAGATAAGCCCATGGCGATAGATAGTAAAGGCTTTGAACAATTGAAGCAGGCTTTTGATGTAGCGCGAAAAAATAATTTACTGCTCTACGATATCATGACTGAACGGTTCGAGATTACATCAATTCTTCAACGGGAACTTTCGATGATACCGGAGATATTTGGAACACTCCAAAATGGAAAAGCCGGTGATCCCGCAGTTGTCAAAGAAAGCACTCACTATTTCTATAAATATATTTCGGGAAACGTCGTTACCCGCCCTCCCTGGTTCTTTGACGTTTCCCAACAGGGAGAAGGCATTGCGGATGTGATGACACATTTGGTTGACCTGGTGCAATGGGAATGTTTTCCTGGCCAGGCCATTGATTATACGAAGGATATTCGAATTGATTCGGCCAAACACTGGACAACTGATCTGAGTCTTGATGAATTTAAAACGCTGACAAAAGTTGACAGCTTCCCTTCATACCTGAGCAAAAATATTTCCCGTGACACCACGGTAAAGATATTTTCAAACGGTGAGATCAATTATACCATCCGCGGTGTTCATGCAAAAACAACCACCCTTTGGAAATACAGGTCTGAAAACAATACTGGTGATCTTTATTCCGCCATGATGAAAGGAACGAAAGCCAATCTCGTCATCAGGCAAGGCGCGGAAGAAAATTATCAGCCCACTCTTTATGTCGAACCAACTCCATCTTACAAGACAATTGATGTGACCACCGCTTTCAAAAAGATCCAGGAAAAATTTCCGGGAGTTGAATTACAAGCAACAAAAAATGGATGGAGACTCATTATACCTCAGAAATACAAAGAAGGTCATGAAGAGCATTTTGCCAGAGTCACCAAAAATTTTCTTGAGTATTTAAGGAAGAAAGATATACCAGCATGGGAAGTACCCAATATACTGGCAAAATATTATACAACAACAAAGGCGCTGGAGCTGGTCTCACAAACAAAATGATGCGATATCAAATATGAGAATGGTATATTTTTTCGTTTGTCTGTTTTTTCTAAGTTTTTCATGTCACGCACAGGTCAAACTGCCGAGGCTTGTCAGGGACAGCATGATCATCCAACGCGATGCACGAGTGAGAATATGGGGATGGGCGTCACCGCATGAAAGAATTAAAATAAAATTCAACGGGAACAATATTAATACAACTGCTGAAGCAAATGGCAATTGGAGTGTTTGGTTATCGCCCATGAAGGCCGGCGGCCCTTACACCATGAACATCGACGCCAGCAACCACCTTGTCATCAGCAACGTACTCATCGGCGATGTGTGGATCTGTTCTGGTCAGTCGAATATGGTTCATCAAATGGAATTACACAGTGTTCGGTATGCTGATGAAATTGCAAAAGCAAATTACCCTGAGATAAGAGACTTCTGGATTCCAACTATGACCGATCTACAAAGTACACGCGATGATCTGCCAACAGGTTATTGGAAATCTGCCAACCCCGAAGATGTAAGGCAGTTTTCAGCCGTCGCGTATTTTTTTGCAAAGGTTATTTATATGAAGTATCATGTGCCCATCGGACTGATCAATGCCAGTGTTGGCGGCACTCCTATTGAAGCGTGGACAAGTGAGGAGGGGTTAAAAGAATTTCCTGCTATTATCAACGTGGTGGAAAAGAACAAAGACACTTCTTATGTAAATAGCATTTTAAGAAAAGCGTTGGCAGAAAATTCAAACAGGCCAAAACAACAAGATAAAGGATTGACCGGCGAGAAGGCCTGGTATGACACAACTTACACTCCCAAAGAATGGCACAGCATAAACATTCCCGGTTATTGGGAAGACCAGGGAATAAAAGATCTTGATGGCGTGGTTTGGTATAGGAGAGAAATTAGTGTGCCTGCTTCTATGACCGGCAAACCCGCAAAGGTTTTTTTAGGACGGATCGTTGATGCTGATTTTCTGTACGTCAATGGAAGACTAGTCGGCAACACAACATATCAATACCCGCAGAGAAGATACCAGCTTGCGCCGGACTTATTGAAAGCGGGCAAAAATATTTTTGTTGTCCGGGTAACCAACAATACCGGCAAGGGTGGTTTTGTACCTGACAAACCTTACTGTTTAATTGCAGGGAATGACACGATCGACCTGAAAGGTTACTGGCAGTATAAAGTTGGAGATGTATTTATTCCACACCGCGGGATGAATAGTGGGTTCGCCGCGCAAAATCAACCAACGGCATTATACAATGCCATGATTGCACCGCTCATTAATTATAACATCAAGGGTTTTCTTTGGTACCAGGGTGAAGCCAATACAAGCCGGGCGACAGAATATGCAAAGTTGCAGCCAGCACTGATTGCTGATTGGCGCAGGCTCTGGAAACAACCTGTTGCTCCATTTCTCTATGTTCAACTGCCAGGTTTTATGGAAATGAACTATCTCCCCTCTGAAAGTCAGTGGGCTGCTCTCCGGGAAGCGCAGCTAAAATCATTATCTATTCCCAATACGGGGATGGCTGTAGCCATTGATCTTGGAGAATGGAATGATATTCATCCTGACAGAAAAAAAGAAGTTGGGGACCGTCTCGCATTGGCAGCTGAAAAAATTGCTTATGGTGAAAAGGGTATTGTTTATTCCCGAATATTGAAGGGAATAAGATAATGATAGTTTTTACCAATGCAGGAGAAGGTTTAGTTACAAATGATGGAGAAGAACTCCGTCAGTTTGCAATCGCCGGTGCCGATAAAAAATTTGCATGGGCAAAAGCAAAAATAGTCCACGGGACTCGTTTCGGCGAAAAAGATAAAGTTGTGGTGTGGAATGATGACATATCCAACCCGATGTATGTCCGCTATGCCTGGGCTGATAATCCTGATGGAGCGAATTTGTATAACCGGGAGGGGCTGCCTGCGTCTCCTTTCAGAACAGATAATTAACAATGATCAATTTTCAGTGTGATGAAAAATCATATTTTTTTGTTTTTACTTGCTCAATTAATAACAGCAAATATTTCTGCGCAAACAGGCGCATTATGGCATGGAAAGAAATGTGCAGTGGTGCTCACCTATGATGATGCATTAAACGTGCACATAAAAAATGTATTGCCAGCATTAGATTCTTTGGGTCTTAAGGCAACTTTTTACATTTCAGATTATTTTGACGGATTGAAAGATCAGATATTTCAATGGAGAAAAGCTGCGGCCAACGGCCACGAACTGGGTAATCATACTTTATTTCATCCCTGCGCCGGAGGACCGGGGCGAGAATTTGTAAGGTCCGATTACGACCTGCGATATTATTCAATGAAACGCATTACGGATGAAATAAAAATGGCGAACAACCTGCTGACAGCGATTGACGGTAAAACCAAAAGAACATTTGCTTACACGTGCGGAGATACAAAAGTTGGCGACTCCAGCATCATAAGTATAATAAGACAGTTGTTCGTTGCAGCACGAGGAGTGCAGCAGGAAATGCCTCCAATTGATAAGGTTGATCTATACCAAATTGGTTGCTATTCAGGAAACGGGCAATCAGGTGAGGAAATGATTGACTGGGTAAAACGGACAATGTCAAACCATACCCTGCTCGTCTTTCTTTTTCATGGTGTAGGTGGCGAACACTCATTGAATGTTTCACTTGAAGCTCACAGCCAGTTACTACATTTTCTAAAACAAAATGAAAAAGATATTTGGATAGCACCCATGCTGGACGTATCTGAATATATCAGGAATT
>VBAQ01000111.1 GCA_005883765.1 Bacteroidota bacterium
GATTATCCTGGACACCTGCTGTGTATTTTTGCGTGGAATGATTGATAATAAAGCAATCGAGATCACCATCTTTGTCATAGTCAAAGAATGCGGCCTGTGTTGAATAACCCGTATCGGCAAGGCCATACTCTTCTGCCTTTTCAGAAAAAGTTAAGTCGCCATTATTTATAAATAACAAATTCTTTCTGAGCTGAGGATTTACATCTGCACTCCTACAAATATAAATATCCAACTTGCCATCGTTATTAATATCGACCATGGTTGCCCCGGTACACCATCCCTGTTTTTCTGCTATTCCACTACGTTGAGTTATGTCTTCAAACTCAAAATTTCCCTTGTTCAGAAATAAGCGGTTTCTGACCATGTTGCCGGTGAATAAAATGTCTGGCAGGCCATCATTGTTGATATCACCGATTGCAACACCTCCGCCGTTGTAGAAATAAATATAATTAGCCACATTCAATGGTCCATCTTCAAAAAATGTATTTTGAAAGGTTATGCCGGTGGTGTTTTTATCAAGGCTGGTAAATAAAGTGGCACGATCATTTTTGCAGGAATAAAAAACAACACAGAACCCTATTAAGATGCCAGAATTTTTGAGCATGATGCTTATGATAAAAAACGGTAACGTAGAAAAGTTAAGGGAAAAGACAATCGTTCACAATGTTACCAAAAAAGATTCCACCGATTGCGCGGTGGAACCTGTAATAGATAAAATTTATAGATCTAATTTTTATCCCACCACAGTGGGGTCGTTACTTTATCCGGGCCATTAAGCAAGGGGAGCGCGGCTTCAACTGCTGCCTTATTATTCTGGGTTTCAGAAAGCAGGAATGGAATCCTTCTGATCCATTGAGTAGTCGTGTTTGTAATGTCAGGGTTGTCTGAATTCGCGACAGGATAAAGTTTTAAATAACGACTTCGTCGGTAGTCGGCCCATGCCTCCATTCCATCAGGGAACATTGCAAGCCATTTCTGCAAAGCAATTTGCTCGTTCTCAACAGCTACGTTTCCCGGAGTCCATTTTACAGGTATATTAGTAACGGGAGGAGAATTAAGATAGTCATTTGGCGCAATTGGGGTAGCTCCGCTGTTGATGTATGCACTAATAACCGCTGGATCGCTAATACCCCATTGTTTCATAGAATTAGTAATTCCTGTTTCATATAAAGTTTGCGCTGTTCCGCCCATATTCCATCCAAGCAATGCTCCTTCTGCTCGCAGAAAATACGCCTCGGCTGTTGCCATTACATTTTGAGGAGTGCTCAGATAAGTGGCCAGGCCGCCATAGCTTGGCGAGGCCCAACGGGGACCTACATGTGAATTTGCGTCATGCAGGTTAATAGCCTGCGTTAACTGGGTTGAAGTCAGGCCATTTCTTTCTCCTTCGTACGTTCCGGTCTTTTGCGCGGGTAAGAAATATACTGGCATTCTTGGATCGGAATAACCCTTCAGTACGGATTCCATGCTAGCACTCATCCTGAACTCATTCCAATCTGACATGATAGAAAGACCATTATTGTCGTCTCCGGTCAAGCTCCTTTGTACATAGGCATCCTCATCCGGACTGTTCGTTAAAGTACCCGCAGCTACCGCTGCCTCGGCCTCAGTTTTTGCTCTTGCAGGATCTACTTTTGATATTCTTAGAGCAAGTCGAAGCCTTAGCGTATTCGCGAACTTGATCCATTTATTGACATTACCGGCATACATGATATCAAAGTCACCATAAGGCTTCTCAGACGTTTTTGTTTTTAAAACGTCTACTGCGGCGGTAAGCCTTTTGAAGAAATCATCATAAATTTTATCCTGCGGGTCATAAGGAACAGTATTACCCGGCACACCAGCATTGAAATAAGGAATGGGCCCCCAATAGTCTGTAACCCGGTGAAACACCAGGACCCACAAAACATTCGCGAGTGCATACTCAGCTGACTTTGAATCAGCCGCGCTAAATATTGATTGCAACTGCGGCACTACATCGGTATAAATCGGGTTAAATGCGGCCCCCACCCAATCCATTCTGATCACTAAACGGTCAGACGGAAAATAGGTCGCGGTGCATGCAAAATATTGCGCATACTGATCAGCAAAAAGGTTTTGAGCAATTTGGTAATTCCAAATGCTTGGAGTTGCTTCCTTTTCAGCTCTTGCAAAAAGAAATGGCAATTCGGCGGAGCCAATTGTTGCTATGGTATTTCTGTCTGTATTGATTGTCGCATACTTCTTTGTACAATTAGTTACAAGCAGGATGCTAACGCAAATGATAGCAATTTGCACCTGAGTATGTACTAAGATTTTTATTACTTTCATATGACTGCGAATTTAATTATTAAAAAGTAATTTTTAGATTGGCACCAAGACTGCGTGTTGACGGTAAGGTACCGTATTCAACACCTTGCCAGTTGCCATTACCTAAACTCATGTCAGGATCAAACCACATTTTGCGTTTGCCAATTCCCGGAATATCCAGGATTGACTTGCCGCGGTACAACCAAAATAAATTGCGGCCAACAAGAGAAAGTTTCATTCCTTTTACAAATGACAGAAAAGAGATTGCCTTTAGAGGGATCTCATAGCCAAATGAAGCTTCTCTAACTCTGAAATTAGTAGCCTTATACGCAAAAAATTCGCCTGCTCCATAACGTTTACCGGAAGCGATCTGCCAAAAGTCCTGGGCACTAATCGTCGCTGAGACGGGCTGACCAGTAGCATCAACTCCGCCTAAACTCCAGCCACCTTCACGATACTGTGCAGTAGCTTCAGGAATACCACTGAATGCAAGATTCATTTCTGTTCCGGATACTATCACACCTCCAACTCGTCCATCAATTAACACGCGAAGTGAAAAACCTTTGTAACCAAAAGTATTTGTAAACCCTACTGTTTCCTTAGGATTAAAGTTACCAATAAATTCCTGTGCCGCAGTTAAAACAGGTTTTCCGGCTGCTGTAACGAGATGATTCCCTTTGGCATCAGTTGCCCATTTGAAAGCAAGTAAATCGCCGTATGCCTTGCCTTCTTCTATAACGGGAGTGCCGGAACGACCAAAACCTCCTCCGAGGTAAAATATCTTTACTTCATTGCTTAGTTCTTTTACTTTACTACGGTTAAGTGCGAGATTTAAAGCTACCTCCCAGCTAAAGTCCCGGTTTCTGACAGGAAAACCTGACACTACTAATTCAAAACCTTTATTCTGGATATTACCGGCATTAATATACTTGCTTGAATATCCAGTAGCTACTGGTAAAGAGACCTGGAGCAGCTGATTAAACGAATTACTCTTATAGTAAGTCGCCATAAATCCGAGGCGATTGTTCATAAATCTTGCTTCAAGCCCACCTTCAATGTTTCTAACAATCTCTGGTTTCAAACCGGGGAGGGGCAATGTGCCTCCTCTTTGCAAAAATCCATTACCGGCACCCTGGCTGTAATAATAAACAGGGTTCAGTAACCCGAACTTGCCCCCGTTACCTACCTCTGCATAATTTATACTGGCTTTTAAGTATGACAGGCTCTTGGGCAAAGTAGTTAGATCCGAAATTACTGCAGACACTCCAACCGATGGATATTGAAAGGTGTGAGGAGCGGGTAATCGGGAGTCCCAATCATTGCGCAGGCTGGCATCAAGGAAAATAGCATCTTTAAAAGCAAGATTTATCTGCCCGAAGACAGATTGGGTTTGAACTTCACTAAAAGACCCATTAACGGAGGGACTCTTGGCAAAGTTCATGCTGAATTTATTTGTAATATTCAACCCGTTTGCAGCCTCATATGTCGCATCAAACTTACTATCCTGGTAAATAGAACCCACACGGTAATTTATTTTCAGGTCAGTTGTGATTTTATTATTTCCTTCGACCATTACATCGAACCATTTATCGGTGTTAATAATGTTTTGCTTTTGATAATCTCCTCCTGATTTGGCCCACAGCACTGTTCCCTTTGAAACCTGGTTCTCGTCATTGTCAAGGGTTTTGTCGAGGTTAGCTCTCCCTTGAATGCTCAGCCAGTCTGTTATTTTGAATTTTGCAGTTAAAAATCCTATTACTCTATCTCTATTTCCATTGATATGCGTACGCTTAATTAACCAGTAAGGATTTTGATAAATAGAGCTTAATGTCGAGGGGAATGGTGTGGGAGTCGGTATTCCAATGTTATCAAGGACCTCCGACCGTTTGGCATCGGCTGTGGAGATATTTCGTGGGATCTGGTATATATCAATAGCGGGCGCATTCTCCTCTCCCGTGCGCGGACGGTTTTTTATTTGCTGGCTCACATAAGTAACTTTTGCGTCGGTTGAAAACCGTTTGCCGATCTGGTTGGTTATTCTCAAATTTACATTATGACGTGTCAGATCATTTCCCGGAACAATACCTTGTATATTACTATAAGTATAGGATAAATAAGTTTGCATTTTGTCGCTTCCTCCGGATACTCCGATTGAATTATTGGTGCTTACACCTGTCCGGAAAAAATCTTTGATATTATCGGGTTGTGGCGAATAGGTTCGTTGTTCTCCCAGGAAATTAACATATGACTGGCCAGACATTTTTGCGCCCCAGCTCTCTCCGGAGGTTAATGTGTCTTGGAATACACCTCCATTGCCCTGGCCATACAGGTTTTGAACTTTTGGTAAGCCAATAGCCGTTTCAGCAACGACGCCCAGGTTGAGCGTTACGGAGATTCTATCTTTCGTACCTTTCTTTGTTGTTATTACAATCACTCCATTACCAGCCTGGCTTCCATACAAAGCGGCGGCGGAGGCGCCACGCAAAACAGTAACGGATTCGATATCGTCAGGATTAATGTTTGATGCACCGTCAGAACTCTGGATAGAGCCAAAATCACTTCCGGCCGTACCGGCTGTGGTATTATTAATAGGAACTCCATCCACAACAATCAATGCATTATTTGATCCCTGGATAGAACGGTTTCCGCGCAACACGATCCTTGCTCCGCTACCCGGCCCGCCGGAACCTTGAGTAATTAGCGCATTCGCAACCTTGCCCTGGAGCGAATTCAATACATTATTTGGGTCTCTTGCTTCTGTAAGTTCTGAAGGTTTTACTGTTTGAGTTGCGTATACCAGCGTTTTGGCCTGCCGCTGAATACCCAGAGCGGTTACTACCACTTCACTAAGTTCGGTCGAGCCTTCAGTCAAATCGATTACTATATCATTCTGGTTTGCCGCTACAACCTGCTCTTTACTTATAAAACCAACGGACGATACCTGCAATGTAACTCTGCCTGCAGGTGCTACAATGGAAAAGGATCCATCTAGTCCCGTGGAGGTACCTGTTGTTCTCCCCCTCACAGAAATTGTTACTCCGGCTAAACCAGCATTATCTTTAGCGGAAATTACTTTACCGGTGATAGTTCGATCTTGGGCAAATAATAATGTTCCCAAAAGCAATAAGGGAACTGTAAGCAAACAGTTGAGTCTTGACATAAGCAGTGATTTTATTTTATGATCAAAGAAACTTAAATTGGTCGTAGAAATTTACTTATTAAAATGCCTGAAAATTTTGAAAATTTTCAAAATCAGTTTAAACCGCGAAATAGCTTGATTGTGTTGTTCCCCTCTAATATGACATTATTTTTTCAATATTGCTGCAAACGTGATTTAAAAATAAAGGATTTTTTGTGCACTTGCTTAAAAATCTTATATGCAAGCGTTTGCGTGATTTTTCAAAAAACGAAGGTAGAAAGAATTTAAGGACAGTATGGAAAACAGTTTGCCGACATTGAGAGAAATCGCAAGACAGTTGAAAATTTCTGTGTCGACTGTTTCCCGGGCATTACACAATCATCATAGCATTGGGCTAAGGACTAAACAAAGAGTACAAGAACTGGCTAAAGAAATAAATTACGAGCCCAATCAGACCGCGATTTTCTTTCAACAGGGCAGAACGTTTACCATGGGTGTTATTTTACCGGAATTGTCGGAAGCTTTTTTTTCATCCGCGATCAGCGGCATAGAAGATTGTGCCTATAAACATAATTACACCGTAATCATGGGTCAGTCGCATGATAGCGAGGACAAGGAGAAACTACTGATTCAAACCATGAAAAATCACCGCGTAGACGGGGTATTGGTTTCTATTGCCAAAAATACCACACACTATGAACATTTTGAAAGCCTGAAAAGATACAATATACCGGTGGTCTTTTTTGATCGCATACCGAATATGCCCAACATACATTACGTCGCCTGCAATCTTGTTTCCGGAACCATACAGGCCGTCAATTTTCTTTTTAAGAAAGGACATCATGTGATTGGCATGATAAACGGACCTGAAAAATTATATGCAAGCAAAGAAAGAAAAGAAGGATACATCCAGGCCTTAACAAAGAGCCGTTTAAAATTTGACCCCTCTCTTATTGTAAATACCGACCTTAATACTGCCAGCATTTTTGAAGCCACCAAAGAGCTGCTTTCATCTAAGAGAAAGCCCACTGCAATTGTTAC
>VBAQ01000112.1 GCA_005883765.1 Bacteroidota bacterium
GGGAAGTAAAAAGCCCTCTTAGAAAAGAAGGCCTTGATGTTCGCAATCTTATTATTCCATTGATTGCTGTGAGATTTTCTTATTAATTATTTACTACCGACTGAAACCACTTAAAACTCATCGCTGATTCCAAAAACCGGTTTCTTCATTTTCCATTTTCCCCTTGTAAAATCAGGAATGCTTTGTACCTGCCCGCCCATGGCAATTGATTTTTCGCTTAGTGGGGTAATTGAATACCATGTG
>VBAQ01000113.1 GCA_005883765.1 Bacteroidota bacterium
GCAGCGAGTCGCGGAGAGGAAATAAATAAAAACAAGAGACTTGTCTAGTGAAGCGCAAATAATCTTAGTATCACCAAAGAAGCTGCACCATTAACCTTTGAAACCTCTTAGACCACTGAAACTTTTTAGGACTTATCTATGAACACATACGAACAAGGACAAGTTTTACTTATAAATAAACCACTGCACTGGACATCCTTTGATGTAGTCAGAAAAATTCGGAACAGCATTGGCATTAAAAAGGTGGGTCATGCTGGAACCCTCGATCCTTTAGCAACCGGATTGCTCATCATCTGCACAGGTAAGTTCACAAAAAAAATAAATGAGTACATGGCGCGGGAAAAAGAATATAGCGGAAGCTTTACACTTGGCGCCACCACACCGACTTATGACCTGGAGAGTGAACCAGGGAATTTCAAGTCAATTGAAAACCTCTCTTATGAAGAAATAAAAAACACAAATCAAAAATTTACAGGCGAGATCCTGCAGATTCCGCCAGCGCATTCGGCAATCAAACTGGAAGGAAAACGAGTGTATCAACTGGCAAGAAAAGGAGCAGAAGTAAAATTGGAACCAAGAAAGATCTTAATAAAGGAATTTGAAGTAGGGGAGATCCGGCTACCCACGGTCGATTTTCGCATTGTCTGTTCTACGGGCACCTATATCAGGAGCCTGGCTAATGATTTTGGAGAAGCTTTAGGTTGTGGCGCTTACCTTAGTAGTTTATGTCGCACAAGAATTGGCGAATTCAAATTAGAAGATGCATTGAGCATTGAGGAATTGGCGAATTCAAATTAGAAGATGCATTGAGCATTGAGGAATTTGAGAATTCTTTAAAAACCCGAAACTGATCGGAGAGTTTAGAATGGATACGTAACTCCGAATTGCAGTATTCCTCCGTACAAAAAGTATTTAGCGGTCCATCGGTAGAAATAGTGATCCTGCGCCTCTTTGTTAACGGGTTCCGGCGATGGATTGTGCACCTTCAAAGCGTAGTCGAGCCGCACCAGGAAAAATCCGAGGTCAAGTCGTAAACCGGTTCCAACATCCACTCCCAGATCCTGGAAAAAATTACCAAAATGGAATTCACCGCCGGGGAAGTCAGCATTTTTATGCATGAACCACACATTGCCAATATCGGTGAAAAAAGCGCTGTTGAACCGGAACCCAAAAAGATTGAACAGGTGAAAGCGGTATTCAAAATTCGCTTCAAATTGTATATCGCCAAAGCGATCGGGAATGCTATCGTAATACAAGGAAGCATGTCCCGGCCCAAGTCTCCTCAGGCCCCAACCTCTCATGCTATTTGGTCCTCCCGCGTTGTAAGCCTTGAAAAACGGAAGATACTGGCTTCTTTTTTCATTGCCGTTTTGAATTGCGAAAGGAATTCCTACACCGGTAAATACGCGAACTACCCATTCCCTATTAGCATCGATCTTCCTTATTCTTTTAAGTTCTATGTCAGGCTTTATAAAACGATAAAGATTTTTTTTGATAAAATCGGTTTTGATCAAACTCATTAGTAAACCCGATGCTTCAATATTTGCCTTCAACGTGTTGAGGTTTTTGCGTGTGCCCCAGTTCATCGTAAAACTTCCGATTGTCGACACAACCAAACCATCGTTAAATAGATTTCTTAAGCCGGGATGGTGCGCAAATATTGTGTCCAATGAATCTTTTGCAGCCAGCAAAGCGTATTCAACATTTGGAATTTTAACGGCGTAAAATTTATTGCGGCGCTGCAGCTCATAACCCCATGACGCATTAAATGAGGTAAGGTTATATAAAAGAATGCGCTGTGTATTTGCAATATTTAACCCTAAAATGGTCTTCGCTTCTCTGAATCGTTCAGGAAGAAAACTGAAATGAGGAATTATTTTCGGGAAAACAATATTGTATCCAACACTTGCTTGTCTTGACGCGACAAATCTCTCCCCGGATGAAATGCTCAGTTCAGTGCCAAAACGAAGACTAATATTAGTTTGTGCGGCTGCTCTTGCAAAATTTCTGTTTTGCACACTGAGATTCAATCCAACTCCTAATAAATTTCCCGGGCTCGCCTGCGTGAAAGTTGTGTATGGATTATCATTGCGGCTTCCCTCAAGGTTTGCAATAAAGAGATATTTTTTTGCCGGGACAAGCTTTACATAAAAGTCGACTGTATCCATTCCCGGCCTTGGCTTCAGATCAATGGTCACCAGTCGCCAGGCCACATTGTTATTAAATCGATCGGCTGTTCTTGTATAACGTGTTTGACTATATACTTGCCCTCGTCTTAAATAAATGTTTTGAGGAAGGATCTTTGGCTTAAAAAGCTTTTCATGATATCTAACTGTGTAAGTACTGTCGAGAATTACATTAGTGTAGTTAGTGGTGTCTGGTCCAAAATCCGGATAGATATAGACCTTCCCGACATAAAACTTGATCAGCCTGGCACTGTCATACCCAGGTCTTAATTTTATTTCAAGCGAAGCTGTGGGATTCTCCGTTTGCTTTGCCAGTTCATTCATTAATTTTATCTCCTCGAGAGGATTTACCATCGGTTGAAGCAATGCCACATCCAAAGTGTCCCACACGCCCACGAGCTCATTTCGCGTAAACCTCATGTAGCCCTTATTCCGGAATAATTCAACAAGCCTGTCAAGTTCCATGGCGATCGTATCCTGTGAAAATGTGCTGCCTTTTTTTAAGAAGGATTCAGTCGCCGTGCTATCTGCGATTTGCTGAAACGGTTGCTGAACTCCGAGGGTTACCGTATCCTTTAGTTTTTTCTTTGTCGTGTCGGCATTGATTGTGCTGTCAGTAAGTCGTTGCAATTCGGGTTGCTGAATGTTGTACCAAACACTGTCCAGGTGCCACAGTGGACCAGGGGCGACATTGAAGTTTAGTGTTAATTTGTAAGCTTCTTCATTTCGGTGAACCACTGTGTCGTATGTAATGGCTGACTTAAAATAACCAGACGTGCGCAGCATGGCCAGCATAAATCTCCGGGACGACTGCACATAGGTAGTATCGAAGACAGGAGGCTTTTTTATCACCTGCCAAAGTATCTTCTGACTAGCTTTTGGATTTACACTGTCTTCCAGTTGCGCTCTTAATCTTGATTCCAGGTTCGATTTCTCCGTTTTTGAAAGATTGCCGGAGAGCTTGATATTTGTTTCGTAAACAAAGGGTTTGTTCCTGGGAAATTTTTTTACGTACGTGAAAGGGAACGTGTGAAAGTCCCAGGACTTACATGAAGTAAAAAGAAACACGATCAATATGGGAACAATTATTTTCAGGTAGGTTGACATCCGCGGCTTTGAGTAACATAAATCTTTTAAACACCAGGGCATGATCTCCAAATCGCAGTCCAAATATATCCAAAGTTTAGGCCAGAAAAAACACAGGGATGAAGAGGGAGTCTTCATTGCAGAAGGCCCGAAGTTGGTGACGGAATTATTGAAAAGTAAAAACGCAGAGGTTAAGAATTTGTACGCCTTGGATGATTGGTTGCATGACAATGAAAAACTCCTGACGGATGTTGACGCTATTGCAATCAATGAAGCGGAGCTCGAAAAAATATCTCAACTCAAAACTCCTAACCGTGTCGTTGCTGTTGTCAAAAAATTCGAAGAAAAAGAATCAACAACGAAAGGGAAACTATCACTGGTGTTAGATACCATCCAGGATCCTGGAAATTTTGGAACCATTATCCGCACAGCGGATTGGTTTGGTGTGCAACAGATTTTTTGCAGTCATGATTGTGCAGATCTGTATAACCCAAAGGTTGTGCAGGCGACTACGGGAAGCATTGCCAGGGTGAAAGTTTTTTATGCCGATCTCCCTTCGTGGGTGAAGCAACAAAATGAGATCAGGGTGTACGTAACCATGCTGGAAGGAAAGGATGTAACGAGGATGACTGCAATAAAGGAAGGGTTGATCATTATCGGTAATGAAGCCAACGGTATTCATGACGATCTCCTTCAACTCGCGAATGAGAGGATCACGATTCCCCGGAAAGGAGAGGCTGAATCATTAAATGCAGGAGTAGCTACAGGGATTGTATTGGCGTGCCTGGTTTAGCGCATAACGATGAGTGAAGAGATTATTTCTGTTCCTGCCTTTTCTCGTCTTCTTTTCTCTCTCTTTCGTACGCTCTTAAGATTTGTTTCACCAGGCGATGGCGCACTACATCATCTTCGTCTAATTCAATATGAGCGATGCCATCAATGTTATTCAGGATACGCACCGCAGTTTGTAGACCACTCCGTTGATTTCTGGGCAAATCAACTTGCGTGATGTCACCGGTGATAATTGCCTTCGCATTAGAGCCGATACGAGTGAGAAACATTTTTATCTGCAGGTCGGTGGCATTCTGGGCTTCATCAAGAATGATAAAAGCATAATCAAGAGTGCGGCCGCGCATGTATGCGAGGGGAGCAATTTCGATAGTTCGTGTGCTCATGTAGTAGCCGAGCTTATCGGCGGGGATCATGTCATCGAGGGCATCATACAAGGGACGCAGGTAAGGATCAATCTTTTCTTTAAGATCGCCCGGTAAGAACCCGAGACTTTCTCCGGCTTCCACAGCAGGTCTTGTCAGAATAATTTTTTTCACGTGTTTATTCTTCAAAGCCCTCACTGCAAGCGCCACGGCCGTGTAAGTTTTGCCGGTGCCCGCAGGGCCGATGGCAAATACAATATCGTTTTTCTCGGCCTGCTGAACTAATTTTTTCTGGTTAACTGTCCTGGCGCGAACGCTTTTACCATTGGGACCAAACACCAAAATATCATTTGGATTTCGTTCGATGAAGTGGTCTATGGTATCAGCGTCATCACCTCCGAGGATCTGTTCAAAATAATTTTCACTCATGTGCCCGTTGCGCTCCAGGTACTGCACAATGAGATCTATTTTTTCCTTTGCATTTTCAACTTGCTCGGGAGCCCCGCTAAGTTTGAGCTGTGTGCCTCGCGAAAGAATTTTCAGAAGGGGGAACTTTTTTTTGAGAATGTCTAGCTTACCATTATTTACTCCGAAAAACTCAATAGGGTTTACGGTTTCCAGGTTGATGATCGTGTCTGTCAATTCGCTTCAATTTATGTTTCACAATACCGCTAATGCAGGTAGGTCATTACCGGTGTTTGCCTTTTTCTGCTTTGATGCAGATTGTAAGATCTGTTGTTTAAAATAACTGAATCTGTCAACGATTACCTAAAGTTACTTATTCACAACTGTTAATTAAAGAACTATGCCGTAAAGTTTGGTTAAGAAAAATCATGTTGAATTTTGAAACTTTGGGTGTAATGTTTCCGGCTTCAGTAAATCTATCATCGCCTGTTGCGTTGCATGCCGACGCTTGCGATCGGCATCCTGATCAGAGACGATAACTGTCTCGATTCCGACCGGAGCGTCGGAACATTTATCGTCAGGACACTTGTACTTCCTGTAATTATTTTCAGCACTTTTTTACCATTATAAAATCCTGAATTTTTTTTTTATCATTGTACTTCACCAAAACTAACTGTTATGGAACAGGATTATGATCGTTATTCCATTTTGTACAACCCGGCCTTTATTATTTGCTGGCTTGCGGTTGTTATTTTCCTGCTGGCTGCTCAATGGAAAGTTTTTGTAAAAGCAGGTCAACCAGGCTGGGCTTGCATCATTCCGATTTACAACATTTACATCATGACCAAGATTGCCGGTAAGCCCGGTATCTGGACATTATGGTGCCTGATTCCAGTTGTGAATATTGTATTTGTTATCTGGCTCTACAATATGATCTCAAAAAGCTTTGGTCATGATGAAGGATTTACAGTGGGACTTCTTTTATTAGGAATTATTTTCTGGCCCATATTGGGTTTTGGCAAATCAAAATATCTTGGGCCGTATGGAAATGCTGAAGCATTCAGAGCTTACCAGGAGCAACACAAATTTGATTTTGAAAATAAACAATAAGGAGATTTAAAATTTTGTACAATAGCTCACGGTTTCAATCCGTGTGCTATTGATTTGAGAGAGGAGGGATCAATCCTTTCTTCAATTCAATCCTATGCTGTTTTCGTAAAACTTACACACTCCTTCAATTCTTTTTCGGAATAAGCTAGTCCGTGTTGTTTTAATACATCATCAGGAACGCCATTCCAGTTGTTAGGCGTGTTGCCGATATACCCAACGTCCTTAACTCCAATTTCAGAAGTATAAAAACCGGTAGCAGTTAAATTGCGCATCAAATCAAAAAATGAAACGCCTGGCTCCATTCCGGGTTTTACCTTTCCTTTTTTTACCTTGTTGCCTTTCTCGTCCTGGTATTCGATCTCAGGATAAGCTATGTCATCAACCATTTCAATTTGCTGTTGATGGGTGCAATCGACAAAACTTTTTTCGTAACGCTTCAGGCATTGCATATCGAGCCAGCGTAGACCGCCTCGCATCGGCGTTTGATGCTCGGGCATATCCTGGACTATGAAATCAATGAACGCGGGCACCTTTGCATCACTGGCACTGCCACTTACCTCATCCTTTGGAATGATGATGTCTGCGAGAACAGTAATCGTTGCCATTTCATGATCGGTAAAAAACCTTCCCATCGCCAACAGGCTTTTTTCGTGCGCCAATTCCTCGTTGGTTCGATCAAGATTGAATTGCGGTTCCGTGGCAACTTCAGTTTTTTTACCTTCTTCTTTGCACCCTGCGATAACAGCGGGAACGGCAAGAGTGCCTGTAGTAATGAGTTTGATCAGTTTTCTACGATCCATATTAAAACCCCCAAACCCCCTAAAGGGGGCTTTTAGAATCCGTTTTTTGCGGAGTGTTTCGTTTTTTGAAAATTATTTAATTGCAAAATTTTGTCAGTGATGATTTTCATAACTCCTTCGGAATTCTTCATCACCTGCTGATTTGTAAATCTAATAACGGTGTAGCCCCTGCTTTCCAAATCCCTTTTGTCTGCTCTCATCAATTTCTTTTGTGGTCGGCTCGTTATGAATGGAACCATCTATTTCAATAATTAGTTTTACTTCATGACAATAAAAATCGACAATAAATAAACCAATTGGATGCTGTCGACGAATCTTAAACTTATTGATTCCTGCTTTTAGATGCATCCATAAGACTGTTTCAGCATCAGTCATACTCTTACGCAACTTTTTTGCATTCGCAAATATTACATGCGTTGCTCCTTCAAACATACCGCCTCGCTTGTGTGGATTTTTTGATGACATTTCAAATTTTCGAGTTCAAGCCCCCTTTAGGGGGTTAGGGGTTTAAATATTTTGTTTCTTCATCTCGTCAACGATGTATTCACTGGTTCTCATGCTTAGCGCTAAAATTGTCCACGTAATATTTTTATCGGCCTGGCTTACAAATGGCCCACCATCCACACAAAAAAGATTTTTGCAGTCATGCGCCTGGCTCCATTTGTTGAGTGCTGCGCGTTTGGGATCATTGCCCATGCGTACTGTGCCGGCTTCATGAATGATGTTACCCGGACTATGCAGTCCCCAGTTGTTTTGAGGTCCGTCATCATGTCCCCAGGTTATTATTGCGCCCATCGCACCCAGGATCTCACTGAAAGTTTCGTGCATGTGCTTTGCCTGCTTTATTTCATAGTCGGTGTAGGTAGTATGAAATCGCAGCACAGGGATGCCAAACTTGTCAACCACTTTGGGATCTATTCCACAATAACTGTCTTCTCTTGCAATGGCTTCACCACGACCGGCCATGCCCACATGTGCTCCATAAAAAAATCTGTAATCCTCCTTCAATGAGGCCCCATATCCGCCGGGTTGTTTTTGCTTTCCTTTGACAATGTATCTGCCATTTAAATTTTCTACACCCCACTGAAATCCGTACAAAGGCATACCAAACCCGCCGCCGTACTCAATATGGTAACCACGGGGAAAATCGAGTTTCTTATTATCGAGCCACCACGGTGTATACACATGCATGCCACCCACACCATCCTCATTATATCTCTTGCGATCAAACAAGATCAAACAACGCCGGGATAATTCCACCCATGCCGGCGCCAGTGGAATCGTGAAGATATTTTCCGACGACATTACTTGAATTTGCAAGTCCATTCGGATGGCGCGATGATTTTGAATTCAGCATCAGTCTTGCGCTTTCGCAAGCGCTGGCCGCAAGAAGAATAGTTCTGCCTTCTACCTGGTATTCCTGGCCATCGTCTTTATTCACGTAGGAAACTCCTGTCGCCAGTCCTTCCTTATCAGTCAGAACTTCGCGGGCCATTGCGT
>VBAQ01000102.1:0-10307 GCA_005883765.1 Bacteroidota bacterium
GACAACGAAGGTAAGTTGATCGATGATGTGCCTATCAGGAGACTGGTATTGAATGAACCCGCAAAAAAAGTGGAGGACATCATGGATGGATTTTATGTGAAGCTGAATCTGAATGATAGCAAGGAAACAGCCGTGGATGTTTTTAAACAGTATGATCGGGCCGCGTTGCCTGTGACAAATGACCATAATGTATTGCTGGGTGTAATTACGGTAGACGATGTTCTGGATGTTGAAGAAGAAAGGAATACAAAAGAGATGCAGAGATTCGGTGGAGTCGAATCCCTAGATTATCCCTACATGAAAACTTCATTTTTTCAGCTGATCAGAAAGAGAGCCGGCTGGCTGGTATTTTTGTTTTTAGGTGAGATGTTTACGGCGACCGCCATGGGATATTTTGATAGTGAGATATCAAAAGCAGTCGTGCTGGCACTTTTTGTTCCACTTATAATTTCAAGCGGAGGTAACAGTGGTTCCCAGGCTGCCACACTTATCATCAGGGCCATGGCATTGAAAGAACTTTCGTTCCATGACTGGTGGTATGTAATGCGCAGGGAGATTTTGTCGGGGCTGACACTAGGAGTGATACTGGGAACGATCGGATTTATCAGGATCACCACCTGGCAAGAATTTCATTGGTATGATTACGGAGCACACTGGTTATTGCTTGCCATCACGATCTTCTTTTCCCTTATAGGAATAGTTATGTGGGGAACGCTGAGCGGCTCAATGATCCCCATCATTTTAAAACGTCTTAAAATTGATCCGGCAACTTCATCTGCTCCCTTCGTAGCTACCTTGGTTGATGTTACTGGATTAGTAATTTATTTCAGTATTGCAGCGATTGTTTTGAAGGGGACTTTGCTCTGAGTCAAAAATGTTTTTCCAGAATTTCCTGCACCGTCTGTTTAGACAGGGCTTGCGCTGCTTGCTCTATGGTGATTGATGAAATCATAGCACACGGATTACAATCATAAGATTTACCTTATTCAAAGAATATCTTATGGTCTTGCAGTATTCATCGGACATTAAAGTATCGAGGTGTCAACTGTGCCAACATTCAGGATCTGCATACATAAGGCAAACAATAATGTTCGCGGCCGTTGCCGGGAAATTTCTTTGAAACAACAGCACAATAATAGAATTTACATTTCTATGCTGCCAGTTGCTTTTGACTTATGTTATAAACTTTCTTTGAAGCAGAAATTATAAAATCAAGCGACCTTCTTCCAGCCCCTGCAGTCAACAGAAAAAGGCAAGTGAATATCTGGGCAAAGTCTGAGCGTATTTCATGCAATACGGCCCAAATTCCCATCTTTGGCGGAGCCGGAGGGGCAGGTAAAGGACTTGTTCCCAGATACAAACTGATTTTTGTGCTTAAGATGGCTACAATCATCTGTATGATAAAATAAAAGGCGACGATTCTCGTGAATAAACCGAGAATTAAAAGTACCCCACCAATAATTTCACCAACTGCTATTATGTGTGCAGTAGTTTCGGGAAATGGGAAGCCTAATTTTGTAAATCGTCCCACACCTTGATTCACGTAGACAAATTTTAATACACCTTCCCAAAGAAAGACACTTCCTGCCATCAAGCGAAGAACTAAGATAGTAGGTTGCCCCGTGACGGGCGGGTTGAGGAACCAATTGATAACTTTTTTCATTGTTTTCTTGTTTTAAATATATGAAGGACAAACGTCCAATTTTCTTACGTGGTTTTTAGACTTTTTACAGCATTCACTGCTTTTTCTTGATTAAGTAATCATTTAGTGACAGGAGAAATTACCGTTATAAAAGGGTTGGGTCGGGTAATCATGCGGACTGTCAGGCATTATTTTTCCTATTCTCCCTCATGATTTCAGGACAGGGTCAATCTCTGTTGTTATTTTCGAAGTCAATTGCAACGTTGCGAATATCTTCGTCGGTTTTCTGCCTTTATTATTATCAAACTCGCTGCTTTTAATAGAACCTGGAAATGGCTAATCTAAAATTCAAGATTCCTGATCACCGCATTTGCAGTCATAAATCCACTGTGCAATGCGCCGCTGATGTGAGTGTGGTAGGAGATCTCATCAACTGAATAACGCACGGCTTCGCCGGCGTAGTAAATATTTTTATCAAGTGGTTCAGAAAGCTCTAACCTGGCATTGAGGTTTTCTTTTGTAGAAGCAGTGTAGGCACCATGAAAGAACTTGTTTGTGTTCCACTGAGAGAGGTATGAATCAATGAAGAACTCATAAACATCTGGTCCAAAGACCGAGGCGAGAATCTTCAATGAATCTTTTCGTTCCTTTTTTTTCGTAACGCAATGATTTCTTCCCACCGACAAAATTTATCATGAAATATTTTCCGTGAAGATTGACTGCGAGGAAATTCGCATCCTGGTCCAGACGATTACTTCGTATGTTGATGTGAGTAAAGGTTCTGATGTTATTTTCTGTGAAAAATTTTTCTTTCATCAGCAATATATTTTTATTCAGTCGTCCCATTTTAATGTTGTCTATTGCAAGGATTTTCTCTTTCGCAAGTGTGATTTTTTCTTCTTTCGTCCATGATTGCAAAACGCCGATCGAGACAGTAAGAACGAGCGTTTTGGCATTCATACCAAAAGATGTTCCGGTCTTTGTATCTAGGCCGCTCACGGTGATTAAGCCAGCATCATTTCGTACGGCCAAGACCTCCTTATTAAAGGATATATACTGCCTTATCGGCCGTGCATAGGCCGTAAGAAGTGTGCCCATTCCATCTATTGGAAAAAGTCCCGGATTTGAGGGCATGGTGTTCGTGTAATCAACAAACGATATTTCCTCAACATCGAGTCCCGTATCTGTGGTGGAGTATACCGTGGTGATCAAGGAACGACAGATATCATCTTCAAGCAAGTCCGAAAGCGCTTCTCTCAATGATATTTCGGCAGGCAGTTCTTTCTTTCTGATTTTGTCGATTGCACTTTTAATGGCATTCATGATCAAAGAATTGGCATGATTGACTATGCCTTCCTTAATCTTTTGACCATTGTGGTATAATCTGAATTTTGGCCTGTTGTTTTCTCTGTAAAAACTGAAATTATTTTTGTTCGCAAACTTTACCAGGTCTGAGGCTCCCCAGAATTCACTATGTAAATTCTGAACCTTTAGGAATTTATTTGGTAAGTGCAGGGACATTCCACCAACATCGCCAAACTTGCTGTTAAATCTTACACGGCCGCCTGCTTTATCCGTCGCCTCGAGGCAAGCGATATTTCTGTATCCACGATCGACCAATTCTTTAACACACGCAATTCCGGCTGCGCCTGCTCCGACCACAACAACATCATAAGTTTTTTTATCCCTGTTTGCTAAATAAGCCATGCACCTGCAAAAATAGCCCGTCGGGAAGGGATTGAGTTTTCTGCGGGGAGCTACTCTTTTGAATACTATTTCAGGGCGGCAAAACTTAATATTGCCAATATTAATTCTTTATTAATTTTATGTTGTCAAATCAAATAACATGAATAAATCAAATGCTGCTAAAAGATTGTCAAAAAAAGAAACAAGGAAGATCATATTTAAAAAACTTTCAACCGCGCTTGCAGAGTATAAAACTGAGTTGAAGGAGAAAAAATTTGATCGCGAACTGAAGAAGTTTAGCAAAGAGTTAGCGGCCGGTATTGCAAAGGCTTCAGCAAGGCAGAATGGTAAGGCGCTAAAAACAAATAAAAAGCTCGCTGATTTCCAACCTAAGCCAGTGAATGAGCTACAGCCAACCAACTAATATCATTTAACTTCTGATACAAGGGTAAAAGTTAAGCACCGAAGTGCTTAACTTTTTACTTTCTGCTGTGGATTTCTTAGTTAAAATATAAAGCGAATGCCAAACTGCATTTGCCATCTTGATATGAGGTCAGGACTGGCGATAAATGTTGTTCTCGCGGTTGGATCAAATTGATATGTGGGCACACTTCCTGCCAGCGAAACAGACAACGGTTGATAATATCCGGATGTTGTCGCATATTTTCTCACACCCCAGTCGCTGTTAAGAAGATTTCCCAGGTTAAGTATGTCAATGCTGAATTGGATCGTTCTTGTTGACTTTCCGGCCTTGAAATTAAAATCCTGCAGTATTCTTAGATCAACTTCGCTGAACCATGGCGTTTCGGCGCCATACTTTTCGGTGTATTGACCTCTTCTATTTCTCAAGTAATCGTCTTGTTGGATAAACCATTTCAGAGCTATTCTTTGTGCAGCCGCATCTTGTACCTTTCCGTTCACATCGGTGAGCGGCGCAAAATTCATGACATCTATTTCTGCATCTGTAGGAACGTACAACAAGTCGTTGCTCGTTGTTCCGTCATTATTAATGTCTCCTCCATAGACATAAGCAAACCGATTCCCTGATGTTAAAGTTCCGAATAACGAGACGGTAGTCGCTAACGCCTTTTTAGTTCCATACTCGAATTTTTTTGATAATGCTCCAATGAAACGGTGTTTGTTACCGTAAAGAGAGGGCGTTAGTCTTGCCTGGTTAGCATTATTCAAGATAGGATTGCGATCAAACGCATCGCTCGATATTTCGGCGGAAATAGAACTGGCATCTTTTGCTATCAGGTAATTATAACCAACCATTGCGTAAAGACCGTTGGCAAAATTCTGTTGCGCCTGCAGCGTAATGTTGAATTGGTAGCCCACATCTGTGTTTGTAAAAACGTAGGCGTTGGCAGTGCCCTGGTCAGACGCGTTGTAAATATTCCTTTTATCACCGGTTCCGGAATTCAACGTACCGGTTGGAGTACCGAGTTTGTAGTTACGTACCATCATTCCTTTGATGTCCTTTGTATACGCGATATCAAAAGAAAAGATCGTTCCGTACGGAATTTTGAAATCTGTTCCCACGTTCGTTCTCCACACTTGTGGCCATCTGAAATCTTTATCTGTCGCGTTGTAGAAAAAGCTGAATGGGTTACCAATGTGATTGCCAACCCACACAAATGGAAAACGTCCCGTGAACAAACCTGAGCCGCCTCTTATTTGAAGAGTGCGATTGCCTTCGACGTCCCAGTTAAATCCTAATCTTGGTGAGAGTAATAATCCTTTAGGCAATCTTGTGTTGTCAAGATCTTTTCCTTGTCCGTTGGTTACGGGCTTGCCGTCTTTGTCAAACAATGTAAGATTATCATTATTGGGTACTGTCGGTTTGCCGGTTGTGTAACTTCCCGCAAACGTGCCATCCGGATTCAGATTAGCGCTGTTATACCTGGAATTAAAATACAGAGAGCGATCTGCTCTTAATCCATATGTAAGTTTGAATCGTTCACTCGCTTGCCATTCGTCTTGCGCATAAAGAGAAACTTGCCCCACGGTTAAATAATACCAGGTCCATTTATCAGCGGCGGCATGGTTTCTTGCAAAATTAACATCCACATCAAGAGGATATGCATTGAATACGATAGCTCCGCCCACCGGAACACTATCCTTGAATCTTTGAATGTCGGTATCCCAAAACAAAGTGGGACCATAGCCCGTCAGGTTGAACGAATTTCCAAATTTGAATGACTCATATGAGGCCCCGAGAGTGATGCTGTGATTGCGTTTGTAAATTGTAAAATCATTAGTAGCCTGGAAAGCATCCTGGTTTAATCGATTATGAATTGAAAATGGTTCATGGCCGGCCACAATATACCTCGTTCCATATTTTGAAATATTTACAACCGGAAAAGGAGTGGAAAATGGATTGCGTTTGTCTCTGAAGGTTGTGAATACTAATCTCAATTTATTTGCATAGTTGCCTTTCCAGTTCGACTTCAATTCCGAACTGAATGAATTTAGTTTATTGACTATTTCGTATCCTGAGTTCCTGAATTGAAGTGTGGTATAATCGGGCCCACGCGGTCCAATGGCGCTGGGATGCGCCGGTTTGTCTTTACTCGCATCGAGGCATTATAAGTAATAGACAGCTTATGCACTTCACTGATGTTCCAATCCAGTTTTGCCAACCATTTATAGTTTGTTTGGTCATGGATAAATCCCTGGTAGGGCCCAGTTTCATAACCGAACCTGGCAAAGAGAATATTACTCACATCGATCAGATCTTGTTCCAATACTCTTGACGTCGTGGGCTTGCCAACATTGGAGGGATTGCGTGCAACATAAGCCGTGGCCTCATCACTTCTTTGTTCCGTCTCAAAACTTAAAAAATAAAATAGTTTGTTCTTTAGTATCGGCCCGCCAAGCGCAGCACCTACCTGCAGTTGTTTCAGATCCGGTACAGTTAGTTTAGTGTTCTCCACTTTTTTCCCTGTCAAACTTTGGTTGCGATAGAAAGCATATGCTGTTCCGGTAATGGTATTGCTTCCGGATTTAGTAACGGTGTTGACGCCAGCCCCGGTAAAGCCAGCCTGAGTAACATCATAAGGAGCAATATTCACTTGTATCTGGTCGATCGCATCCAGGGAAATAGGTTGAGCATTAGTCTGCCCACCGGGAGTCGGAGCATCCAATCCAAATGGATTATTGAACACGGCTCCATCCAATGAAAAATTATTGTATTGACCATTGCGTCCGGCAAAAGATAGTCCGTTATAAGTTGAGGAGGCTGACGGTGTCAATCTTAGATAATCGTCTGCTGAACGTGATATAGTTGGTAATACACGTATCATGCGGTTGTTGATATTGGTGGAAGCACCAGTTCTTTTGTCATCAAAGATTTTTGACCGGCTGACAACAGTTACTCCGCCGATCTCGGTGGACTTTTGTTCCAGTTTAAATTCAACCGTGTTATTTAACCCGAGTTCAAGGAAAATATTTTCTGAAACCGCTTGTTGATAACTGACGTGATTTACCGTAATCCTGTACGGACCACCCACTCTCAGGTTGGGAACTGTAAATCTTCCGTCAGACCTGGTAACGAGTGTCTGACTGATACCGGCGTCTGGATATTCCACCTTCACAGTAGCTGAAGGCAAAACTGCACCCGCCGCATCTTTGACAATTCCGCTGAGTGTTGCTGTAGTAACTTGTGAGAACAATGATGGGGCCGTGACCAAAAAAATCGCGAGTAGGAAAAGATGATTTTTCCGAAGAACTTTTTTCATAATGGATGTTTTGGTTTAACAAACTTGCTCTGAACAGGTAGGATAAGTTGTTACATGATTTTACAGGGAGCAGGATTTTAAAGTTAAACTTTTCCCATTAAAAACACATATTAAATATTTTAGATTAGAGATTTCACCTAGGAGGAAATTCATCCCGTTTTTTCATGAGAAGTTAGGGCCTTGTTCAAAGTATTAAAATCTCCTGAAGCATGTACAAGTGTCGCGTATATATAATGAGGTTAATTATTTTTGGTTGCCTTGACAAGGTGCGAGGGGCTATCAAAAATGAAGAAGATCAAATCTGTTTCTATAGTCTGATTTATAAATTCTTCTTTGTAATATTTGGAATCCTCTATACGCAACAATAGCTGCGATCAAAAGATTTTCTCGCTGCTTTTTGCTTGCCTTTAGGCAGCTTGATTTCTTAGGACTGGAATTTCTACGGTTGCCTTAAGTCTGAATAGGGACGGTACAGTCAAGAGAAGCGCCGGAAAAACAACCATGCACGTTCCGTTAATCAGGATCGTATTTTTTAGTCCAATCATATCGGCGACCCTGCCTACCAGGTAGGATGCGAACGGTTGCAATCCCAGAATTATCATAAGGAATGTGCTTATGATCCTGGCACGCAGATGTACGGGCGTCAGTTCTTGCGCCAAACCGGCTGACAGTGTCAACACGTTAGCGGCGCCGAGACTTGCCATGAACTGGCAGGTCATAGACAGCGACAAATTCGAAGAAAATGATAGGGCGAGATACCAGCATCCGGCCCAGATCACGGCGCCACCGATAGCAACGCATGATCTCTTAATTCGTTGAACAAATGGTAAAACAATAACGATTCCCGCCAGTGCACCCGCTCCTGCCGATCCAATTAATTTCCCGAGAGTACTGGCGTCACCACTCAATACAAGCGTTGAGTACGCCGGGAGCAGTTGAATTATTGACAATCCGAAGAATGTTTGGATTGCGGCAAAAAGAATAATTAAACGAAGCAGTCTTTGATTCCGAAAAAAAATCAGACCTTCTTTAAACTGCTTCAAACCGGTTCCGTCAGCTCTTTTGACGTTTTGTACTGAATGAATTATCAAAATACAAATAATCGAAATGATGACGCTAAATCCATTATACCAGAATGCAGGTGCAAGACCGACGCTTGCTATTAACCATCCGGCAATGGCGGGGCCAATAAGTCGTGTGAGTTGATTAATAATGTTGTTTAACGCAATTGCTTTTTTGATTTTGCCAGTTCCTGCTATATCCCCGATAAATGCTTGTTCGGCGGTTACATTGAAAGCAGTGGCAGTGCCCAACAAGAATGCAAGAATATAGACATGAATTAGTAAAAGACGATGAACTTGAATAAGGAAAGCCAATGCAAAAGCAAATAACATTGTAAGGATCTGTGTATAAAGCAAGATTTTTCTTCTATCATACTTGTCAGAAAATGTACCCACCCAGGGGCCAAAAATAAAAAAGGGAATTTGCGATAGGAAAGCAACAATTCCCAATGATGTTGCTTTGTGAGTCAGATCCCACACTACCCATGCCTGGGCTGTTTGTTGCATCCAGTCACCAAGAAGGTTTACAGTTTGGCCTACCATATAGATCCGGATGCTACGGATTCTCAATGGCGAAAAATTGCCGGCAAGCGTTTTAAAACCAAGCAGGAAATTTTTGCGGCCATCTGTTTTTGTATCACTCTTCATGGAACGTTATACTATTTTCGAAGGCCGTCGGGGTTGGGCGCTGGTTCATTCTGATTCATTACTGTCCTTGTTTAAAAAAAATGTGAGAGCGCCAGAGGGACATTTCTTTACCTGCTCAATTATCTTTTCCGGGGAAGCACCGTTTACGTTAACCCATTTTCTCACCTTTGGATTGAATACGTCAGGCAGTTGGGTAAAACAACGAGTAGAGTGCTGACAAAATTCTGGCTTCCAGACAACGGTAATTTCCTCGTTGCCATATTTAATCTTCTTTTCTGTCTCTCCATCCCTGAAAACAAAAGTTCTCACCCTGGATTCATTCTCTAGAATTTTTGAGATCGGGCACCTGCTCGCTATTTCCTGGAGCCGTAATTTCCTTTCGTCATCGATCGGGCTCAGAAAGAGAATATCGCGGTCAATGACTGTAATTGTTTTTCCATCTTTTGCGTCGGCATAGAGGTTACCGTTTACTGCGATGTTTGGAATATCCCAACCTTTGCGGTCAATATACATCCGCAATGTGATCAATGTGCAGGATACGACGGATGAGAGAAGCAGCGTATGAGGATCAGGGCCAGTATCTTTGCCGCCGGATGCGGGAGGTTCATCAGCAATGAACCTTCCATTTCGCCATTCAATGGTGCATTGGTATTTTTCAATATTGCTTCTGCCCAGTACGGGTTCTTTAAACTTATATTGCATGGGTGAATGATCTTTATTTTGTCAGAAAATGCTTTTACGACAATTCTTTCTTCAAAGCGGTGGAATTAACCTGGGAGCAATGCCTTATTAAATGTACTTCAAATTTTTTCCGCGCCGAATTTCGGGCGAACTAAATCCTGATGCGACCTTATGTGCCGTTAACCGCCGATTAACATCTCGTGATTGTCAAAACAAGCTTCTGGCATAATCTTTTTAGTTGATATGGCTAAAAAGGAAATTTATGAAAAAGCTATTATTATCCCTTGCACTGATATTTGTGGTTGGTATCTGTGCTATCAATGCGCAGGAAACGAAGACAAAACCCGTGACCACACCTTCGGATAAGGTTCATAACGTAGTACACCCACATCACAAAATTTCTCATGGCGAGAAATACAAACATAAAACCGCCAGTGATAAAAAGCATGTGGTAACAAAAAAGACAGGAAAAGAGGCATTGAAGCCAAAAGAAAAAACAGAAAAGAAGGATTAATTCCTAGCAATATTTTCATGTTACGGTGAGGCGTTTGGGTTTTGCAAAGTCCAGGCGCCTTTCGTTTGAACAAACCCCACTGAAGTGTTGAAAATAATCAGCGGCAGGGGTTAAGATGCATATGAGAACACTGTTTCATGGTGGATAATTTTTGTACTGGTTTTTTTACAAGAGATCGAAGCCAAATCTAAGAACTGATGTTTGTCCTGGCGTCCTGCGCTGACCCCTATAAAATTCGACTTGACATTGCAGTGAATGATGTATATCTCGGCGTGCCCTCCCTAATTGATAACGGCGGATTAAGAGAAACACTCGGGTTGAAAATGAATGCGCAG
>VBAQ01000102.1:10348-17499 GCA_005883765.1 Bacteroidota bacterium
AGTGATCAAAAGAAAAAACCCAGTGTAAAAACACCAGGCTTTGACTAACGACCACATGAGAAAAAATTTCTTCACAAAAATGACCAATTGACCTGGCCTCTTATAAATAACTCGTCCACCATTTGCCAGATTGATGTATTCTCTTATAACGATCGAACCATTTGCATAATGGGTATAACATTAGGATGAGCGCTACCCAAACCATGTACACGATAATTAAATTAAAACCATATCCCTTCAATGCCGGAGCACGGTTGATCATGGTCGTCAGAATCATGTCTGACCATTTGTAACCGAGGATGACTGCCCCGATCATAGCAAACACGTGTATCAATAAAATATGTGCCAGGTAATAAAACATCGGTACTCTTCCGAAAACGATGATCTTCTCCTTAAGTGAAGTCACTCGCCCCTCGGCCAAAGCGAGAAAAATGAAAGATGGTCCAAGGGTCATCAGCACATACAGCAATGAAGGTGGATATTTGGTAACATTCAGAAAAGATAAAAGGCTAAAGAGTGGATTTTTTTGAACAGACCAATGCGAAGCGTCGCCATAGAAATTACCGGATCGCAGAATTATGAAAAGAATCATTGAACTGATCCCTGTATATACAAGTATTTTTTTCCTTTTTTTCTGATCATAGCCGGCAGCGTACAGGCTACCAAAACAATATCCAAGAGCCATGATGCCGATCCATGGCAGCACAGGATAGTGTAGGTGAAAAGTCAAATTTCCGAAACTAAAATAACCCGGTTCATGAACGATCGCCCAAAGAAAAGATAAGGCATTATTGCCCGTTACATGCACACTGTCCAGGAGGTTGTGAGCGAATATGACTAAAACGCTTGTCAAAAACATTAAGCGGATATTCATGTAAATCATTACTGAGAGAACGATCATGCAGATGCCGGTGGCCCAGATCACTTGTAAATTGTAAAAATGATAGGACGGATTAAATGTGCGGAACAGAGAGAGAATAAAAAGTTCCACACCAACAAGCCAGATCCCCCTGGTGAAAAGAAAAACAGATAATTTTTTTGTGGATCTCTTCGCTCTGTATAAATAAGCGGCAGTGCCCGCAAGAAAAACAAACACAGGCGCGCAGAAATGTGTGATCCATCTTGTAAAAAAGAGTACGACGTTTGTGTGAGCCAGGTCTTCCGGATTATATATAAAAGCGCTGTTGTGAAAATAATCTCGAACGTGATCAAGCGCCATAATGATCATGACAATACCTCTCAAAAGATCGATCGATTCGATTCGCTTGTGACGAAATTTTTTTACAGGTAGGTGTGCAATTGCCAGATCCGCAGTAGCGATGTTCGGCATTGTCGAATGATTTGATTGAGATTTTCTAAATAGTGTGTCGCAACATTGATTGTTTCGAGGAACGCATGAACGGAAAAAGAAGAACCGGTGCTGAACACAGCTGCCCGGTTCCTTTGACCCTTGCCGTCCTTCTATTGTTCCCTCCTCGTATCGTCTTCTCAAATTATTTTCTATTGAAAACTTATTTTGCGGATACGGTTATTGTGATCATCTGCGACGTAAATATTCCCCTGTTTATCGGCTGCCAAACCTACTGGTCCGTTAAATCTTGCAGAAGCCGCGTCACCATCCTTGTAGCCCGCGGTGCTTCCCGCGAACGTGGAGACCAGGCCTTGCGGTGTTATTTTTCGAATGCGATTTTCATCTGATGCATAAATGTTTTCCTGCTCATCCATGACCATATCATTGATACTTGAGAACAGCGCGACATCCGCTGGTCCATCTTTGTATCCTGCAACAGAAATGTTTCCGCAAAAAGTGGATACCATTCGATCGGGGGTGATCTTGCGTATACAATTTTGGTCTCCTACAAATAAATTTCCCTGTTTATCTATCACAAGGCCTGCCGGGTTGGAGAACTCCGCGGTGTCGCCAAATCCATTGACAAATCCTGACGTTCCATTGCCTGCAATAGTGGTTACTTCGCCTGTAATACTGATCTTGCGGATCCGCCTGTTTCTCCAATCGACCACATAAATATTCCCTTGCTCATCAGCAG
The DNA here is from genome assembly GCA_005883765.1 of Bacteroidota bacterium. GTDB lineage: Bacteria > Bacteroidota > Bacteroidia > Chitinophagales > Chitinophagaceae > VBAU01. Next base: position 12,397 of record VBAQ01000102.1, read on the forward strand.
CAATACCCAGGCACTCATTACCAAATTGAGCCATATCGGCTCTGCCGTCAGCAAAACCGTTTAACCCGTTGCCTGCAGCGACAGATACAAAACCAGCGGGTGATATTTTACGTACACGTGGATCCTGAACATCCAGTGAGAACAAATTCCCATTGGCGTCAAGAACGAGATAGCTAGGCAGTGCAAATCCTGCAGCGGCACCAATCCCACCCGTGGTATCCTGGATGCCGGTACCAGCAAAAGTGTAGACCTGGCCTCCTTGTATTTTTCGGATGCGATGGTTCAAAGCATCCGCTACATAAATAATTCCGTCGGCAGTGACGGCTACATCCAGTGGAGTCCTGAATTCTGCTGTTGAGGCAGGACCGTTAGCAAAGAAGGGTAGGCCGCTACCTGCCACAGTCGATACTATCCATCCCTTTTCTCCCTGCGGAACTGACACCGGATTTACTTTCCCATCTTTCCTACACGAAACACCTGTAAGTGTTGCCAATAAAAAGACTACGACAATTTTCCCTTTCATCTATTTTTCTGTTTATTAATTCAACTCGGATCAGGTTTCATTTTTGTGCTCTCTTGCGACCCGCTGCTCATTTCTTTAAGTAAATCCTTTGTCGCTTCCCTTAATGCAGATGAAAAAAGAGAAGCGAAACAATTATGTCTTTTAAATAGCACTACGAACGTTAAGAATATCATCCGGGAAATTTTATCTGCAGAATTCGTGTATTGAATCAGCTTGTGGTGTTTGCCGACGGTGAGACTTTAATTTGTTCGCAAACTCTACCTGGGGCTTCAGAAAAAGCCACCCGCCTGGCGGATGGCTAGGACTAAGACATCAGCGGACATTGGCGTAAAATGGCTTAGACTTTATTTTTTGCCTGACATCCATTTGCCCGAACTCATCTGCTGCCACTATGAGCGAGTAGCGCGGAGTGACTACCGTAACAAAATAGCGTGTCGGGTAACTTATTTCTTTAAATTCATAGACTGTCTGAATAACTCCCGGACTAAATCTCCTGTTGATCGATGTCTTCACCGTTTCAGGTAGCATATCTCTTCTTATGATTTTTCCACGACCAAGGATCTCTCCATCTTCATAATAAAATACGTCCTTTACTTCTCCCTGCTCGGTGAATGTGCCTATGGTTATTCCTTCTACGATTTTCCAGGAAACCGTCACGGCAGAGCCAAATTCTTTTTTGAATTTCGCCTCAATAAGCGGATCGACTTTGTCGCCAGTTGGAGTTTTTGCAAAAACATTGAGTGATGCCAGCGTCAGCATCAGAAAGATTACGTTTTGTTTCATTTTGATAAAATTTAAGGTTAATGGTTAAATAAATGGTTATAAAAAATGGTTATTGAAATAAAAATTCTATGCTGCGGTCGCGGGGTCAATGATTTGTTTTATTTCTTCAATTGCATTCACCGGAAGATTCCCGCATTTTGAGTGTGCCCGAATATCCGCCTTGCTTTCGGCAATATGAATACAATAGATTTTATCGGCAGTAACAAAAGACTGGACCCATGAATAAGCCTTCCCCATTTCCGTGATCACATCCACGGAAGTTTTTGAAACAGCTCTTAGTTCTTCGGCGCTCATATCGCCCGCGCCGGGTAGTATCCTTTCAATAATAAATTTTTTCATTGTATTATTTTTTGCTTCTAACACAAAGTTGCTATGAAAATTTTCTATGGATATAGGGATTGTTGCCCAATTCCACCAAGACGTTCCCTATTTTAGAATACCTAACCGGGCGGCTTCAGCAACTGCTTTTGCCCGTGAACTGACGTCGAGCTTGAAGAGGATCGAGGAAATATGATGATCGACTGTTTTCGGAGAAATGAAAAGTGTTTCGGCGATTTCCTTATTGTGAGTACCATTTTTCAATAACTGAAGAACATCAAGTTCACGATTTGTAAGTTGAGCAGGATTGATTTTTGTACTCTCTCTTATACCTCTTGGTATTTTTTTTATTCCCGATGAGCGCATTTCCATTTTCAGTTTTTCAGACACGGCATCGGCACCTAATTGCTGGATGATCGAAAGTGCTTTTCTCTTGTTGTCTTCATTTCCATCGAACAGGGAAAGAGCCTGCTCATAAGGGCAACTTAATTCTTCCCATGATGCTGATTCTTCCTGGGCGGTCGTTGCGTTAATCAATCTTTTTAAGTCTTCTTTCGGTTCTGCCCGCTGTTTTCTCACTTTCTTCAGCCAAAAACAAAACCTGCTTTTTTTAGAAATTTTATCTGCTTCTACAAATCCTTTCACTGCTCTATCCAGTATCTCTTGTTCAATGTAAGTTTTTCCGGTTACCCATTCATATTCCAGTAAAGCTACCAGCACCGGAATAATTCTTTGAAGTTCCGTGGTTCTAAGAGCCAGGGTTTTCGCTTCAAGTAATAAGGGAAGCACATCTTGCTCACCCTTTCTCATTTTTACGGTGGCTGCTACTGCCAGCGCGCCGATCTTGATGACCGGTAACAGATTTTCTTTTGTCAACAACTTGTTTGCAATCTTGTACGCTTCAGCCCAATTGCCCAATTCGAGATTTACACGCGCCTTCCAGCCCAACATATACAATTTGAGTGAATCGAGATCCCGTTCTTCGCAGTAGCTAATTCCTTCCTCCAATGTTTTTTTTGCAAAGTCATAATCTTTTATGGTGGCCGCGTTACTGCCCAGAGCGGCGTAAGCACGGGCCGCATGCTCGTGATAGGAATTTTTCAACGAGACTGACAGGCTCTGCTTTAACAATGCAATACCTTGTGATTTTGATGACTGGCCTAACATAAGCGTAGAACCCATGCTGGTCATCGCATGAACCGGAGTCTCTTCATCATTTATTTCGCGTGCTACCGCAATGGCCTTTTCTCCCCAATAAATACATTCGTCCGTTTGATCTGACAACATTTTTAACTGGGCCATGTTACTATAGGCCATTGCCTTCGCTTTCGAGGACGGTTGTTCATCTAACACGGTAATGGCTTGCTTTGCAAAATGCTCCGCCTTTTGATGATTGCCTTCGAACCACCAGAGTCTTGAAAGAAATCGAAGACTGTTCCCGATCTGTTCAATTTCTTTTTTTTCTTTCCATATTGTCAATGCCTTCGCCTGGTACGTGATCGCCTCTCTTATCTGGTTGGTGAGATAGCATTCATAGGCATAATCCTCATAGAATGTTACAAGCTGATCCGTATCGTCCCCTTCAGAATATTCAATAGCTGTAAGAAATAGTTTGGATGCTTCGATATGCGCCCCTACACAGGCGGCTTGTTTTGCAGCCAGCGGGGCATACTTCACGACCAATTCATTTTCGTTGGCGTTTTTGGCATAGTGCACGATTTTTTCTATTTCTCCTTGTTCTTCAAATGAGCTCAAAAAAAGTTGAAGTAAATTTTTGTTTAAAGCAATCCTCTTAAACGGGGAGAGCGATACTTCAATTGTTCTTCTGTACAACTCGTGTTTAAAAAAAATTTTATTGTTCCTGATGATAAGGATCCTGCTTGCGATGCAGTTGCCGATCGCCTCATGCCACGAATGATCAATTTTGTAAAGTCGGCTCACTTCTAATCCCTCCGGGATTACAGATAATTGTTGCCATACATTTTTTGCTTCCTCTTCCAGCCGATTGTAAACAGAAAGAATGGAGTCTTTGACATTATTCGGAATTCCTGAACTATAGCTTGCCAGGATCTCATTTACATAAAAAGGATTGCCTGCCGAGATGCTATACACATCTTCGCCATCATATCCTTTTTGATCGGCCAGTTTTTGCACGGCCTGTCGTGACAAAGGCGTTAGCTCAAGACGGGTAAATGTATCGGGCGCCAGGTCTCCGAGTACGTTTCGTAACGGAAGTTGCTGTTTGATCTCTTCATCACGGCAGGTGAGAATAAACAAGCATTTCGTGCGGCTGATACGGCGGGCAAAAAATTTGACGAAGTCCAGGGTAGCTTCATCCGCCCAATGAATATCTTCAAATACAACAACAACCGGCCTTTGCTTATGGGTCAATACCTGTACAAATTTTGTAAACAATTCCGCACGCGAGGAAATCGATTCAATTTTATCTACCCAGTCTTCGTTAATTTGCAAAGCCAGGTCATACAACGGAGCGAGCGGCCGGGGAGTGAAGAGTGAGTCACAGGCACCGACGTATTCAGTGCACTCATCTTCGATCTCTTTTAAAAACGTTTTGACCAATGATGTTTTGCCGATGCCGGCCTCGCCAACAATAAAAAAACAATGGCCGTCTCCGGAAGCAGCTCTTTTGAATCCATTATTCAGTGAAGTGAGAAAATCGTCTCGTTCGATAAGTTCCATAGCCAACAAAAATAGGTGTGATGCATTCCTAAAATAGGGCAAACTCCACAAATGGTTGCCACTAGTAGAAATTTTTTTGGTGTAACATTTTCTTAACAGAGAGGGAGAAAATGAGTTTGTTGTGCTTGGTGCTGCAGCCTTTACCAACGTTCATTCACCCTGGTAAAATTCTTTCATTGTACTTGACAAACCGATGTATGGGCATAGATCCGCGATAAAATTAAAAAGAACTTGAAAGTGGATCTTTAGTTGTGGAGATGGTATTTACCAGTGAAGCAATAACATTTTCGACTTGCTTCAAAATAGTCGCGTCAATGATCTTATCGTCTTCCAATTTTGTCTGCACATGTGAAATTAAAAGTTGAGAGCTATCGGGAATATCGGCTTCAATCACTTTTAGAGTTTCCATTAATGATTGATGTGCTTTATGACCCGCCGTTGAAGCTGTGATCAATGCAACGGATTTTTGTGAGAACTCCATCGATGAAACCGTCCAATCGATCGCGTTTTTTAATGTGCCAGGCACGCCCATTGCGTACTCTGGAGTACAGATCAAAATCCCGTCTGCTTCTGCCAATTGCCTGCGAAAATGTAAAACATTTTCGGGGGGATTGTTATTGTCGAGGTCGGGATTAAAGTGCGGAATACCGGATAACCCATCAAATATTTTCATCTCAAGAGTATCCGAAGACAGTTTGACGATTGCCTTAATTAACCTCTGGTTTGCTGAGGTTTTTCTTGTACTTCCGCATATCGCCAGTATTTTTTTTCTCATTCTT
>VBAQ01000395.1:0-2181 GCA_005883765.1 Bacteroidota bacterium
TTATTCCAATACGACAGGATATAACAATACTGCCGGCGGTTTCAGTGCGCTCTATTCCAACACCACAGGCAATAGTAATACTGCTAATGGCAACGCGGCACTTAGGTTCAACACAATTGGATATTCTAATACTGCCAATGGTTCCAATGCCCTTTATTCCAACACGACGGGTTCTTCCAATACTGCCAATGGTTCCAATGCACTTTATCTCAATACCACGGGTAATAATAACACAGCAAGCGGTTTGGATGCGCTTTATTCCAATACAACGGGTACGTCGAATACTGCTGGTGGTGCAAACGCACTTCTATCCAACACAATCGGTTCGTTTAACACGGCCAACGGCCAAGGTGCGCTCCAATCTAATACCACGGGATACTCCAACACAGCTAATGGTTCTGACGACGCGCTTAATTCCAATACAACCGGCGGTTCAAATACGGCCACTGGTGCTGGCGCACTTCAATCCAACACGACCGGATCTGTAAATTCTGCTAACGGGTACTATGCACTTCATTACAACACGACAGGCTCCTACAATACCGCCGGTGGCTCAAGCGCGCTCCAATCAAACACGACGGGTAATAGCAATTCTGCTAATGGTTGGGGTGCCCTTGCTTCAAACACCACAGGTTCTTACAACACTGCAAATGGTCACGCTGCACTGTACGTAAATACGACAGGGAACAACAATACCGCTAATGGATACAGGGCACTTCTCTATAACAGCACCGGAGTCAACAACACTGCCACTGGAAGCGGGGCACTTTATGTAAATACCACCGGAGACGATAATACTGCCAATGGGACCTGGGCACTCATTTCAAATACCACTGGCGCCTACAACACTGCCAGCGGTCTCCAGGCACTCTATTCGAATACCACGGGAACGGAAAACACTGCCGACGGTATGAACGCAATGTTTTATAACACCACAGGCTCTTACAACACCTCCATTGGCAAATCTGCACTGCATTCCACAACCGGTTCTCAATACAATACAGCCCTAGGCTATAGGGCAGGCTCTAGTTACGACAACGGATACAACAATGTCTTTCTAGGTGCTAATACTGATGTAACCGGTGCCGATTTTTACAATTGCATAGCTATCGGTCAGGGAGTGGTTTGCACAGATGTCAACATGGCAATCATTGGTAACAGCGCTACAACCAAGTGGGGCCTTGGCGTAGTCCCCGCCAGTGGAAATGCTTTTCAAGTGGGAACAAATTCTGGTAATGGAAATGGAGCTCATCTGACAGCCGGCGGCACATGGGTAAATGGCAGCAGTATTGATTTTAAAGATGATTTTACAGCCCTTGATAAAAAAGAAATTCTAAATAAGATTTCCTCTCTCAATATTAGCCGCTGGCATTACAAAGGCACCGGTAATGAATACCACATCGGGCCGATAGCTGAAGAATTTTATCAACTCTTTAATGTAGGTACAGACAAAAAATATATTTCCACTGTGGACCCTGCCGGCATTGCTCTCGCAGGTATTCAACAATTGGTCAAAGAAAACGAAGAATCCAAAAAAACAGTAAAGCAACTGCAAAAAAACTTAGAGATGCAACAAGTCATTAATGAAAAACAACAAAAGCAAATTGATGAACTGGTGAAAGAATTACAAATAATAAAAGAAAAAATAAAATGATTCAGAAAACCATTTATGTTTTTCATTTTCATGCCCTAAGAGGAATTGGGCATGAATACATTTGAAAAACTCAAAGAGATACCAACGCCTTTATCGCGCTCTCTTTAATTTCTTACAATAAAAAGCAGTTATGAAAAAAAATTTAGTGCTCCTTCTTTTACTGCTTGCCGTACTTGATAGTTCTTCACAGGAAGTACTGCGCATAAAAAACGGGGCAACGATTGCAATACAAAATGGAGTGGAACTGACATTGCAGGGAGGGATCACACGGGAAGATGCAAGTAGTATCATCATTAACGGAGCACTCAGACTGAAAAATAATTCAGTCGCTAACAGCAGTGATTGGACAGATAACTCTGCCTCCGGAATATTAAGTGGAACAGGCATGGTGATCTTTAACAGCACAAATATTCACAATTTTTCAGGCCCTACTAATTTCTATGCTATTCAAATCAACTCAGGCGGACTTAACCTCAATAATAATCTTACCATTTCTCATTTGCTTCAATTGGTAAATGGAAAAATTA
>VBAQ01000395.1:2304-2501 GCA_005883765.1 Bacteroidota bacterium
GAGAAGTAACTTGCTGCAGTTTGTAAATAATAATATCACTGGAACTAGTTATCTCACAGCGTCGTTTGGTCCCAAGCCGGGCACAGATGCTGGCTTGAATGTTACAGAAAGCACGACTTATTATATATCCGTAAATAATGGTGGTATATGGTACTTAGTTCCGAACGCTGTTCCTTCGGGTGGGAATTATGCTTTGC
>VBAQ01000064.1 GCA_005883765.1 Bacteroidota bacterium
CACGAAGCCAAATGCTGGATGCAGCTTGCGGACGAGGTCGACACAGTCGAATTTTAGCCGAAATGCAATTTGATGTGACCGGAATTGACCTTTCATTTAAAAGCATTGAGTATGCCAAACAACTTGCCCGGAAGGATTCTTTGCAAGAAAAAGACAATCTGCATTTCTACCAACATGATATCCGCCTGCCTTTTTGGATAAACTATTTCGATTATGCGTTTAATTTCTTTACCAGTTTCGGATATTTTGCCACCCGGCGTGAACACGATGATGCCATGAGGACCATTACAGCGAGTTTGAGATCCCGGGGCATTTTTGTCATTGACTATTTGAATGTGCACTATGCAGAAGATCATTTAGTGCATAATGAAATGAAAAATATCGACGGCACGACTTATGAAATTGTTCGCTGGGATGATGAGACACATTTTTACAAGAAAATCATTGTACACGATGCATCGCTGGTGATGCCCGAAGAGTACACAGAGGTCGTGGCCAAGTTTTCGTTAGGTGATTTTACCGATATGCTTTCTTTTCAAAACATGCAGGTGATTGAAGTTTTTGGCGATTATAAATTGCATCCCTACGATGTGAGAAAAACTCCCCGGCTAATTATAGTAGCGAAAAAGAAAGGCAATGATCATACCGATGAAAAGAAAAGATTATACAGCGACGGGAGAAGAGAAGACGCTCTGAGTTAATATTCAAGGTACAAGGAACAAGAACCACAATTAATGAAAGTCGTATTTCTCTTGATCCTTGTGCCTTGAACCTTGTGCCTTATTTTTTATTATTCATCAGCATCCAGCGCGCTGTTTCATAATAGGCCGTCGTCACCCGGGACATTTTTGCTTTGATGGTCTTTACTTCCTGCCAGCTTAAGTTTAGCCGGTTTCCCTTAATCGGAAAGATTTGCTCTTCGGGAAAATTTACATTTTTGGTAAAGTAATAATTGTCGGTAACCAATCCGATGGTCCCATCCTGATTAACAATAAATGCATAATTATTTTTCAAACAGCTATCCAAAAGATCTCTTCCGAGAGTGGTATTTACGTAAGGCTCCTGGATCATTCCGGCAATCGTAGGCAACACATCAATTTGCGAGGCGATTTCCTTTTTCCTTTCCGGATGCAGCAAATAAGGTGCATAAAACAAAAGAGGAACATGCTCATCAGCTAATCGTTGCTCGGTCCAGGCAGAGGGATAGATTTCATTGGCGTTCCCGGACACCCCATGGTCGCCAATGAAAACAAAAATAGTGTTGTGGAAATAACTTTCTTTTGAAGCTGTTTCCATGAATTTTTGAAGCAGTTTCCATGAATTTTTTGAAACAAAAATCCGAATAACGAAAACTGTTGAATTCGTTCAGGGATTCAAAACCATATTTGTGCAGTGTATCTATCGGCAGTTCTAATTTTTTAAAAGCACTGTCTTCCTGTGGGATCATAAAAGGACGGTGATTGTCGGCCGTTTGAATGATAGCAAAGAAAGGCCTGGTTTCATTTTTCAATCTCTCATTCGCTTCGAGAAAAAGATTTTTATCGCTGATGCCCCATACATTTATTTTGGGAGAATGAAATTTACCTTCTGTGACCATTTGAAGCCCGTCAATATTATGAAGTAAGCCTGCAAAGTTGTTGAACTCCGGATCGCCCCCTAAAAAATAATACTTATTATACTTTTCAAAATTATTAATGATAGTGTGCTGTTGCAGGGCTAACGGGTTACGTGTCGAAAATTTATATAATTGAACATCGGGTATGCCAGTCACAACAGCAAACAATGCACGGGCGGTTCCATAGTGAGGAGTGAAACAACGCTCAAAAAAAACTCCATTCTTACACAGATCATTAAAGAACGGAGTTGTATTCAGTGGGTTGCCACTCATGCTGCTTTTATACATGCTGAATGACTCACATAAAACAAGGATCACATTAGGGCGACTCTCTATTGAATTGCTTCCCGGCATAACTTCTCTGTGGTAACTGAATTTATCCTTCTGTGGTAATTCCATCCAGTTTGCCATTAATGGAAAATATTCCCTTGCCTTAGGTTCATTATATGCAGGCTGACGGAACCTAAGAGTAGCAAAAAAATTCTGTAGGGGATTTAGTGCCAGGTATGACTTAAAATTATCATGAAGCGCAAACGCCCGCTTCCATGTCAGCGGAGCAAAATTGAGGCTCCCGTACACAGACAATCCCAAAAAAATAGTCGTGATCACAAACCATTTACGCTGGTAGGGAATGCCTAAACCATCCGTTCTGGTTATCACGGTCCAATGACTCCGACGGAACATCCACCGGAAAAAGAGCACGGCAATGACCAAACCTAACAGCAGCCATGTCATAGGATACGTCTGCCAGAGCATTTGCAAAGCGATCCTGCTATCCTCATAAAAATTCAGTGCACCGGCATCGAGCCTCGTGTTATTGTAAGAAAAATTTCCAAAGTCGGCAGCAAAAAAGAAAAACGTAAGAAAGGTCATGACAGCGAGGTACCACGTCCACCATTTCTTATTTTTCCTTGAATAAAATGGAGAAAGCTTCGGAATAAGGCTAAAACAAATTATCGGCAGCAGAATGATCGCGATCCAACGAATATCATAGCGAATGCCCAGCATGAATGATGGCAACAAGTCTGCAAAGGAGAGATCGCGTGGTTTAAAAGCAAAAAAAGTTGTCAGTCTGAACAGAGTAAAAATTAACAGAAAAATGAAGAATAGATTTATGACCCAAAGAATGGTCTTAGGTATTTTTAATCTTATCAACATGTAGTGTATGCCGTTGTTACCGTTCCTGAAAAAGGACTACAAAAGAAGGGAATTTCAGCGGTTCCAACAACCCTGGCATGTTAATTTTTACATCCGTTACATTTGCAAGCATACTTTATGCTCTCGCTTCTCAACATATTGCACACCCTTGATCGCTTTGATCATTGGTTATTCCAGAAAATAAATTCCGAATGGACAAACCCTTTTTTTGATTTCATATTTCCCTATTTCAGGCAATCAGATTTTTGGATGCCACTCTATTTATTCTTGTTTGCGTTCGTAGCTGTCAACTTCAAAAGAAACTGGTGGTGGTGGATCATATTTTTTTTGTGTACAGTCGCGTTAACTGACCTGGTGGGCACGCGTCTTTTCAAGCACGTATTCGAGCGACTTCGTCCCTGCAATGATCCCTTGTTTGCTTCCTCTGTTCGTTTGCTTCTTAAGCAATGTGCCGGTGGCTACAGCTTTGTCTCCAATCACGCTGCCAATCATTTTGGATTAGCAACCTTTTTTTATTTCACCCTCCGCAACTATTTACCCGGGTGGACGTGGATCGCCTGGGTGTGGGCCTTCGCGATCTGTTATGCGCAGATCTATGTAGGCATACACTATCCTCTGGACATAGTTGGGGGTGCATTGCTCGGAACTTTGTTCGGTTTATTCCTGGCCATGTTTTTCAATAAAAAGTTTGGATTCGCTAACTTCGATACACAACCAACTGGGACCCTTTAATGGATGTAGTTATTCTGTTATGCCTCATATTCTTGAACGGATTATTTGTGATGTCGGAAATAGCGTTGGTTTCTGCACGTAAACCCCGCCTTGAAAGCCAGGCAGAAAAAGGTGATCGTAAGGCAAAAGCAGCACTCGACCTTTCCAATAATCCCGAAGTATTTTTATCGGCAGCACAAATTGGCATCACGCTGATTGCAATTCTTACAGGTGTCTATTCCGGCGAAAGATTTGGTAAGAGTCTCGCGCCATATGTGGAAAAAATAGAAATCCTAAGACCGTACGCCGCTACTATTGCCACGACTTTGATCGTTATCATTGTTACTTTTCTTTCTATCATTTTTGGTGAACTGATACCCAAGAGAATTGCCCTGCTAAAAGCCGAAAAAATCGCAAAGATCGTTGCGGGGCCTATGCGGGTATTTGCAAAGTTCACTCACCCTATAGTCTGGCTTTTGAATTTAGTAAGCAATCTTTTTTTTTCCATTTTTAAAATCAAGCGATCCACAAACGATGCCGTAACGGAAGAAGAGATCAAGGCGATGGTAACGGAAGGCACAGAAGCAGGCACCATTGATGAGGCGGAACAGCAGATCATTGAGCGTGTTTTTCATTTGGGAGATCGCAATATTACCTCGCTCATGACCCACCGGAGTGATATTATATGGTTTGACCTAAATGAAAATGAGGAGATCATTAAAGATAAGATCATCAAGGAACCGCACTCGGTCTATCCCATTTGTGATGGCGACATCGACCAATTAAGCGGGGTTGTGTCAATCAAAGATCTGTACGTTACAGATGACCTCACTCTTTTTAAAGACATTATGACACCGGCTTTATTTGTCCCGGAGAATAATTCCGCTTACCAGGTAATGGAAAAATTCAAGGAATCAAAAATTCACTCGGCTTTTATCGTGGACGAGTACGGAAGTGTTCTGGGAATGATCACGCTGAATGATATTTTGGAAGCAATTGTGGGCGATATTCCTCAGCCTGACCTGGAAGATTATGAAATCAAGAAAAGAGATGATGGCAGTTACCTTGTCGATGGACAAATTCCATTTTATGATTTTCTTGTATTTTTTGAAAAAGCCGATTGGATGCATGAAGGCGAGCATGAGTTTGACACACTGGCGGGATTTATATTACACCAGCTTGAACGGATACCACAGGCAGGAGATAAAATGGCATGGAAGGGATTCAATTTTGAGATCGTAGATATGGATGGTCACCGCATTGACAAGGTCTTGGTGACGGCCAGCAAGGCGATAAAAGACGAGATGGGACCATGATGAGGTGTGCGCCATTAATAGATTTATCTCTGTAACTATAACAATTATACGATCCAACCCGATGAAATTCGAAACCAGCGGCGTGAGAGGAAGAGGTTTTCGCAAGGATGGACGAATTGGGATGTTAGCGGCAACTCTACAATCCGATGCCTTGATTGCAAACTCAGGACAACTGCTCGAAGAGTTTTTATTGGCTTTGCTTCTCAGCCTACTAACAAACCAGGAAGAGTATATCCTGGCATGCGGCTCGATTGTTACCGCTCAGCAATAGAGATCACCAACTAAAACTTGCGCTCGTATTCGGATAATCCAGCTTGGTGCTCTGCCTTTTTCCTCCTACTGTGCAATGGATGATGTTAATCTGCTGATCGGAAAAATCATGGAGAAGGGAATTGTAAACATCGATCTTTTTTACGGTGGCGATGTAGTTAGCCTGGAAATACTAAACAGGAGAAAAAAGCGTTTAGAAGCCCATCCTAAATCCTTCCGAATGGGAAGGACTTCAGAAGCCATTTCATTTCGGGATGGCTTCTTAATTTTAGCCCAATGAAGAAAGTATTATTATTTGGTTTAGCATAATCGCGATGCGAGGAAAGCAAATTTCCTAAATCCTCTTTGCGCCGACGCTGAAGCTTTAGCGTAAGCGTTACGGGACGGGAGCATAACTGGTCCTTCCCTCTCTCACTTTTATCTTCTTCTTTCCCGCATTCTTTTTTTCATAGTCAAGAACAGCCTGGGGTTTTGCTGTACCTTTTTTTACAGTAGTGTCCGATTTTGATTTTGCGTTATCGCTGACATCAATGGGTCGGAGATCATCGTCATTTTTGCTATCTCCCGTGGCCGGCTTATCTAAAAACCATTTTTCGGTTTTTACCAATGTACCAAAATTTGGATCGAAATATCTCCAGGTTCCATGCTTCAGAGTAAAGCCCTCCAGTTTTACTATTTGAGTTCCCACAATTTTTGTCGGATCGTTCACGTCATAAACGGCAACCGTGTCGTAAGGACTATCGGGATTAACAGCCTTCCAACTTTCTTCCCGCAACAGGTCACCCATGCTTGTAAAATATTGACACTTGCCATCTTTATTTCCCCAGCGATAATTTTCTATTGCTATCATATCACCAGCAAGTGAAAACTGCCTCCAGGTTCCTTCTTTTTTATCATTGATAAAATAGCCCTCTTCTTCGTATCCGCGTTCGCCGTGGTTGTCATTAACATGGATCACCCATGGGCCTTGCTTCTTGCTTTTCAGATCGACCCGGTTGAGAGTGTCGCCTTTCGGACCGATGATATAGTTTTTATATTGGCCAAAACCGCTGATTGATATCAACAACAGAAAAACAAAAATAAATCGCATAGTTTAGTAAGTTTGAACGATAACTCCGGGACTGTATGCCGTGCAATTTACTAACGAAAAACTGCTCATTTTATGCTTGGCTTGTTAAAAATCATTCTTAAATATTCATATGCCGTTGTTTTGACATTTATCCCTTATGGGCACGTTTCTGCGCAGGTGAGACCAACACCGGCAGAAGAAAGAATGAAGAATCTAGAACAGCGTCTTCGTTTGGAAAAAAAATCCATTGTCAACGATATAAAATTTCGCAGTATTGGCCCCAGTGTGATGAGTGGCCGCGTTGTAGATATAGACGTGAACCCTGAAGATGCCACCGAATTTTATGTGGCGTATGCCACGGGCGGCTTGTGGCACACTACTAACAATGGTCAAAGCTTCACTCCTGTTTTTGATAGTGTCGATGTGCTTTTTATCGGGGATATTGCCGTGAACTGGAATTCTTCTCCCCGGATCATTTGGGCGGGAACCGGCGAAGTGAACAGCAGCCGTTCTTCCTATGCAGGTGTTGGTATTTACAAAACGACCGACGAAGGAAAGCACTGGGAATACCTGGGTCTGCCTGAATCGCAACATATCGGGAAAATTCAGTTGCATCCCACCAACGACAATGTTGCCTGGGTAGCGGCACTTGGTCATCTTTATTCTCCAAACAAAGAACGCGGAATTTATAAGACCACAGATGGTGGCAAAACATGGAAACAGACTTTATACATCGATGACACTACAGGTGCGGTGGACATTGATGTCAATCCGCAAAATCCAAATGAGGTATATGCAGCCATGTGGAGCAAGAGTCGAAGCGCCTGGAGATTTCGTGAAAGCGGACCCACTAGTGGCATTTATAAAAGCACAGATGGCGGGGAAACCTGGAAAAAAATTTCAGTGCCCGGTTCGGGTTTTATGAAAGGAGACAGGATTGGAAGAATTGGCATCGCGGTCTATCCCAAAAATCCATCGATAGTTTATGTCATTGTTGATAACAACATGATAAAGCCTGACACTGCGACAAAAAAAACTGATACTGTTTACCATAAAAAAGATTTTAAGGAGATCAGCGAAGATGCATTTCTTCAACTTGACCAGCGAAAACTGGATACATTCCTGAAGAAAAATAATTTTCCGTCGAAATATTCTGCGGCAGTTGTCATGGATATGGTAAAGAATAAAAAAGTGAAACCCTCTGCACTGTATGACTACCTGGATTTTGACGATGGATTTCAGAATGCCGGAATTTATGGCGCCGAAGTTTATCGAAGCAATGACGGGGGAATGACCTGGAAAAAAATGAATGATAAAAATCTTACACTTTATAGCACTTATGGATACTATTTCGGAAAAATATTTGTGTCCCCGGTAAATGACAATAAAGTTGTGATTACAGGAGTTCCTATCCAGTTATCAACTGACGGAGGCAAAACTTTTAAAAATATTGACAAACGCAATGTACACGGCGATCATCATGTAGCGTGGATTGACCCGAAAAGAGATTCACACATTATTGAAGGCAACGACGGGGGCTGCAACATTACTTATGATGATGGCGAGCATTGGTTCTTTGCCAACGCACCGGCGGTAGGACAATATTATGGCATTAGCGTAGACAATGACAAACCTTACAATGTGTACGGTGGCTTGCAGGATAATAATGTGTGGTACGGTCCCTCTACAAACGTGGATAACCCGAGCTGGCAGAGTAATGGTGATTACCCTTTCAAAGGGCTAGTCGGTGGCGATGGGATGCAGGTACAAGTGGATACACGAGACAATGCGACCACGTATGCGGGTTCGCAATTCGGATTCTATAGCCGGTTGAATAGAAAAACAAGAAGCGAAAGAAAAAGCGTAAGGCCCTATCATGAATTGGGTGAAAAGCCGTTGCGCTTTAACTGGCAAACTCCTATCCTGCTTAGCAAACACAACCAGGATATTTTTTATATCGGCAGCAATCGTTTGTACAGATCTATGAATAAGGG
>VBAQ01000071.1 GCA_005883765.1 Bacteroidota bacterium
TACGGCATGGAATCTCAGCGTTGCTAACAGTAAGGCAACAAAAAATGCAGGCTTTGAAAAATAAAAGATGTGCTTGAACAGTTTTGTTCGGCAGCCTGAATTATCCTTTCTTGAGTGAGTTGATGAGGTAGACTGCACGACTATTTCTCTTGTAAACATGTAATTTTATAAACTATGACTCCTGTTTCTATCCGGGATTTAAAGGATGTAGTAGCGGTGAAGGATCTCCCCGATGATGTCCTGCAATGGATTTTGGATCACAGCGAGTACCATGAATACGAAGATGGCTGCCTGGTACGCAAATTCGGCGAGCCGGTAAATGAAATGTATTTCCTGCTTGAAGGAGGAATAAATTTTTACATGGACGTGAATGGCAGGCAGGTTTTTTATTTCAGTTTTGTAAACGATTCTACTTCTGGCGGCGTAAGTGGCTTGCTGCCTTACTCGCGAATGAAAACCTCGCCCGGCTATTCCTATTCGGTGGGGAAGTTGAGACTGCTGCTGATGGATAAAAAACATTTTCCTGAATTGGAACGTCTCTCCCCGGACCTTATCCAAAAACTGATTGGTTATATGACCGAAAGAGCGAGATCGTTTGCCACCATGCAATTGCAGCATGAAAAAGTGAACGCTCTTGGAAAGCTCTCTGCAGGTATTGCCCACGAATTGAACAATCCGGCGGCGGCCATCAATAGAATATCAGCTGAACTTTCGAAAAGAGTAAAATTGAATTATGAACTAACGGAGAAAATGTTGTCATGTGGAATCGGTGCAGAGCAAGTCCAAAGCATTCGCAAACTTGTAGATGCAAAGGAAAAGAATATAGCGGGCAGCAATAAGCTCAGCGCGATGCAGCGGTTGGAAAATGAAGACAACATCGATGACTGGCTTCAAAAAAAAGGTATCAACATCAGCCGCGAAGCTGCGGAAACGTTTGCCGAAGCTGGTTTTTCGGATAAAGACCTCGAGAGTATAGTTAATAATTCAGGCAAAGACGTTTTGGCGCAACTTATTTATTGGCTGGAAAATTTGCTGAGTTCACAACGCATTATAAAAGACCTGGAAGAAGCCTCTACCCGCATATCGACATTGGTTAGTGCTATCAAGAGCCATGTACACATGGACAGAACCAATGAACTACAACCGACCAATATTCATACGGATATTGATAACACGATTACTTTATTGGGATATAAGATCAGGGAAAAAAATATCACAGTAAACAAAACTTATTGCAAGGACCTTGTGGATATTCCGGCTTATATCGGCGAGTTGAACCAGGTATGGACAAATATTATCGACAATGCTATTTATGCTGTTGACCAAAACGGTGAGCTGACCATAGAAACATCTTGTGACAGCAAAAATGTAAAAGTGAAAATAATCGACAATGGCGCTGGGATTTCGAAAGAGATTATGCCGAGGATATTCGACCCGTTTTTCACGACTAAGAATGTAGAGCAGGGAACAGGTATCGGGCTGGATCTTGTAAACAGGATCGTAAAACATCACAACGGGGAAATAAAAGTTGAATCAGTGCCAGGCAGGACAGAGTTCGCGGTGTGTATTCCTGTTGTTGCCAAACCAGTTAATTGATAACCATTAAAATGTATCTCGCTAAACCAGAAAATGAAACTTCCCTTTATTATACTAGTAGATGACGATGTGCAGGTGCTGCGTGCTATTCAGCGCGACATGAGGAATAAGTATCGTGAAGATTACCGGGTAGTGGCTACGGAATCTGCAAGCGAAGCGCTGGACCTGGTAAAAGAATTAAAACTTAAAAATGAAGCAGTGGCTTTGTTCATTTCAGATCAACGCATGCCTGAAATGGAGGGCATTGTTTTTCTTGAAAAGGCAAAAGACATCTTTCCCGATGCCAAACTGGTTTTATTAACTGCTTACTCCGACATAGAAGCAGCGATCAGGGCGATTAACAATGTAAAATTGGATTACTATTTGTCCAAACCGTGGAATCCTCCGGAAGAAAAACTTTATCCGGTTGCCAGTGATCTGCTTGAAGATTGGCAGGCATTATATAAACCCGATCACGAAGCCATCAAGATCATAGGCTTTCAATGGTCACCGAGATCACACCGGCTTAAAGAATTTCTGTCCGGCAACCTTGTTCCCTATCTATGGATGGACGCTGAAGAAAATAAAGATGCAGAGCAATATCTTTTGAGTGCGAAATCATCGTATTCGGATCTGCCGCTTGTTGTATTAAAAGACGGCTCTGTTCTTGCCAACCCGGAATTACCGGAACTTGCAGCCCGTGTTGGCTTGCAGCAAAAGCCCTTGAGCGAAATGTATGATGTGCTCATCATTGGTGCAGGCCCGGCGGGGCTGGCCGCTTCCGTATACGGTTCTTGTGAAGGATTGAAAACCCTGTTGATCGAAAAAAATAATCCTGGCGGGCAAGCCAGCAGTAGTCATCGTATCGAAAATTATTTGGGCTTTCCATCTGGCCTTTCCGGTGCTGAACTCACACGACGAGCCATTTCTCAAACCACACGCTTCGGAACAGAGATCCTTACGCCCAAAGAAGTAAAGAATATCTCTGTGAAGGATGGATACAAGATCGTCGAAATGAGTGATGGAGAAGTTGTGCATAGCAAATCAATCATTATTGCGACCGGAGCTGCATACACGACTTTGAATATTGATGGCATTGAAAATTTCACAGGCGCCGGAATTTATTACGGTGCTGCGTCTGTTGAAGCTCATGCCTGCAAAAATGAAGTGATCTATATCGTGGGCGGTGGAAATTCTGCCTGCCAGGCGGCTATGTATATGAGTAAGTTTGCGAAGGAAGTGAATATCCTCATCAGGCGTGACACGCTGAAGCAAACCGCCGCAAATTATTTGGTCGAAAACGTCAGCAAGACGCCCAATATAAAAATATTAGCTCGCACTGAACTGGCAGCAGTATCTGGCGACAAGGTGTTGGAAAGGATCACGATGAGAAATTGCAATGATGGACACGAAACAACAGTTCCTGCCAAAGCTTTGTTTATTTACATCGGGGCAAAGCCAGGCACATCATGGCTCAATAACCTCGTGATGAAAAACGAAAACGGTTTTATTCTCACTGGCAGGGAACTGATGAAGGCAAAAACATTTCACAGCGTATGGAAACAGGAAAGGGAGCCTTATATGTGCGAAGCAAGTGTGCCCGGAGTTTTCGCGGCCGGGGATGTGAGGTTTGGTGCACTGACCGGGATCTCATCAGCTGTAGGAGAGGGGGCTATGGCCATCAGGTTTACGCGGAAATACCTGGAGGACATATAATCTGTTTACCTTTAAACAAAACTAATTCATAATGGATCGGTATCTCGTTATTTCAGAACATACTGCCGAAGATTGCCGGATGGCTGTAAAACATTTCATTCAGTACCACGCAAATTTTCTCACCCACTTTGAATGGGGTTGTTATGACAATGACCATCATGCCTATGCTATTATAGAAGCAGATAGTCACGAAAATGCATTAATGTCCGTCCCGCCCCTTTTTCGGGACAAAGCAAGGGCGATAAAGCTCACGTATTTCAAGCCAAAGGAAGGCAGTGATAAACTTCACAAACAGGCCTGACCATTTCTAAATACTTCTTTCGCGTGATTGTTGAAGAGTCGCGGCCAATTTAACCGGAAATCTCCGCGCTTTTTGAAAAAAAACAAAATGCATGTCCCTATTCATATCATTCATTCGTCATTATAATAACAAATGAATTTCTTAAATAAAAAAGAGCAATATGACGACAAAAGAACTTCTCGATAACTATTATAAAGGTTTAGCGCAAAAACAGGGATGGGATGAATTTATTTCCGACGATTTTAAGTTTGTCGGTGGCGACATGACAAAAACAGATCCCATTGTTGGAAAAGAGGCGTACAAAGGAATTATAAAAAGGTTTTCCCAGTTGTTCAACACCATGAAGGTAAAGCAGGCGATCATAGAAGGTGATGCGGCATGCGTAATCGCAACCTATAGTTATTCATTTCCCAACGGGAAAATCATGAATGGTGATGTTGCCGAGATTTGGAGAATAAAGAATGGCAAGTTGGACGCACTCACGATCTTTTTTGACACGCTGACCTTTCAGTTGAATACGAAGTAGAAATCTCTTTTTCGCCACCACTTGCCACGCCAGCGGATGCCATAGAGAGAAAATTTTCACTCTGAGGCAAACGCCGCGCCTTTTTGCATTTGCTCATGAATCAGTTTCCCTTGTTTCGTCACAACGTCAAGCAGCGTTTCCAGATCGCACAACCTCGTGCGGAAATTCACAATGCATATACGTAATAGAAAATTTCCATTCAGTACGGCATTACTCGGAAAAACTTCCCCACCGGTTTGCAGACGATCTAATAATGATTGATTTAATTTATTCAAATATTCCTGTCCGTACTTGCCATCGATGCCCGCAGGTTTGTACCTGAATGTAGTAATGCTCAAATGTTGTGTAAATGTTTCAATTTCTTCGTGACTACTCATTAATTGAAAGGCCCGTTGTGCAAGCGCGATGTCTTCACGTATCAGCTTGACGTGACCTTCTGCTCCAAGTTGGCGTAGCCCGAGCCAGACTTTCAGCGCACGAAATCCCCGGGAATTTTGAAATCCGCTTTCGTAAAAATTTGTTCGCTCTTCTTCCTTGCTTTCAAAATTGTAATACACAGGATGAAAACTGAAAGCATCTGTCAGCGCAGAGGCATTTTTTACTAACGTACATCCCACTTCCAAGGGACTATACAGCCATTTGTGAGGATCGATGGCAATTGAATCCGCCAACTCAATACCCTGAAACAACTCTTTTAATTCAGGCAACGCAGCCGCAAATCCTCCGTAAGCTCCATCAACATGAAACCAGCAATCATGTTTTTTGCAAATCACTGCAATTTGCTTCAGGGGATCGACGACTCCTGTACCAACTGAACCCGCTGTTCCCACTACCAATAATGGAATGAGCCATTTCTCTTTATCTTCAACAATTTTTTCCTCGAGTACCGAAATATTCATTTTTTGATCCGCATCGATCGGTATCCAGCGAATGGCATCAAGACCCAAACCAAAAAGATCGGCAGCCTTGTTGATCCAGGTATGCGTTTCCGCAGAAGTATAGATTCGCCATTTTCCCTGCTGCGGGCCCAATCCCAGCTTGCGGATATCCCAATTTGCTTTTGCCTTGCGGGCAGCGAGAAAGCCAATGAAGTTTGCCACATTGCCCCCACTAACCATAATTCCTGCGCCAGCCGGATAACCGATCAACTCTCCCAGCCATTGAATGGTTTGTTTTTCAATTTCAGTAGCCATCGGCGACAATACGAACGCGCCGCAATTGCTGTTGATAGCTGATGCTAACAAGTCACCCAGCATTCCTATGGGCGCGGGAGAAGAAGTAATGTATCCCCAAAATCTTGGATGACCGTTGAGCAAACTATTTTCTGCAAGAAGCTTCCAACTTTCCTCGAGCAATGATACTGCCCCGGTGCCGGCTAATGGCATTGTGTCTGGCAGCTTTGCACGCACCATTCCCGGAGTTGGCGCCGCAGTGATCGGATAATCCCTTATGGATGAAAGAAAATCAGCGATCTCATCTATTAATTGATGACCTGCTTCACGAAAATTTTTTGCGTCGATATCTATCGAAGATTGTCGTTGATCTAATGTCTCGGCGGGCAGTGAAGATTCCATAACGTTGAGATGATTGTTTCTAAAGTTAAGTAAATGGTGAGCAAAATATTTCGGATGAAAAGGTCGTAATCGTTCATTCCACACCAAAGGTTGCGCTATATTCTGGCCACGCTATTATTTGGTATATTTAATCTCCGTCGCAGAAACTTAAAAAAATAAAATCATGTTTGATCAAATCTTACAGATGGTGAAAGACCATTTAAACAACAATCCACAGGTCTCCTCCGCAATTCCTGATGATAAGAAAGATGCTGTTCATCGCGAAGTCGCAAACCAGGTGACCAATGGAATAAAAAACCAGGCAGCGGCTCTTGGTGGCGCCGGAAGACTATTATCCATGCTGCAAGGAAGTATTGCCTCTGGTAGTCCGGTTGTCAACGCAATTGAAGGTGGAGTAATTGGTAGTTTGGGTAATAAATTTGGTTTATCACCAATGGTCACAGGTGCCATTGCCGCGACCCTACCGGGCATCCTCCAAAAATTTGTACACAAGGCCAACGATCCAAACGACAACAGCATTACACCGGAAAGCATCAACCAATCTATACCCAATGTTAGTTGGGCAGCCGTAGGAGATTTGATGAGTAGGTTCTGAGGATCTTGCCTGACTTAGTTTATCTCACTCTGCTGAAGAATTGGGATTCCTTGACGAGGGCGCCTGGCACAATTTTTTTTGTGAGTAACCAGACCAGTAATTTTATGCCGTCGTCTGTTGTTGCTGCCATAAAGTATGACCCTGTCTTATCGACTCTTCGTATAATTTATGTCTCGGGTTCGGTGTATGATTATAAAAATGTACCCGAGGAGATATATACGGCGATGAAGACAT
>VBAQ01000072.1:0-8601 GCA_005883765.1 Bacteroidota bacterium
GATTTTCGTGCCAGGTTATTTCTCAAGGGATCGACAACGAGTAATTCCGAAATTTCAAGGACCGGCGATTTGAATTTGAAATTTCTTTGTTGCCTGTATTCCGGAACGCTGTATTTTGAGTCGTCACCTTTTAATTTTCCCAAACTTAGATTAGTACGAAAGGACAATATCGGCGTGATGATCCTATCTATATAGATCCCGACTCCTGGTTTTAAAGTTCTGTATGAACCCAGTCGTGACGGTGTAAGATCTCCCTGGTAAATAAATGCGCCGCCGTTGATTCCCACTTCAAATTTTGTAAGATCTAACTGTGATCTTAACCTGTCGCCCTCTGAGCAGAATAGAAAAATGAGAGTCGTGATTTTAAAGAATGCATTCATTGGAACTTATTTTCTTGAAAAATATTTCCATTCTCATGGGTCGGAATGAATTCAATGTGTAGCCAGTGAATGAACGCAGTTACTGGACGAACATTTATGTGTTGTGTGTTAAAAAATTTGCAAAGGAAAATAAATGTCGATGAAATGGTTTTTTATACCGGCGAATTCAAACAAGAGTTTTAATGAGGCTGTCTCAAAAGTTTTTTGTTTGCCACGAAGTTGCGGAGGCACAAAGAAAAATAAAATTGAAGGTCAAAGCTTTGTGTCTTGGCGACTTAATGGCAAGTTTTCCAAAAATTGACTTTTGAGACAGCCTCAACCCGACAACTTGCACACAACCCCAGAGACTAGTAAATAGTTCTACCCGAATGTTACCATATGGTTTTTACAGACACAAAATTTCCCGAAGCATCAAACAGCACGGCATACTTGGTGTTATTAGCGTTTATTACCACCGCATACCCTTGCAACACGTTACTATTGTTGTAAACTGCAAATGCTTTTTCGAATACATAGTCGGGATATGTTGTGCTTAAATAGCTCAATACATTTGCCGGTAAAGCAGATTCTGTTATTCCCACGGCAATCCCCGGTGGTGCGGGCAGAGTTACTCGCTTTACAAAATTTCCACTACTGTCAAATACCGTCGCGAACAGACCATTGTTTTTTGAAATGACAACAAAACTACTGTCATGCCTGTTTTGAAAGGCTTTTACAAGCGTGTCGGTTGAATAATTTGCCGCTATGTAACTGAGTATCGAAGTGGGTAAGGCACTGAGAGCTACAGTGTCCTTTTGCAATCCGTTTCGATCACAAAAACGTCCCCCATCATGCCATCCCTTTCCGTCAATATCGCCCTTATCTCTTTGTTCAAGAACTCTTACAAAATTTCCATTGCTGTCAAAAAGAATTGCCACGGGCTTATCATTAAAATAGATGATAGCCACGTAAGCCGCCGTTTGACCGGAGCTGTTCTTGACTGCAAAGGCTTTGCTAAACGTGAATCCCGGGTAGTCAGTAGACAGGTAAGTAATGACTGTTGAAGGAAGATCCGCCGCGCTAATTGAATCTCTCGAGTAGCCATGTGGACAGGGTTGTATAACGTATACCGAGTCGTCCGCCGACGTCGGGCCGCTTTCCGAAGCCGCCACTGCAATTGTTGATGAACTGGTTTGTGAGGTCAATGATGACTGCGAAGTCTCTTTTTTACAGGATGCTAAAAGGATCGCTGCAACTGCAAGTGTAAGCAAGGGAAAAGAGACCGTGTTTTTGATTCTCGTAATCATGGGTTTTCTGTTTTTTATAGTTAACGAAATAAGTTTCTACTCACCATTTTTAAAATGATCTGCGAAATGATTTAAAATGTAGAAAAGGAGTAGAAAGTGAAGTAGAGTTAATCTATAAAAATAATGTATGCGTTTGGGACATATTTCCAACCGCAAAGTTTAATTGCCCATAAAGAATATCGACGAATTGATGTTTTGTCCCGGCAGATTTGACTTTGCAAATTATTTTTTCATCCACTCGTCAATAAAACTTAAGTAGTTATTACTGATAGGTAATTCCGTACCCGATGCTAGCTGCACTTTTCGATTAAGAATTGATTGTACCTTATCCACAGGGATGATGTAACTCCTATGAATTCTTTTAAACTCACCTGCCGGTAGTTTTTCCAGAACTGTCTTTAACGTCATTAAAGTAAGGACAGGCTTCTTATTGCTTAAGTGGATCCTGATGTAATCCTCAAGCCCCTCTATATATTCAATTTCGCTGAGATCAATTTTGATCATTCTATACTCCGATCTCACAAAAAGACTCTGTTGTGCTTCTTGTTTTGTGCCCTGCCTGTATTGGAAAAATTCAATGGCCCTGTTCACGGCTTTTTTGAAACGCTCAAAGTCGATTGGCTTTAACAGATAATCGATGGCCTCAAGTTCAAAGCCCTCAAACGCAAAATTTTTGTATGCAGTTGTAAAAATGGTCAAAGGTTTTTTTTCAAGTGACCTGACCAGCTCGATACCGGTCACATCCGGCATATTAATGTCAATGAACAACAGGTCAACATCGTTATTGCGCAAGAATTCGGCCCCACTGATGGCATCATCAAAGGTTTGAACCATTTTTAATTCGGGAAAGTTCCCGGCATATTCTTTTATCAGGTCTAATGCCAGCGGCTCATCATCTATTGCGATACATGTTATCTGCATATTCTTTATTGTTAATTCTATATTTCAATGGTGAGTAAAACGTTGTAGTGGCTGTTTTCGATAGTGATATTCAATGAGTGTTTACCAGGGTAGAGAAACTTTAACCGTTGTTCCGTATTCTTAATACCAATGCCCGTGCGTTCAATTCTTCGTAAGCCCGAGAAGATCTTGTTTTGGCAAAATAGCTCGATCTGTCTTTCACCGGCCACAATTTTTATTATCACAGCGGAGGGCTCGTGATTGCTGATGCCATACTTGAAAACATTTTCCACAAAGGTGATCAGTATCAACGGAGCGATCTGTTTGTCTCCGAGGTTGCCTCCAATTGAAAAATTGATCTCTGTTTTCTTATTTAGTCGCAAACGTTGCAGGTCGATATAGTCACTAATACAGTCCACTTCACTTTGCAACGCGACAAAATCCCGCGTGGCGTCATCGGTCACATAGCGCATAATGTTTGAAAGCTTCATGATGGCGAAGGAAGTATTCTCATTTTTGGTAACAGCCAGCGAATAAATATTATTCAGCGTATTAAATAAAAAATGCGGGTTGATCTGCGCCTTCAGGAATGCCAGCTCCGCTTTGACCTTATCCGCTTCAGCTCTTGAAACCCTTTGCAGTGTATTTCTCCATTCTTTTATTATCGAAAGCGCTGAACTGAGTGACCAGATCATGGCAAACAGAAGGAGGCTGATGATGTCAAACCGCGGTCCTCCTTTTCCCATTGGCCTCATCGGATTTGGTGGGAGTGACCCTGGGCGTTGGGGGAACGGATTATTGTGACGAATGAGGTGATCAAAGGGAGATAAGAAATACACAGCAATAAAAAGCAAAACAAGAAGAGCAAAATACAGAAGATGTTTTTTTTGCAGGTACAACCTGGGCATCAGCAGGTTTGCATTGAAATAGAAAATCGCCAAATAAGTGACATAGAATAACAGGTAAGGGGGAGAAAAAATCTCCTGCATCACGTTTTCACCACCGGGCGAATTATATGTGAAAGCAATGATGAGACTGAAAAATAGAAACCATCCCAGCACATGGAAGATCAAACCGAAAGCCAATGGCCGGGAAAATTTGGGAAAAGACATATGCAAAGAAAAAAGCAAAAAGCGGATTATTTCCGGAACTATCGGTAATTATCTTAAATGCGTGGATGAAATAGCCATATATAAGAATTATCCGGACGTGGAATTGCTTTTATTACAGATTATTTTTCGACCGTTCGCATTTCCAGATCCACGTTGTAAAAGCATTTAAAAATTAAAGCCAACCTCAGGTTACTTTGGTCTGATCGGATAAAATTTTTTCAATCGTTTTTTCCAAAACGTTATTAAATTGTTCAGGCACTTCAATCATCGGGAAATGACTTGTAGCGTGAATAGAAATAATTTCATAGCTTGAACCGGCATATTTCTTTAATGACTCCTCATTGGTAGGAAAATAATCGCAATTGATAAGATGCAATTTGAAAGGTAGTTGCTGTAACAATTCCCTTTCTCTTTGCCAGTAATGAAAAACAGAGTGCAGTGAAGCAACTCCCATTTCAGGGTACGCATTCCGATAATCATTGATAATCCGCTCGGTTGTTTGCTGATCAGTTTCTTTTGTCAACAAAACCATCCTTGCATAATTCTCCGATGTCTTCGCAAAATCTTTACGAAGACTCTCCAGGATATTATCGGCTTGTTGCTGAACGGTCAGCGGCAATGGTGAAGCGGCCATTTTGAAATTATCGATACCGATAAATCCTATGATCGGCCCTGGATTGGCGACTGCGGCTTCCAATATTGCATCCCCGCCCAACGAATGGCCAATCAGAATCACCTTGTTCAATCGTAATTGATCAATAACGGCAGCCACATCTTTCCCAAAATCCTCAACAGTCCAGCTATTGCGATCTTTACCAGATTCGCCATGACCACCGAGATCCATTGTTACTACATGATATTTTTTGCTGAAATATTTAACCTGGTGGCTCCAATATTCTTTATTGATGAAAGAGCCATGCACAAGCAACAGACTAATATCACCGTTCCCGTGTTCAGAGTAAGCAATGTTAACATTGTCTCTTTGTATTTTCATATACAGCGTAATAACTGAAACTTGCTGGTAAAAATAATTTTTAGAAAAAATATTAAAAGTCGATATTAATGGCTGCTCCTATTTTAGAACATTCAAACATTGAAAAAAAACATTCATTTAGACAACGATTCTTTTCAAATGAAAGTTACTTTCATGTAACGAAACCTCCAACATGAAAAAAATATTGATCCTTTTTATTTTTGAATTGCCAATTTTATTATTTGCCCAATCTTCAAAAAAACTTCACTTCAAAGCCGTTCTTGTTGATACGCACAATGATGTTCTGTCTTCCTCCGTGCTGGAAGGAAAAGATATTTCTCACCGTTTAACAACGGGTCACAGTGACCTGGACAGGTGGAGGGAAGGAGGGTTGGACGTACAATTTTTTTCGGTGTGGACAGATAGAACTCCCCGAAACAAGGAAGGGTTTTTCAAAGACGCGAACCAGGAAATTGATTCACTGGAAATAATTACTCTACGTAATGCCTTTCGAATGACGTTGGCGACAAATTACAAGGAGGTAAAAAAAGGGATCAAACAAAAAAAATTAGTCGCACTAATCGGTGTCGAAGGTGGGCACATGATAGAAGATGATTTAACCAAGCTTGATAGCTTATACAAACGAGGCATGCGCTACATGACGCTCACCTGGAACAACAGCACTTCGTGGGCAACGAGCGCTATGGATGAAACGGCCCCCTCTAAATCTCCTCCGCCAGCTGGCGGAGAGACTTATGTAGACTCTACCCGAAGGAAAGGCTTAACTGAATTTGGCAAACAAATAGTTCGACGGATGAATGAGCTTGGAGTCATTGTCGATCTTTCGCATGTGGGCGAACAAACCTTTTATGATGCGATCGCTACGACTTCAAAACCTGTCTTGCTGTCCCACAGCTCTGTCTGGAATATTTGTCCTGTTTTCAGAAATGTAAAAGATGATCAGATAAGAGCCGTTGCCAAAAATGGAGGCGTCATCTGCGTAAATTTTTATTCAGGTTTTCTCGACAGCAATTTTGCAAAGAAAATGGCATTCCTGGAAGGCACAGAAGGAAAAAAGATCAAGGATTCGTTGGGACAAAACTATGACGCGGTAAAGCTGAATGAAGTTTGGAATAAATATTTTTCCGCACAATTAGAACCTTATCGTCCTACCATTTCAAAATTGGTGGATCATATCGATTATATTGCTAAACTCGTGGGTGATGACTATGTCGGTATCGGCTCCGATTTTGATGGAGTTTCCTCTTTGCCCGTTGGCATGGATGATGTAACAAAGTATCCGCTCATCACCGACGAATTAAAGAGACGTGGATATTCCAATAAATCCATTAAAAAGATCCTCGGTGGGAACGTGCTGAGAGTGATGAAATCGAACTTTAAGAAATGAGAAATTATTATTTTCTGACTAAGTAAGTTATTAAAGTATTATCTGCATCGTATTCATCCGATAAATTTAAGTTCGTTCCGTTGAACTTAATGATCGTTGAGCTTGCACCATCGATGTCCAGGGTAGTTGAGCTGGGTAATGACCAAACACCACTCCAATAGCCAGGGCTCTGACATACAAGACCTGCATCAACGTAATTGAAACTCATATCGGGATTAAAATTGAGCTGGTCATCCTTTTTACAGTCGGGATAGATTTGTTCGGTCTCCTGCCCGGTAGTATTATTTTTAAGGGTGATCTTAGCAATTGTATAACTGCCGCTGAGATTACTAACAGTAGGAGTGGGGTCCTTTGGGACGGCATCACTTTTTTTGCAGGAAACAATTACCAGGGCTAAAAAAGCTAGAGAGGCTAATGCAAGAATGGTCTTTTTCATAAGGGATGGATATTTATTATCACAAACTCAAAATATCAAGATTTATTGTTGTCTAGGGCAGGGTGAGCACATTTACCAGGAAACAATCCGGTGCCTCATAGAATATTTTCTATTAGCAGTAGTAAATTATCTCAGGATCAAATTTCGCCGCAGTGTGGTACATGTCATCTAGCCTCACGAACGGATCTGTAATCTACCTGATGAGCTGACCCAAGACATAAAAAAGCCCATCGCACCAAAAGGATTGACAGGCTGCTTCTCATGTCAGTTCAGAAGCTATGTTGACCCTTCCCGCAGAGTGGGAAGCACTCTCTACCCATAGCTATCGGGATGGAGAGGCCTGGGGTGAGGTTATCTCAGGAAAAGAATTTCTCTGTATTTAGGTAAATACCATTCGCTATCATCTACGAGCAATTCCAGTTTATCGACGTGGTACCGGATCTCATCAAAAAATCTTTCTTTTACCTGGCTGCAATAAGCGATAGCCCGGGTTCTGGTATCGGTTATGTTATTACATTCCTTTCTTGCCAGGATCATTTTTTCAACTAACTCACTGGTCTTGCTTATATGTTCAGATATTTTTTCCAAAATGCGTTTTTGATTGCAATATGCCGATTCAGGCGAACCTGCTTCTTTTAATCCCCGAATATTATTCGCCAGTAAGTTCTGATACCGAATGGCGGCAGGCAAAATGTGACTTGTAGCCAATTCGCCCATGATGCGGCTTTCGATCTGCACCTTCTTAATATATTTCTCCAGCTCAATCTCATGCCTGGCTTCTAATTCTGCGTGAGTGTACACTTTATTATGCTCAAATAATTTTTTAGCCTTCTTTGAAATAAGAAAATCCAATGCAAGCGGAGTCGTTTTTACATTCGGTAATCCTCGTTTTTCGGCTTCCTTCTCCCATTCCTCACTATAATTATTTCCTTCAAACAATACTTTTTCGCTGGAAACAATGTATTGACGGATCACATGCATGATCGCGATCTCTTTCTTTTCACCCTTGTCGATCAGGGCATCGACTTCATTTTTGAAATTTTTCAGGGTTTCGGTGACAATGGTACTCAGCACCGTCATGGCACTTGCACAGTTAGCCGAAGATCCTACCGCCCGGAATTCAAATTTATTTCCTGTGAATGCAAATGGAGAAGTACGGTTACGATCCGTGTTATCCATTAACAGCTCAGGAATGCTTTTATGAATGTCAATTTTGAGCATACTTTCATCTTGCTCATCCATTTTTTCAGACACCCTCTCTTTTACATCCTGCAAAACCTTGGTAAGATATTGCCCGATAAAAACTGAGATGATCGCGGGGGGTGCTTCGTTTGCACCTAAGCGATGGTCATTTGGGGCAGACGCGATAGATGCTCTTAATACATCAGCATAGTCGTAAACGGCTTTAATGGTGTTCACAAAAAAAGTAAGGAACATCAAATTGGTCTTCGGAGTTTTACCGGGAGCCAACAAGTTTACTCCGGTGTCAGTGGCCATGCTCCAATTGTTATGCTTACCACTTCCATTGATGTCTGCAAATGGTTTTTCATGGAGCAACACTCTCAATTTATGACGGCTTGCCACGCGGCTCATCACATCCATCAGTAATGTGTTGTGATCAACGGCCAGGTTGACTTCCTCAAATATGGGTGCGCACTCAAATTGCGAGGGCGCCACTTCGTTATGCCGGGTGCGCAAGGGAATGCCCAGTTTGTATCCTTCTTCTTCATAATCTCTCATGAAGGCATAGATCCTTTCCGGTATGGATGCGAAATAATGATCTTCTAATTGCTGCCCTTTGGCAGGGCCATGACCAAAAACGGTTCTTCCGCAAAGCACAAGATCGGGACGGGCATTATGCAAGCCTTCATCAATCACAAAATACTCCTGCTCCCAGCCAAGCGTAGCCGTCACCTTCGTAATGTTCTTGTCAAAATAATTGCAAACATCCACAGCCGCTTTATTCATCGCTTCCAGCGCCTTTAATAATGGAGACTTGTAGTCGAGGGATTCGCCGGTATAAGAAACGAAAATGGTCGGAATACAAAGAGTTTTACCCTGTCCAATTTCCATTATGAATGGTGGCGATGAAGGATCCCATGCCGT
>VBAQ01000072.1:8827-10096 GCA_005883765.1 Bacteroidota bacterium
ACGCACGTATGCCGTTGGCGATCTGGTGCCCCATGCTCCTGTCTATTTTCTGTGCGGCTTTGATCGATGACGTCAGGCTCTTAAAAGCCTCATCGCTCAAGTATTGCCGCGCAGTTTTACCCGTAAAAACATTCTCTCCAAAAATGGCCGTGATTTTCGCTGAGCCTTGCACATCGGCTTCCTGGCTGGTGCTCATGTTATTGATTGCATTGAAACGAAGTGACATAGTGATTTTTGATTTTATTTCGCTAAATGTAGCGAAAAATCAAAGAGGGTAAGCCGCAGCTTACCCCTTTCTCATTTTTATTACGTTTACGATACTAAGCTACTTTCATATCTTCCACTGCTACGTACTCAACCTCCACAGCCTTGACTGTTTTCACGATCCTTGCAGCAACCTTGTATGGATCGGCAGCGCTATTCGGACGACGATCTTCCAATCTTCCTCTCCAGCCTCTTTCAATGGTGCTGATCGGAATACGAATGGAAGCACCCCTGTCAGAAACACCATAAGTGAATTCATGGATCGCTGCTGTTTCATGTTTACCGGTGAGGCGCATGTGATTATCGGGTCCATAAACTTCGATGTGTTCTTTTATCACCGGTCTGAAGGATTCACATATTTTTTCAAACACCTCGCGACTTCCGCAGTTTCTCATCACACCGTTCGAGAAATTAGCGTGCATGCCACTACCATTCCAATCCAGGTTACCGAGAGGTTTGCAGTGCCAGTTAACTGAAACACCATATTTTTCGCCGATCCTTTCGAGCAAGTAACGAGCTACCCATACTTCATCTCCGGCTCTTTTAGCTCCCTTTGCGAAAATTTGAAACTCCCATTGGCCTGTAGCAACTTCCGCGTTGATCCCTTCAACATTCAACCCGGCGTCCAGGCAGGCATCTAAATGTTCTTCGACTATAGCGCGACCATAAGCATTTGTTGCACCCACGGAGCAGTAGTAAGGTCCTTGTGGTCTCGGAAAACCGCCTTCGGGGAAACCAATTGGCCTGTCAGTCTCGGGATTCCATAAAAAGTATTCCTGTTCGAATCCAAACCAAAAATCATTGTCATCATCTTCAATGGTGGCTCTTCCGTTTGATTCATGGGGAGTGCCATCGGAATTCAGAACTTCACACATAACCAGGTAAGCATTTTTGCGCTGGGGATCTTTGGTTACAAAAACTGGCTTCAGCAAGCAATCTGAAGATCCTCCGGGTGCTTGTTCAGTGGAAGATCCATCAAACGACCAGATCGGAGTGTTTTCAAGA
>VBAQ01000073.1 GCA_005883765.1 Bacteroidota bacterium
CAAATGTATTCAAGTTTTGATACTGACATAATCTTTAATTTTTTGTTTAATTGTGGTGAGATTCCAAATGCAAAAGAAATGGATATCTGAATTTTTTCCAAGTTTTTTTGATCCAACACCTGATTTTTCGAGTAAAATGTGGAAAAAAGATAAAAAATTTTTAGGAATAGGCTAATTTTTTGCCGGCAGATCACCCGTTTTTATCATATTATTCTCTGTGGATATATTAGTGAAAAGCAGGGCGTTTATCTTTTGCCAGTTGATTCCGCAGAACACCGGGGAGAGCAGGAGGGGCAAAACGATGCT
>VBAQ01000396.1:0-1751 GCA_005883765.1 Bacteroidota bacterium
AGTTGTTGGATGAAATGAAAGGGGAATTGGCAACAGGCAATGGGCAACAGGCGATGGAAATTGCCGATGATGTAAAACAAAACTTAGAAAAAATCCTCCATCATGGCAAGAGGGCTGACGCGATCGTAAAGGGAATGCTCCAACACTCACGCACAAGTACGGGGCAAAAAGAGCCTACCGATATAAATATCCTTGCCGACGAGTATTTGCGATTAGCTTATCATGGTCTTCGTGCCAAAGACAAATCTTTCAATGCAAAATTTGAGACGCATCTAGATAATTCAATTGAAAAAGTAAATGTAGTTCCCCAGGAAATTGGCAGAGTAATACTCAATTTGATTAATAATGCTTTTTACACAGTAACTGAAAAGAAGAAACAATTAAATGGCACGTATGAGCCCACTGTGTCAGTGAGCACGAAAAAATTAAATGATAAGATCGAAATTAAGGTTAAGGATAATGGCAATGGCATTCCGCAAAGGGTGATGGACAAAATTTTTCAACCCTTCTTCACAACCAAACCGACCGGGCAGGGAACTGGATTGGGACTATCGCTGAGTTATGACATCATTACCAAAGGTCATGGTGGAGAATTAAAAGTAGAAACTAAGGAGGGAGAAGGGGCAACCTTTATCATTCAACTACCGCTCTCTCAATAAAATTACAGTTATGGAGAATCCTGTTTCAAATGCCGCAAATACTACAGAGGAAATTTTCAGAAGAGTCGATGGCCTAAACACTGAGGCCTGGTTAGTTCATATTACACAGCCCAACCTGGGACTTGAGTTGAGCAGTGAGGCTAAAAAACTTTCTGAAGAACATTCTTACCAAAAAGGCCTTGCTTATGCCATGCGGAATATGGGCGTGAGTCATCGTTACCTTTCTAACCTTGAAACGGCATTATCGCTGTCCTTCCAGGCCCTTGATATATTCGTGCAAACAGGCGAAAAGAGTGGAGAAGCCCAGGCCTATGTCTCTATCGGTGCTATTTATTATTACATGGGCGATTATGACCGGGGCCTTGATTATTTTTTGAAGGGTTTGCAGCATGCGGAAGAAAGCGGAAATAAAGAAGCATTGACCTATGCCTACAATGGCGCCGGCTATATATACAGCACCCTGGGAGACCATAAAAAGGGACTCGAGTTTCTTCAAAGAGCTCTAATGCTGTGCAGGGAATTACATTTCAGTCTTGAATGCGCCATATTGGACAGCGTGGCAGTGGTGTACATGAATGATAAACAGGTGGACAAGGCGTATGAGACATATTTGACGTGCATGGATTTAGCAGAAAAGCAAAACAACAGGAAAGACTTCGCTTATGCTCTTTTCGGGATTGGAGAGATACTGGTAAAGAAACAGAAAACGGAGGAAGCCAAGGACTATTTTCTGAAGAGTGTTACTATACAGAAGGAAATTGGCTACAAAGTAGGAATGGCTAATTCACTGCTGCAACTTGGAAAAATATTTCTTCACGAAAAGAGTCTGGATGAAGCTGCAAAATACCTGCAGGAGTCGCTTGACGTTGGAGAAAGCATCAAAGCGAAAGCAGTGATCTATGAGGCTCATGAAGCTCTTGCAGAATTGCATCAATCCACAAAAGATTTTGAATCGTTTGCCCATCATTACAGATTATTTTACAAATACAAATCAGAGGTTTTTAAAGAAGAACAGGAGACAAAACAGAAATACCTGACCATTCAGTATGAAATGGAAAAACTCAAGCAAGAAACGGAGATCGATCGGCTCAC
>VBAQ01000396.1:1835-3346 GCA_005883765.1 Bacteroidota bacterium
TCCGTCTTAAGTAAAATCGGCCAGGACATTACTTCCACACTCAACCTCGATACGATTTTAAATACTGTATACAAGAATGTAAATGAAATGATGGATGCCACCGTATTTGGCATCGGTATTTACAACGAGGAAAAAAATTGCATCGAATACCGGATGTCAATGGAGAAGGGAAAACGCTATCAACCTTATGAAAGAACGATGACAGATAAAAACCAATTTCCTGTTTGGTGTCTTGAAAACAAGAAAGAAGTTTTTATTAATGACATTCATAGAGAATACTCCAGGTACCTGCCTAATATTGATATGACTATTTTAAGTTCTGCAGAAATGGAAGATGGAACTCTGCCACAAAACCCTCATTCATTGATCTATCTTCCTTTGCTGGTTAAGGATACGGTGATCGGTCTTATCTCTGTGCAATCTTACGGAAAGAATGCCTACACACAATACCACCTGGATATTCTTAAAACGCTTGCTTCGTACACATCCGCTGCGTTGTACAATGCGAGGTCGTATGAAACGCTTCAGAATACGCTGAACGAGCTGAAGTTGACGCAGGAGCAACTGATTCAATCAGAAAAAATGGCCTCGTTAGGTGAACTCACGGCAGGTATTGCACATGAAATACAAAACCCGCTGAACTTCGTCAATAATTTTTCTGAAGTAAGCGGCGAGCTGTTAGATGAAATGAAAAATGAACTGGCAACAGGCAACGGGCAACAGGCAGTCGAAATCGCTGATGATGTAAAACGAAATCTCGGAAAAATCCTTCATCATGGAAAAAGAGCCGATGCCATTGTGAAAGGAATGCTGCAACACTCGCGCACAAGCACGGGACAAAAAGAACCCACCGATATAAATATCCTTGCCGACGAGTATTTGCGATTAGCTTATCATGGTCTTCGTGCCAAAGACAAATCTTTCAATGCAAAATTTGAGACCGATCTTGATAAAACAATCGAAAAAATAAATGTAGTTCCACAGGAAATGGGCAGAGTAATACTCAACTTGATCAATAATGCTTTTTATACGGTATCAGAGAAGAAAAGGCAATTGAATGGAACCTACGAGCCAACGGTTTCTATATCAACAAAAAAACTGGAAGATAAAATTGAGTTAAGAGTAATCGACAATGGCGACGGCATTCCTCAAAAAGTCTTGGATAAGATATTCCAACCATTCTTTACTACCAAACCAACAGGACAAGGAACTGGATTGGGATTATCGTTGAGCTATGATATTATAAAAGCGCATCGCGGTGAAATAAAAGTGGAGACTATGGAAGGGAATGGTTCGGAATTTATCATTCAACTACCAGTTGTTTGAACTCTATTTAGAATCTTAAAACAGAAATTTTACTTCATGAGAAAAGTCCTTATACTCCTGCTTATTCTGCCGTTGATTTGTATTTGTAATGCTCAAAGCACTCAACTAAACGAGCTTCATTTCAATCACCTGACAATAAAAAGTGGCTTGCCTGAAGATTTTATCACTGCTACACTACAGGACAA
>VBAQ01000034.1 GCA_005883765.1 Bacteroidota bacterium
ATCCCAATCACTATAATCTTTGCCGGTGAGATAGGTAAGCGTTTCCATTTCATCCTGCCGGCGTTGCTTCAGGTCCTGTAAATATTTTTTTCCTGCCTCACAAGTGAAATCACCGGTTGCAGGATGTGTGATGATGTACCGGGCCTGGAAATTTTCTGTATTTGGCGTAACCTGGAACATCAGGTCCTGCGGAAACGCTTTGCGGTTGTAACGTACATGCAAGCGGGTGAAATAAACATTCTCCGAATAATCTTCATTTTGCAAATCATCATAATCCTGGTTGTGAAGGACCCACCAAACGCCAGCCTGAGCGAGGTCTTGTGTTGATGGAGCAGTAGCCACACAAGGATCACACTTCACATAATTATTGAGGCTCACGTTCCAGGCATACTCAAGCATCGTCACAGATTTTCCCTCCCTGTACCATTGATGCTGGAAAAGATTCGAATAAAAATTCCCAAAGTTGTTCTGCACAAATAACGGAATATTTTTTCCTGTCGGTAAAGAAACCGTTCTGTAGTTCGTGCATTCGATTCTTCCTTTTTTTGTAAACGCATACACGATCAGGTCCTGGTCACCGTCCGCATTGGCCATGCCAAGTCGAATAGGCAACATGAATTTGGGAGAATTGAATCGTATCTGGATAGGACGAAGAAAATTTCCCGGCAATTTCTTCTTTTCTTGTTCATTTACCTTGACGACAAAAAATTTCAAATTGCTTTTTACATAAGGTTCCAACACTTCTTCGGCGCCGGCAGGTATCTTGTATCCGTTTTCATCCAGCCATGTTTTTAATCCTGCAGATTCGGTTGCGCTGAGAATGAGAATATCGTATTCGCCGACGAGATACTTGGCTTCGATTTTTACAGTTTCCTGTTTCTTGTTGGCACCATAGCCCGTAACCACAACCTCGTCCAGGGCGCGGGGAGCACTTCCACGGAGCATTTTATCATACATATATTGTGCGCAGGGGTTCTGATCATAATATTCCACCAGTCTTGGCTTGCTGTATTCATTCAGTGTTGTAAAGATTTGTTGGTCTACCACTTTTATATCACTTTTTTGTAAGACTACTGGAACGGGAACAACCATCGCGAAATCCTTTAGGTTTCCCTGGAAATCATTGTACATAGTGATCACGGTCTTGTTTCTGTCCCGGACCAGAATGACCTGGGAGGTTTTGTTTTTCAAAGTGCCATCTGCCTTGCTCACATAGAATCCGCAAAAAGCAATGGCTTCGTGGCTGATCATGGTTGCAAGAATGACCAATGCAGCAATTTTTTTCATAAATGGTTTCATGACTATATTTTTAAGTTTCGAGAAATGGATAAATTGAACTGGAGATGATCTCCATTGAAAGATTTCTGCTTTGAATATCTTATCCAGCAAAGGAACTAGTGGCGCAGCGGCGACCAATACCCACACGGGCGTATTATGCTGCCACTTGAATACTGCCAGATAAAAGGAAACAAAGGCTATCAATACTGCCCAGATAATTCTTGCTGCCGCGTGGTTTGGTGAGGTTCTCGGATCGCTTATCATAAAGAAAGTGAACAGCAATAAACTTCCTGTGCTTACCGAATGCAGGAAATAATCAATCGGCCAGCCGAGCGTATAAACCTGTCGCCAATACAACAGCCCAACAAAGGTTAGAAGAAAGGCAAGGCTGATGTCGAGCTTTTGCACTCTCGTTACGACAATGGTTCCAAGTGTTACAACCGAAAAAAATATTACCACATTGCTTCCCCACTGCGACGGCGATAGCCATGCATCGCCAGTAAGAAAAATGGTAGCAATAATGCCGAATGCTGAAGGATTAAAAATATGCTTGTGGTTAAAACGGAAAATGTATTTTGAAGCGACAGTAAGGAACGCAGCCAGTAAACTTATGTACCAATGATTGGTTTTCAGAAGCAGGCAAAGACTCATTGCACTGATCAAAACACTAAAGCCCCAACGGCCCCATCCACGAACTGCGTCCCCAACCTTCGCTTTTTGTCCCCAAAGGGGAAGGAAACTTTTCTGTTTGAAACTCTCAGCACAATAATTGAAACATAAACATCCGCCAACACTTAGCGCGTAATGCAACCAGTCGGCCTCCCAGTCAAGAAAAAATATACCATAGCTTAAAAAAACAGCCTGGAAAATGACCTGGAAATAGCGGGGGTCGGCGACAAACTTTTTTTGAGGCATAAAAGCGCATTTGTTTTAGGATGATGAGACCAGGAGGATTACACACGAACAATGGGAAAAAAAATCAGAAAGGGTCTTTGTATCGAACAAGGACGCGGGAATATTGCACAAAGAACAAGGAATTTCGAACGGCGAACAAAGATGAGAGGGATTCGAAGTTCAATGTTCCTTGTTCCTTGTTCGAAATTCTGAACGGGCGTAAAAAAACCAAGCCCCCTGTAGAGACAGCGGGCTTGAAGTAATGGTTCTGATTAAGCTCTTAAATATTATTGGTAGTAAACAGTATTTTGATCGTTGTGTTTTGTTTCAGTTGCTTTTGATGCTGTTTCGATTTTGTTGACTGCTACCTGATTTTTGCTGTGAATTTGGGCCAAAGTAGGAGCAACGACTAAAGATACAATAGACATTAATTTAATCAAAATATTCATCGAAGGACCGGAGGTGTCTTTAAAAGGATCGCCTACGGTGTCGCCTGTTACTGATGCTTTGTGTGGCTCAGAGCCCTTGTAGTACATCTGGCCATTGATTTCCGCTCCTTTCTCAAAACTTTTCTTTGCATTATCCCAGGCGCCGCCTGCGTTGTTTTGGAACATTCCCATTAACACGCCGCTCACTGTTGCTCCCGCTAAAAATCCTCCCAAAGCTTCAGGGCCTAAAATAAATCCAATAATTAATGGAGAAACGATTGCTATGGTACCTGGAGCCAACATTTTTTTTATTGATGCATCAGTGGATATGGCCACGCATTTATCATATTCAGGAGTCCCCGTTCCTTCCATGATTCCGGGAATGGTTCTAAACTGTCTTCTTACTTCCTCTACCATTGCCATTGCCGCTTTGCCAACCGCCTGGATGGCAAGAGATGAAAAAATAAATGGTATCATGCCACCAACAAACAAACTCGCCAGCACCTTTGCCTTATAGATATTGATACCATCCATTTTGAAACCGTTTGTGTTGATGACACCCACATACGCGGCGAATAAGGCCAACGCTGTTAATGCGGCCGAAGCAATAGCAAACCCTTTTCCTGTAGCAGCCGTGGTGTTGCCGACTGCATCGAGCGTATCGGTTTTTTGACGAACTTCCTTTGGCAGCTCACTCATTTCCGCGATGCCACCGGCATTGTCTGCGATCGGTCCAAAAGCATCAATAGCTAACTGCATAGCGGTTGTCGCCATCATACCGGCAGCGGCAATCGCTACCCCGTAGAGTCCTGCTAACTGGTAAGACCCATAAATTCCACTTGCTAAAACAAGAATAGGTAGCAAAGTAGATTCCATCCCCACTGCCAGGCCACCAATCACATTCGTCGCATGGCCGGTGCCTGATTGTTGCACGATCGTATTCACAGGCCGTTTACCCATAGATGTATAGTACTCTGTGATCAAGCTCATCAATGTCCCGACTACCAATCCTAATGCGATCGCGCCAAACACCTGCAGTTTTGTAAATGCAAAACCACGGATGTAGAGATTTCCATCCGGCAGAATATAGTTGCACAAAAAATAACTGGCTATGGCTGTAAGAATGATGCTTCCCCAGTTACCCATGTTCAATGCCTTTTGTACCACCGCGGTGTTTACCGATGCCGACTCGCTGATACGAACAAAAAAAGTTCCTATGATGGAGAAAATAATTCCAATGCCGGCGATAAGCATGGGTAGCAAGATAGGCGAGAAGCCCATATAGCCATCCGCCAACGCATTTTTGTGTGCATCTGTTACTTCGTGGCCAAGAACTATGGTTGCAAGAACAGTGGCTACGTACGACCCGAAAAGGTCGGCCCCCATTCCGGCCACGTCGCCCACATTATCGCCAACGTTGTCAGCAATTGTCGCCGGGTTACGAGGATCATCTTCAGGGATTCCTGCCTCCACTTTCCCAACCAGGTCAGCGCCCACGTCTGCGGCTTTTGTGTAAATGCCACCACCAACGCGGGCAAACAAAGCGATCGATTCGGCACCGAGGGAAAAACCGGTAAGTATCTCAATTGCTTTTGCAACATTCAATGAAGTGGAAACGCCATCGGGAGCAAATATTTTTATGAGGACAATAAACAAACTGCCCAAGCCCAACACTGCCAGGCCGGCAACGCCCATTCCCATTACTGAGCCACCTCCAAATGAAACGGATAATGCTTTTGCAAAACTGGTCCGTGCCGCGTGGGTGGTGCGAACATTGGCTTTTGTTGCTGCCTTCATACCGATAAAACCTGCAAGAGCACTGAAAAATGCACCAATGAGAAAAGCGACCGCAATTGACCAGTGGGAAGTTTCACTGCGGCTTCCCATGAAACCCAGAAGCAGTGCAACAATAATGGCGAAGTAAGCGAGTATCTTCCATTCAGATCTCAGGAAAGCCATTGCACCTTCTGCAATGTGCTGGCTTATTTCTTTCATGCGGTCGGTACCGGCATCCTGCTTTGCAACCCAACTAAATTTTACAAAAGTGTAAATCAATCCAATTAGAGCCATGGCAGGCACCAGGTAAATCAATTTGTCCATAAGTGATTCTTAACCGAATTTAAAACCCGTCCGAACTTATAGCCCGGTACGGGCGGGCAAAGATAGGGGAAAACAGGTTTCAAGTTTCGGTTTGAGGGGTGTGTCATTTTTTTGAAAACGAACGATATCGATGGTTGTAACTGGTGGCGTGTTATCTCCAAAATGAAATGTTGAACTCCCGGAATTCCGTTATTCTTATTCGCTTCAGGGCCGAAGTTTAGTAACTTATCTCTTCAAAAGCATTCTTATGCATCGCAGAAATTTTATCAGGCAAACCAGCAGCGCAATGGCTGCAACTGTTTTTGCTGACCAATTGCTCGCCCAACCTGGTCCTCCAAAAAAACAAAGACTTGCCATGGTCGGCACAGGCGATCGTGGTACAAGTATGTGGGGCATACCGGTCGTCGAAGAGTTTAAGGATATCGTCGACTTTGTTGGCCTTTGTGATATTAATGGAGGCAGAGTGGAAACAGCAAAGAAATTACTTGGTATTTCCTGCCCAACATATACAGATTTTGATAAGATGATGAACGAAGTAAAACCGGATCGGTTGATCGTAACAACTGTAGATGCGACACACAATGAATTTATCATAAAAGGCATGGAGCATGGGGCGGACGTCATCACTGAAAAACCATTCACTACCGATGAGCATAAATGCCAGTCGATTCTTGACGCTCAAAAAAGAACAGGAAAAAACATTGCAGTCACTTTCAACTATCGTTACTCGCCACACCGGCAAAAAATTTATGAACTTCTTCGGAGTGGCGTCATAGGCAACATAACTTCAGTAGATTTTCATTGGTATCTCGATATATATCATGGTGCCGATTATTTTCGCCGTTGGCACAGGCTGAGAAAAAATAGTGGTTCATTACTGGTGCACAAAGCTTCTCATCATTTTGATCTGTTGAATTGGTGGATAGATTCGGAACCCGAAGAAGTTTTCGCATATGGGTCTTTAGATTTTTATGGAAAAAATAATTCATTTCGTCACACGGAATGCAGAAGTTGTCCTTACAAGGATAAGTGCCAGTTCTATTTTGACATTACCAAAAACCAGAGATATGTTGATCTCTATGTAAATAATCAGAAGTACGATGGCTATTTACGTGATGGCTGTGTGTGGAGAGAAGACATTGATATTTTTGATAAAATGGCTGTGCAAATAAAATATGCAAACAATGTTCAGGTGAGTTATTCACTGACTGCTTATAATCCTTATGAGGGTTATCGCATCACGTTCAATGGAACAAAGGGAAAATTGGATGCCTGGATAAAAGAGCGTCAGCCCTGGGAAGAAGATCATTTTGATGAGATACAGGTTACCACCAATTTCGGAAAAAGAAAGGTCATTCGCATTGATAATAGAGAGGCGGGACATGGAGGAGGAGACGTGCGTTTGCGGAAACATATTTTCAATCCCGGCAATGAAGTGGATACCTGGCGACAAGCAGCGGGAAGTCGGGACGGAGCAATGTCCTGCCTCATTGGCATTGCAGCGAGAAACAGTATTGATACCGGTAAGCAGGTAAGGATAGAAGACCTGATTTCTCTGAAGCCCCAAACAAAACGACCAGTGGGAAACATTATTGGATAAAAAAAATTAACGTCATCGCTTTTTTTCCACACTCGTTGACAACTCCAGAACTCAGTTAGAAAGCTTGTTTTGGTATATTTGCGAGCCTCCCCAACCCCTCCGGAGGACGGGCTTGCTGCGCAAAACCAGATGATTAAGACCAATTTTGTTTGTACTTGTATTAAGGATCATGTGGAAGATTTCAAGTTTGGCAGCGTACTAAAGCACCGTCCCTCTCCATCCGGAGAGGATTAGAGGTCAGACGATAAATGTCTGACTCCGACCAAAACGTCGGAGGTGAGGCCTTGCCAAACAAAATTACGGGACGCACAAGAGTGCGACGCAACAGAAGTCTAATA
>VBAQ01000035.1:0-9497 GCA_005883765.1 Bacteroidota bacterium
CATTTTGTCCAATGGACTCCTCACGGAGGAATTGTCTCGAAACAGCCGTTCCTTCAACCAGTTTAATAAAAATATCGTTGAGCGAAGGCAGTATTTCATTGAAAGCAAGTACATCTGCGTTTCGTTGTATGAAATATTTCAGCACATCAGTTGGCTTATAACCATCTTTGATTTTTACAACA
Organism: Bacteroidota bacterium; assembly: GCA_005883765.1. GTDB lineage: Bacteria > Bacteroidota > Bacteroidia > Chitinophagales > Chitinophagaceae > VBAU01. The sequence goes on from VBAQ01000035.1 coordinate 183, forward strand.
AAAGACTGGTCTTTTTTTGCGATCACCTCAAATGCCGCGTGACCATCTAAAGAAGGTTCCTGCTCAAACCCGATACTAAAGAGATTTTCTTTAAAATCTTGCTTTACCTGTTTAACTGACCCATCCAGAATTTTTTTGCCTTTGTTGACAAGGACAATGTGGTCACAGATTTCTTCAACCTGCTCCATCCTGTGTGTGCTGAAAATTATTGTGGTCCCCTTTTTTGAGAGTTTGTAGATCTCATCTTTTATAATATTTGTATTCACCGGGTCAAGGCCACTAAAGGGCTCATCGAGAATAATTAGTTTTGGTTCATGTAAAACAGTTGTGACAAATTGGAGCTTTTGGGACATTCCCTTTGAAAGGTCTTCAACTTTCTTGTTCCACCAGCTTTGCATTTCAAGTTTTGTAAACCACTCCTTAATTTTTGCCATGGCGTCCGTGCGACTTAATCCTTTCAACTGGGCGAGGTATAAAGCCTGTTCACCTATTTTCATTTTTTTGTAAAGGCCTCTTTCTTCCGGCATATATCCAATGTTGATAATATCGTCAAGAGGATGGAATTTTCTTCCATTGAAAATTATCTCACCCTCATCCGGAAAAAATATTCCTGTTATCATCCGGATCAACGTCGTTTTTCCCGCACCGTTTGGTCCCAGTAAACCGAAGATGCTTCCCTTTTCTATAGAAAAGCTTATGTCATCGACGGCTTTCTGCGTGGCAAAATATTTTTTGAGATGATGCAGCTCTACGATTGCCATGGTTCAGATTTATTTGCCAAATATAGCGAGTGGCTGTGAATGTGATAATAGTTAAATAATAAATGTGGTTGAAGTTATCTTGCTATTTTTGACGCATTACTTCAAACTGCTATTCTAATTATGAAAGCGATAAAAAAGATCATACTATTTAGTTCGGTTTTTATTGTACCGTGTCATTCATTTGCCTGGGGAGTGTTGGGTCATCGTATCGTAGGACAAATAGCCGAGAGTTATTTAACAGCAAAAGCCAAAATGCAAGTTCAAAAAATCTTAGGAACGGAGACAATTGCTATGGCGAGTAACTGGGCGGATTTTATAAAGTCCGACTCTGCTTATGATTACATTTATAGCTGGCACTTTATTAATCTCGATTCCGGTTTAACAGCTGCGCAGGTGAAATCGTTCCTTCAGAAGGACACAGCCACCGACGTATATACGAAAACAAATTTTTTGGTCAAAGAATTAAAGAACAAGCAGCTTTCAATGGAGAAAAAGCGAATGTATTTGAAACTATTGATCCATTTTGTTGGCGATATTCACCTACGTCTGCATGTAGGACGTAAAGATGACCTCGGTGGTAACCGGATAAAAGTATTATGGTTCAGTACGCCGACCAATTTGCATGCTGTGTGGGATGAACAGCTTATCAATTTTCAACAACTCGGTTATACCGAATATACAAACGCGATCAATCACACCACCACAAAGCAAAGACTTAGCTGGCAAAAGCAACCCATCAGCGAATGGATCAACGAATCGTACCAGATCGCCCAAACCTTCTATAGCGAAGTCAAACAGCCAGACCAAAAACTGGGTTATCGCTACAATTATGACCACATAGAAACGCTGAATGATCGCCTGGTGAAGGCGGGGGTACGCCTGGCCGGATTGCTGAATGAATTATTTAAATGATTTTTTTTCATTGAGCACGGTGGCAATCTTATCGGCTATTCTTTCTCCATCCATTGCGGCACTCACAATCCCACCGGCATAACCAGCACCTTCACCACAGGGGTACAAATTTTTTAGTTGCACGTGTTGCAACGTTTCAGGATCGCGGGGAATGCGAACGGGTGACGAGGTCCTGGATTCAGTCGCAACCACAACAGCTTCATTTGTGAAATAACCTTTCATCTTTTTACCAAACGCTCTGAACGCTTGCTGAAGATTTTCATAAACGAAATTGGGTAACACCTCCTTTAATGAAGTACTATGGATGCCTGGTAAGTAAGAACAAACCGGTAAGGATTGAGAGAGCTCATTTTCACAAAAATCAACGAGACGTTGTGCAGGGGCTGCAAATTTTCCGCCGCCAGCCTCAAACGCATTCCATTCTACCTGGGCCTGGAAAAACATTCCCGCCAGTGGGCCATGTTTCTTGAAGGGTTGAACATCTTTTTCCTCAATAGTGGTCACAATGCCACTGTTCGCAAATGGATTATTTCTTTTTGAAGGCGACCAGCCGTTTACTACCAGTTCGCGTTCGCCTGTTGCAGCAGGAGCGATAATTCCACCTGGACACATGCAAAACGAGAAAACCCCGTTGCTATCTATTTGCTGCACCAAACTATAAGTCGATGGCGGGAGATATTCGCCTCTTAATGCGGTATGATATTGAATGGAATCAATTAGTGACTGTGGATGTTCCACTCTTACACCCAGGGCAAATGGTTTTAATTGAATTTGAATTTTTTTATCGTGAAGAAGTTGAAAGATGTCTCTTGCTGAATGCCCGGTTGCAAGTATTACTGCATCACCCTCAAAAATTTCTCCACCCGCAGTTTTTACTCCTGTCAGCTTTTCATTTTTCGTGAAAAGATCAATGACTTTATGCTCAAATAAAATTTGTCCGCCGCTGTCAATGATCTTCTTCCTGATGGCGGTGATGATATATGGTAATTTATTGGTTCCTATGTGCGGGTGAGATTCGTACAGTATATCTTCTTCCGCTCCGAAATGAACAAATAAATTCAAAATGCGATTCACATCGCCGCGTTTGGTGCTACGAGTGTATAGTTTGCCATCGCTGTACGTGCCGGCGCCGCCTTCGCCAAAACAATAATTGCTTTCACAATTAATAATTCCCTCCTTATTCAGTAAGGCAAGGTCACGCCGGCGGCTTCTTACATCTTTTCCTCTTTCAAGAACAATGGGTTTTAACCCTGCTTCTATTAATCGCAACGCCGCAAACAACCCCGCAGGCCCGGCTCCGATCACGATAACCTTACGAGTGGCAGTATGTACATGATGATAGTGAAACGATGGCGGTTTTCTCTTGTACCAGGGCTCATTTATGAAAGTTTGCATGGAAAGATTGACCCAGGGTTGTTTTCCGCGTGCGTCAATTGACCTTTTTAAAATATTGTAACCGTTGACAGCTGTTAGTTTTACTCCCGTGGTTTGTGCGATGTAGTTTTTTATGACACTATCGTTCAATGCTTCAGAGGGAAGCAGCTTAAAATGGAGAATCTTTTGCATTTGTCAGGTTTTTATCCTGAATTTTTTTCAAAATTGCGAATAATTTTTTTAATAGCTCTCTATCTTAAATGTTGCGCTGCTCGTGCGCGGAGTCAATTGAAATTTTTTTTAAAAATTTGATGCTTTCCTGTGGAAATTTGAGTATCTTCAAATGAAACCTGTCGCGTTTACTTTTTGTGACTCATTTTCAAAAATCCCTCATCCATTCTGAAAATTGTAAAGGCAAAAAATTCAGGAATTTGTTTGAACTAAAAACAATTTTCTTGATTTGAAACAGTTTTTCCTGTTTTCAGAATTTACAAAAAACAAGATAAGGTTTAGTCTTTTTTATAAAATTTTAATGAAAACGAAGAGTAAATTTTTTTTGGGAAAAACAAGTGAATAAAAATTTTTTTTTAGAAAAGATTTTTAGATATTCGTTCCCCTGTTAAAATTTTTTCCGTTATCCTGTGAAGCCTAAGGAAACTGCCGGGAACATTCTTTACTCGATATAAACTGCTCACTTACTGATGGAGAAGACCGCTGAAAAAGTTTGGACCAACTGTTTGAAGATCATCAAGGATATTGTTGAATGGCAACACTACAAAACCTGGTTCGAACCCATCCAGCCGGTGTCAGTGAAAAATAACATCTTAGTCATCCAGGTGCCGAGTCAATTCTTCTTCGAGTATTTGGAAGAACATTATGTAAATTTATTAGCCAAGACATTGAAACGCGAGATGGGCAAAGAGGCTCGTTTGGAGTACCGCATTATGGTTGATAGCGGCAATTCCGGCAACAAGCCGGTTACTATGGATGTCCCAGGTCAGGGATACAAAACTTTTTCAAATAACGAAATGGACTTTCCTTTAGTCATAAGCAATCCGGTAAAAAACCCGTTTGTCATTCCGGGTCTTAAAAAAATGCAGATCGACCCGCAACTGAATCCTATTTATACATTCGACGCTTTTATAGAAGGAGATTGCAACCGGGTGGCTCGTCGTGCTGGTAAAACAGTGGCAGAAAAACCTGGCGCCAATTCTTTCAATCCCCTGGTTATTTATGGTGGTGTAGGGTTAGGGAAAACGCATCTTGCACAAGCTATTGGTAACGATGTGAAAAGAAATAATACCAATAGGGTTGTGCTCTATGTAAGCTCGGAAAAGTTTATCAACCAGTTTATGGATCACAGCCGCAACAATGCTATTAATGATTTTATTCATTTTTATCAATTGATTGATGTGCTGATCATCGATGATGTGCAGTTTTTCAACAAGGCAGAAAAATCGCAGGATGCCTTGTTTGCGATCTTCAATCACCTGCACCAGTCGGGCAAGCAATTAGTGCTCACTTCAGATAAATCACCAAAGGATCTTGAAGGTGTACAGGAGCGTCTGCTCAGCCGCTTTCGCTGGGGTTTGAGCGCTGATCTCCAGATTCCCGATTATGAAACCAGGATTGAGATCCTTGAAAGAAAAATGAAGAATGATGGACTTGAAATGCCGAAAGAAGTTGTTAAATATATTGCCTATAATATCAATAGCAACGTTCGCGAATTGGAAGGCGCATTAATTTCCTTGTTGGCACAATCTTCGCTGAACAGGAGGGAAATCGATTTAGACCTGGCGAAAAAAGTGTTGCGCAATTTTGTAAAATCCTCCAGTAAAGAGATCACCATTGAAACCATTCAAAGAATGGTGTGTGATTACTTCGATGTGCCTTATGACAAGCTTCTTCAAAAGACACGCAAACGGGAAATTGTCCAGGCACGCCAGATCACTATGTACCTCGCAAAAGCGTTCACAAAAAACTCACTAAAAACTATAGGCGAACATTTCGGTGGTCGTGATCATACTACCGTCATCCATTCCTGCCAAACAGTGAAAGATTTGATGGATACGGATACCGTATTCCGTGAGAATGTTTTGGAACTTCAGCAAAAAGTTCAGCTGGCAGCTATGTAACCTTTTTTCAGTAATAAAGAAAGCCCACTGTTGAGGTGGGTTTTATTTTTGTAGCCTCCTGTTGTGCCATTCTTATATGTATTGCAGCACATCCTGCTTCTTGCTGTTCGTCCTGAGATCATGCTTATCAGTTGGAACAATTAATATCGGTATTTCAGTATGCTTGATCACTTTGGCGACTACATCGCCCAGTATTTTTTCAAAGCCGCTGTGATTGTTGGCTCCCATTACAATAAGGTCCGCTTTATATTCGACGGCGTATTGCAGAATGGTTTCAAAAGTTTTACCGTCAAGTACCCTTATTTTAATATTGCTGTCGCCGAGGTGCTGAACCACGGCTGCCAAAAATCTGCTAGCTTCATTTTCCTGTTCTTCTAAATCTTTAAAAACACCATCGGGACTAAATCCTTCAAAACCCATAATCGGCGAATATTCCTCCGAATTGTATGCAATATCAGCGATGGCATGTACAATGCAGGTTTCTGCATTCATAGCTCTCGCATATTCAAAACCAGTTTCTGCAATTTTTTGTGCAGCAGGATTATAATCGATCGCGATCAGTACTTTTTTCATAAAATGTTTTTTACATTATTATAAATACTCTTTGCAGTTAGCCTCGGGCTTAGATCGACCGCAGAAATAGAAGGCAGTGTTGACTTTGTCAAAACAAGGTTATATTAAAAGCCCCGCAAATTACTTTGGGGCTTTTGCCATTCACGCCTAACCTGTATGCACCTGATTTTAGTGATTTCTCCTGCCTTCATTTTCACTCCTCCTGCCGAAACTACTTTCCGGCGCTCTTCGAATTGGCAAGCGGTCTATGTTTTGATTTTGCTGATCTCGTTACGTGTGTATCTCATCCTGATTATTACGTAACGGGGCCGACATTATTGTTATCAATCCTTCGGAATTCCCTTGGTTGAGGATTGGTAACCGTTGGCCTGTAAACCTGTGTCTCATTTTCTTCACGCCGTGCTACTGCGCTATTATTTATCTCCCGAATCGATGCCGGTTGTATCCTACGGCTAGTAAATCTTTCGACTTCATTTATGTCCGGACCTTTTGAGTAATATTGATTGTGCAGCCTTGTCGTACTAAAGTTGTCAATAATATTGATCCTGTTTATATCATTCATGACAACATCTCGTTTTTCCACTACATTAAAAATATCCCTGTCATAAATATGGCCTCGCCCGCATACATTCCAATACAATGCAGCGGGCCTCCAATAACCAAACTGGATACCAACATTTACTTCCGGCATTAAAGGAGCCCACGCGTAAAAATCATCAAACGTGCCCCAGGTTACCCATGCTGGTGACCACTCATATCCGGGTATCCACAACCAACCGTACAAGTCGTCATATATCCAACGTCCATAGTGAAATGGCGCCCATCCCCAACTGTAGTTCGACATCCACATCCAGCCTTCGGTGGAGTAATCCCAGTATCCATTAGTGAGGTACGGCCGGAAGTTCCCGTCCATAGCAGGATGCCAGACATGACCATATGCGGGATAATCGATCCAGGTTCCAAAAGGGGCCAGGTCGTCATAAAAATCCTGGTAACTTACAGAAATGGCAACAGGGCCTTGCGCTACAGTTTTACTGCTTACACAACCAAAAAAGATGACGGCAATAACCATCACTACTGTTCCGGATCTAAATAGTTTTTTCATTTTTAAAATTTTAGGTACTTGTCACCATCAAATTCATCCGGGGTAATCAAATTTTTTGAAAATTGATTTCACCTGTGCTGTTGCTTCTTTAGTAGTAATATTCCCGTTGTTAATTTCCCCTTGTGCCCATCCTTGCCAGATTAGCTTATTTGTTTCTAACATATTTACAGTGAGCTCACCTTCTTTAAAAGGCACATTGTAAGAATGGTAACCCATTAAAGTACCGGGATACCAGATACTGTAAACTCCCCTGCGACCATACAAATACTGTGGATAGGGATAACCATAAACAGGATCTGGCTCCCTGATACTGCTTTTTTTCACAGCTACGTTACAGTCAAGCCGTACATCAGGATTGTTGTCAACTTCTGTCCATCCCTTTTTCACTAATTCTTCGCTTATCGAGTTTTTGATGTTATTATCAACTATATCATTGTCCGCCCGATCAACTTTTTTTGTGGTGTTGTTGCTGACCCAGGCAAATGTTTTGTAACTGGAAAAATCTACGCCTGCAGCTTTTTCCGTATGACTGGTAACATTGCAGCTGCCAAATAGCATTACGGCACCCGCAACAACCAGCCCTGACTTGATGAATGAGTGTTTCATGATTTAATTTTTTGTAGTCACGTAATGCCGTATGAAATGTCTTTGAATAGCCGAATGTTGTTTTTATGACAATCTTGTATAATAAGAAACATCTCCATTTTCTGTTACCTGCACTACAATTTCTTTATTGTCTTTTTTCAATTCAACAAAGTAACTATCCGCATCAATTTGCAGGTTGTATAATTCCATGTTCCTTTGGTTCTGTTCATTATCATCATAAAAAATAACAGCACCAATATTATAATCGCTGTATTTTTTATTGATATATTCTTGTGCCTGTTCGGGCAAATCTTCAAACGTTTTCGTGGTTGCTGTTCCTACCAAATTCGCATCCTCATCATAAAACGCTGACATTGCCTGCCCATCTTTTATAAAATCAGCTTCGTCAAAGTAGTCAAGCCTTTGCCAATTAGTGACCGGAATATTGCCAAAATCGCTGATAAATGCCTCTTCAGTCCGGCCACTTACTTCATTCTCCTTCAGCTTTCTCAATGCTTTTCTATCTTCTTTTTTTTCTTTATTAATAGAGGCTCGTGCTTCTTTGTCGATTTTGATCTCACTTGTAGGGGAAGCCTCACTACTTTGCGCATTAACCGCTGCAGCAAGAAAAAATATCGCTGCAGATAATCCCATTAACTTTTTCATTTTTATTGAGTTTTAAAAATCTTTAATTATTTTATTTGCCGATACAAACCTACTGCCGTAAAACGCCAGGAGGAACCATCAGTCGCCAGGCAGGCAAAACCTGTCGCCGGATAAACTGATTAAAAAAAATTAAGGAATAAGATGATGGGAATTAAAAAACATCAACGGTAAAACAAACTCAGTGTTAAGAGTAGATGCATTTCTTCCCGGAAAAATTGGGGGAAGTGACGATCAAAAGCTTGAATGAAAAAGCTTGGCTTCCTCCAGTGATGTTTCGCAAACTGATTTACAAGTTAGATAACTCTTATAAAAAGTATTTTGATCGAGGTCCTCGAATTCAAGCGTATCTAAATACGGCTCTAACACCTCATTCAATCCCATTACTGAGACAGTGGTCTTCATACTATGGGCAATTTGCCTGAGGTGGGTGATATCATTACTCTGCCATGCTTTTTCCATTGATTGCAAATCTTTGGGCATGGCTTCTATAAATTGTTCGGTTACGGTTTTTTCATATTCCGAATTGCTCCGGCTCACTTCTTTTATGTACTGGAGGTTGATATATTGATATGTCCCATTTGCGGTTGATGAAGCAGGTTCAATAGGTAAAACAATATTGGGATTAATCTTGATAAACCTTGAAATCAACTCTTGCAACTGCTTTTCGCGCAGGGGCTTTGAAATATATTCATTCATTCCGCAACTGAGGCATTTTTCCCTTTCGCCGGCAAACGCGTGGAAGTCTTAGCTTATCTCTTATTTCCATTGCGGTAGTATAACCATCCATTGCCGGCATTTGAATGTCCATCAGGATAAGGTCGTACTTATTTAGCAGGAGTTTGTCAATGGCCTCTGTGCCATTGTTTGCTAAATCAAAATTAAGTTGCCAACTTCTGAATAAATATTTGATAAGGCTTTGGTTAATCTCATTATCTTCTACCACCAATATGCGATGGTTTTCAAAACTTATTTCAGGCGCAATATTACTTTCTATCTCAGCTTTCTTAGTAAAATTTTCCGTAGAAATTTTGTATGGGATCATTATTTTAAAAGTGGTTCCCTTACCCGGCTCACTCTCCACGTCAATGGTTCCGTTTTGAAGTTGCACAAGATCCCTGGCTATAGAAAGGCCAAGCCCCGTGCCTCCATATCTGCGGGTGATGGAGTCTTCAGCTTGCTGAAAACGTTCAAATATCTGTTGTAG
>VBAQ01000035.1:9560-11941 GCA_005883765.1 Bacteroidota bacterium
TGACTGAAACCATCCCCAGGCTCGTAAACTTCAGTGCATTACCAATCAGGTTTAACAAAATTTGCGTCAGCCTCGTGGGATCTCCCTCTAAAATATCAGGCACCGATCCATCCACATCCATTGAAAGCTGCAATTGCTTCCCCGCGGCTTTTGGCTTTAATAATATTTCAGTTGAATGCAATAACCCTCGAATGCTGAAGGGCGCAGACTCAATGCGGACCATACCGGCCTCAATTTTTGATAGATCAAGAACGTCATTGATAATACTAAGTAAACTTTCACCCGACCTTTGAATAGTTTGTAGATACTCTTGTGATTCCCGGTCGAGGTTTTTGTATTGCAATAAATTAGTAAAACCCAGGATGGCAGTCATTGGTGTACGGATTTCATGACTCATGTTTGCGATGAAATTCTCTTTTAAGCGCGCCGATTCTCTAATTTTCTTCTCAGAAATATTTAATTGCTCTATCAGCGATACCTGCTTCCGGATCGTATTAATAATATACCAGAATAACCCGGCCCCACTGACAAGCACTACCACAATCAATACTGTACTGAATCGCTGGGCTTTCTTCCCGCTCTTATCAATCAAAGCGGTTACGCCTGTAAGAAGATTTCGCCTGGTGATCTCAATCTTTTGTGTTATAAGTTTGATTGAATCCGTCAGCCCGCTATTCTTCTGGTTGGTAATTAAATTTTCAGCAGAAATTCTTCCGGCGGAATAAAAGGAATCTAAAATTTCTTTACTCAAAAATAATTTTTCGTGAACCATTCGATCCAGGTCGTCTATGAATTTAACGGTGCTGTCATCATCTGATATTTTTTGCAGATGATTAAGACCATTCTGCACCTCTGCGATCTTTATTTCTAATTCTTCAATATGAGAAGTGTCCTTTGTCAATACAATACCTCTCACTTTACTTTCGACTGACGTAAGATCTCCCTTCAACTCTTTTAAGTCTGAATTGATTTTAAACTCATTTAATAATTTCTCATTTCCCGTTATCAGGGAATTGATATTTTTTGTGGAATTATATTGGATATAAATCAGCAATAATGTGCCGGTGATGAAAGCCGCCAGGATATAAAAGAAGATTTTTTTACCTCTCATTATCAATGTGTGCTACTAAATTATATCAAATCTTGTTTTGGCTGCCGCAAGAAGCAATCTTTAAATAACGTCGGAGCAAGAATATCAGGCAGATGATGCTTAATATGATTGCTGTTATCAAAACGATGAGCATCCACGAGCTAATTCCATTATCCATCAGTTTTAGCAATAGTGATGACAGAAATATTAGTAAAATTGTATCCGCGAAAAATAATATGGTATAAAAAGTTTTCATTTTTCAAAATTGCCCCCTGAGGGATCAGGGGGCGTTAACCCAAAACCACCACATGAGAAAAGTCGAAGACCTATTCGTTTAGTTTGACTCCTTTATTTATTCAAACATGTGAATTCCTGGTTGATTTTTGCGATTTATGTCGCTTTACCTTAAAACTAACCTGATAATAAACGATGGGCAAATGGCAAGCGCCAGTAAGGGAAAATGTGTCGCCAGAAAAGAAAAATGAATCGGTGGTGATTAAAGGATGTTCATTCGCTTGTTAAGGGCAGCCCGATAAGAATCAGCCACTGGGACAGCTTTACCGTTTATGATTAACGCGCCATCCTGTACGGTGTCGATTTTATTGATGGCCACAACAAACGATCTATGCACACGAAGGAACTTAGAGGATGGAAGCTTTTCTTCAATCGCTCTTAGCGTAGTATGAATTGCATAGAATTTCTGTGGCATATACAACTTTACGTAATCTCCCAGCGCTTCGGCAAAAAGTATATCGTCAACTTTCAGGCGCCGGACGACCAGCGAATCCCTGATAAAAATAAATTCATCCTTAGACAGCTCCATTTCTTCGGTTTTGCTGTCAGCCAGTTCCCTGGTTTTTTCAATAGCCTGCAAAAAACGAATGGGTGTGATAGGTTTAACCAAATAATCTGCAACATTCAGATCAAAGGCTTCTGCGGCGTAGCTCTTTTTGTAAGTTGTAAATATGATTAACGGCTTTTTATGACCCAGATTCCTTACCAGCTCTATTCCGCTCATACCGGGCATTTCAATGTCAAGCAACAAGAGATCTATATTCTGCTCGCCAATTTGCTTGTATGCTTCAATGGCATTTTCACAATCACCAATTACCTCAAGATCTTTTACCTGGCTTGCCAGTTGTTTCATTGTTGTTCGGGCAATCTTGTTGTCGTCAACTATGAGGCAATTCATTTAGTAAAGATAAATAATTAGAGAAATGAGGTTTTCAACTCCATTTTCGTGAAATCAGGATATAAAATGTTAAAAATAGTTTTGCCACCCGTTGATCAG
>VBAQ01000119.1:0-561 GCA_005883765.1 Bacteroidota bacterium
TGCAATAATTAATTCTGTAATGCCGTGGTGTTGATGCTCCCATTCTACAAGAATGTGAGGAATAATGCCAGTAACTTTTCCATTGTGCTGCATCATGGCGTCAGCAACAATTCCCATGATGCCCGTGCTTCCTCCACCATAGATCATTTTTATGTTGTGATCAGCCATGAGCTTGCCTAATTGTTGCGCATGGTTTGCATACAAGGCGTCTGCTCCATTTTTTGATCCGCAGAAAACGGCGAGGGAGGTGACCATGTTGCAAAATTCTTTAGCCAAAGGGAAAACAATTTTATTCATCTTCAAAATTCATTGCGTCATATTTACGAATGATAACAGAATTATCATTCCGGCAAACTTTCTCCGACCAGAGTCTTCCATAATATCGTGACAATTCAGTTTAAAAAAAACGGTCTTATTCTGATTCAAGCTTACAAATGCGTAAACCTATTTAGGGACGAGATAGACAAACCCTTCGGGTTTGATCCGGAGTCAACAGACTCCGGATAGCATTTTTAAGTTTTTTTAGTTATGGGAATTCTCAACGCAGTGGGGATGAGTCCC
>VBAQ01000119.1:606-16690 GCA_005883765.1 Bacteroidota bacterium
TAGATAGTGGCTTAATTATTTTTATTTCAGATCATATCCAACTCTGAAAACTATCGCCTGTGTACGTGGTATTTGCTGATAGCTCAAAAAATCCCAGAGCAGCTGCACCTTCGTCTTCTTAGAAAACTTACTTCTCACATCAATTACTTTGCTTAATCCAATCAATCCGCGGCAAAATACATTCTTCGGAAGTAATGTTTCAACATATTCGATGGAATTTAGCGTCGCATATGATTTGTCTGCAGAAACAAAATACACATGTTTCTTTTCTGCCTGGATGAATAAGATTTCGGAAAGATTGAGTTTAATTGATACGTCCCAACCTTGATAAAACAGGAAACTCTCCGTAGCATCAATCGTTTTGGTACACTAATAAATTAAGTAAATTTTTTCCCATTATTTACTCGAGCGGATTCTCTTAGTGGATGATGGTAATCAAGTCAGTTTTTAAATATTGTTTTTTTCTTTATTTACGACAATATTACTTTGTGGTAGTAACAAAAAAATAATCGTCGGCATCATGATAGAGCGAAAATGAACGGATTTCCTTTTATAAGGAAACCTATTTACACGAAGATGAACGTGAAAATCACGGAATCTTTAGGTAGGGTTCCGCAAAACGAGAATTGGGCGGCCGCCTCGCACCAACGGTTATCAAGCCTGATCCGTAGTCCCGGTGGCTATCGAGACTGTTGGGAGTGGTACCAAACTAAAAATGCCTTGCCTTTCTTTCTGTCTTTTTCAGTTCCGATACGGCTCGTCTTTTTACTTTTCTTATATCTTGCACCACTTATGGCATTGTAATTTATCTAAAGGTCATCACCAAAAAATTAATTTATGTCCCCAGGCCTGTTGTTTGCATTTGTTATTGGGTATTTTATTTTGCTCCTGATCGTTGCCTGGTACACTTCACGTAATTCCAACAATGAATCTTTTTTTATTGGCAACCGCAACTCAAACTGGATGCTGGTGGCTTTTGGAATGATCGGCACTTCTCTATCAGGAGTAACTTTTGTATCTGTACCCGGAACAGTTGGAGTAGCTGGTTTTGCTTATTTCCAGGTAGTACTCGGTTATTTTATTGGTTATTTCATCATTGCTTTTATATTACTGCCCCTGTTTTACCGCCTGAACCTCACCTCAATTTATAATTACCTGCAACATCGCTTTGGAATGACGTCTTATAAAACAGGAGCTTTATTTTTTGTTTTATCGAGGGTATTGGGAGCCACTGCACGACTCTATCTCGTTATTAACGTACTGCAAATATTCATTTTGAAGGATATGAATATTCCTTTTGCATTTACAGCGTTTGTTATACTGTTGATGATCCTGCTATATACGTTTGAAGGCGGCGTAAAAACAATTGTGTTTACTGACACTTTGCAAACCACTTTCATGTTGCTGGGTTTGATCGTTTGCATTATTTACATCATGAACAGCATGGGCCACTCTGTTGGCTCAACGTTACGCGAGCTGAGTGGAAAAGGGCTCACCAAAATTTTTAATACCGATGTAAACAGCTCAGGATTTTTTATCAAACAGATCATTGGCGGATTATTTATTACGGCAACTATGACTGGCCTTGACCAGGAAATGATGCAGAAAAACATCAGCGTGCGGACGCTTTATGATTCAAAAAAAAATGTGCTCACTTTCAGTGTGATCATAGTCATAGTAAATTTTTTATTCCTCTTCATGGGTGGATTGCTTTATTTGTTTGCCACGACAAAGGGAATCAACACACCTCCTGATGACTTGTTTCCAACAGTAGCCCTGCACTTTATGGGAAAGGTGATCCCTATCATTTTTGTCATAGGCCTGATATCGGCTCTATTTCCCAGTGCCGACGGCGCATTGACAGCCCTCACTTCTTCGTTTTGCATCGATATGCTGGGCATGAAGCGCAGGGATGATTGGGATGAAAAAAGAAAAAAAAGAATACGCCTCACCGTGCACTTCCTTTTTGCGATCATATTTTTCCTAATGGTCATGGGCTTTAAATGGGTGAATAATAAATCCATCATTGATGTCATTTTGAAAGTTGCCGGATTTACTTACGGTCCATTGTTGGGCTTGTTCGCGTTTGGTATACTCACACGACGATCAATAAAAGACCGACTTGCTATTTACGCCTGTATTGCGGCTCCATTAATTATTTGGGGAATTGATTTTATCAACAACATCGAATGGTATCAAAAACAATTTCATCTTACCGGTGATTGGGTCAATTCCGTAAAAAATTTCTCACAATCTATTTTCGGAAAGTTTAAAATCGGATACGAATTGCTGATCTATAATGGCCTGCTAACTTTTCTTGGATTGCTGATGATATCGCACAAATCTGCAGTCTACTCGGAACCTGCCTAATCTGTGTTGGATCTATGTCAGGTCCCAAAGGAGGAAATGACGAAGCAATTATCAAGGTCCCGTCAGGGACGAAAACAAAACAATTTTCGATGTCAATGAGCATGCTTAATACATTGCGAAGCAATTTTCACTGTCGGGAATGATGACACGTCCAAAGTCCCGTAGGGACGAAACCTAATAATCTTTGGATCATGCCCAAATACCTACACACAAATTCACATCCAGGCAATTTTCGCCGTCAGGAGGCGAGTAAACCTCATACAGGCGGAATGGGAAGACGATTTATATAAATATATCACGGGAATTGTTCAGGCAAACAAGCATAAGCTATTAGCCATTAACGGAATGCCTGATCATGTTCACCTGTGTTTCGGAATGAGACCGGATCAATCTCTTTCCGACCTTATGCAGGATATCAAGGGAGGTTCATCGAAGTGGGTCAATGAACATAAATTCTTAAAAAGCCATTTCGAGTGGCAGTCGGTGCATTTTCCTATAGCAAATCGCAAGTTTCCAGCGTGATTGCCTATATACAAAATCAAAAAATTCATCATCAAAAAATCAATTTCCTTGATGAATACAAACAGTTTCTAAAAGAATTCGAAGTTGATTATGATGAAAGATACATTTTCAAGGAACCGGAATAATGTTAGAAATCTTTTTGGAAGATATTTCGTCCCTAGAGGGATTTTGAGTTTATCTTTTCACATTCGGCTACCGATATTAAGTCCCTACGGGACTCTACGGTCCTAGACCAGAAAAGCTATCGGTGAATTAAGAATTGGGCGAGGCAATGTGCAGGGCATAGTCAATAGTCAATAGTCAGTAGTGTTCTAATCGCGGGTTGGATGGTAAGGCCTGTAGGGCCGGAACATCGGTAGAAGATAATAAACATAATGCCGAGTCCCATAGGGACGAAACATTTTTTTCCCGGCCTGTTCCTGGCCTTCGGGAAACCGTCTAAATACGCTGAATAAGGGCCATAACATTTTTAAATACATTATTTTTGATTGCCATCCGCCTTTAGGTAGATGGCATTATCATCTGCTTATCAAATTTGCCGAAGAGTATTGTTACAGCACAAGTGTGCGACGCAACAGGCGTTGATAACTGCAATGAAGCTCAGTACAACATAAAAATCTTACATGTGGAACAAAAGTGGAATGAACATATAAGAAAATCACGCCAACGCAACTGGACAGAATCGAAAGCGCATTCAAGCTGGCAAATATTCAAGATCATGGCCGAGTTTGTAGATGGTTTTGAGGCATTGGCAAAAATTGGCCCGTGCTGCTGCATTTTCGGATCGGCCAGAGTAAAACCGGGCAACCGTTATTACGAACTAGCAGTTGAGATCGGAAAACGACTTGCCGAGGAAGGATTTGGTATTATCAGTGGTGGGGGACCCGGTATGATGGAAGCATCGAACAAAGGGGCACATTTGGGCGGTGGTAAATCGGTAGGATTAAATATTGAGTTGCCATTTGAACAAGGGGCAAATTCATTTATTGATAAAGAGCATAATCTGAATTTTGATTATTTCTTTGTGAGAAAGGTGATGTTTGTAAAATATTCGCAGGCGTTCATCATGATGCCCGGCGGATTCGGAACCATGGACGAATTTTTTGAGGTACTTACGCTGATGCAAACGGGTAAAATGCTGCAAGTGCCGTTAATAGTCGTCGGCAGTGAGTATTGGAGTGGATTATTAAAATGGGTAAAAGAGAATATGATGGAGAAGGAAAATAATATTTCGCCAAAGGATTTTGATCTTCTTAAGCTGGCCGACACGGCCGAGGAGGTAGTAGGGCATGTTTTGAATTTTTATACGCAACACGCACTTCAACCTAACTTCTAATGTCAACGTGGGTTCAATGTATTCATCTTGCCCTTGTTCATTCGTTCAACATTCCGATTACTCATTACTGATTCTCATTACACATTCTATATTTGCAAAAATTGGTAGTGTCTCAGTTTCAGCGTTCTGTGCTTCAGTGGCATTTATATTTGCCACAGAGACTCTGAAACACAGAAGTGTGGCATTCCAAGTGAGAAACGAAAAATTCAAACTGACACACTACCGAAAAATTTTATTGTGGAGTTAATCAACCAGCAAGCTCAGCTTTATGCAGAAAATTTTTCTTCGCCCGAAGATGCGCTGCTAAAAAACATAAATGAGTTTACTCAAAAACATCCGGAAGCCCAAATGTTAAGTGGGCATTTGCAGGGTAAGGTCCTCGAAATGCTGAGCTGCATGATCAGGCCAAAAAGAGTTCTGGAGATCGGGACATTTACAGGCTACAGTGGCCTTTGCCTGGCTAAAGGTCTAACGGAAGACGGGCAACTGCATACGATCGAGATAAGAGAGGAAGAGGCCGTAAAAGCCCGTGAGTTTTTTGCTCAATCTCCATATAGTTCTAAGATAATTTTACACCTTGGTTCTGCGTTAGATATTATTCCGGGCCTGGATGAAACGTGGGACCTTGTATTTATCGATGCGGATAAACCCGCATACATTGAATATTTTAACCTTGTTTTGCCTAAAGTCAGGAAAAACGGGTTTATTTTCGCAGACAATATATTTTTTCACGGCCAGGTTCTGGAGCAAGAGGTTAAAGGAAGGAATGCAAGGGGAATAAAAGAATTTAACGAATACATCAGAGAGCGAAAAGACGTAGAAAAAGTGATCCTTACCCTTCGTGACGGCCTCTTTTTAATCAGAAAATTATAACTATCCCATGCAAAACAGAAGACTCACTATCCTTATTGCCTTTTTGCTGAGCTTGCTTTGTAAATTTTCCCAGGCGCAGCCCACTGATGCGGTCCTCGCCTACATCGCCCGTTATAAAGATCTTGCCATAGCTGAAATGCAACGTACTGGAATCCCCGCTGCAATTACCCTGGCACAAGGCATCCACGAGACAGAAGCCGGAACCAGTGAACTCGTAAGGAAATCGAATAACCATTTTGGTATCAAATGCAAAGACGATTGGAGAGGTCCATCGGTCTCACATGATGACGACGCAAGAGGTGAATGCTTTCGCAAATATGAGGTACCAGAGCAATCATACAGAGATCATTCTGATTTCTTGAAGACACGTTCTAACTACGCCTCGCTATTCAGGCTTGATCCTACAGACTACCAGGCCTGGGCAAATGGACTGAAAAAAGCAGGCTACGCGACCAACCCAAAATATGCCCAAATATTGATCAAATTAATTCAGGATTATAACCTTGAAGAATACACTTTGGTGGCATTGGGAAAAATAGACCAGAAAGATGGACTCGTAAGAAATAATAAACGGCTTCAGGATAAAAATCCAAATGTGATCACTGTTGCGTCAGATCAACGGGCTGCAGAGGCAAAGCCCGAAGTCGTGAAAGCGGTTTCTATGGAAGCCAATTATCCGGCCGGAGAATTTAAGATCAATGAAACACGGGCGATTTATGTGAAAAGCGGAACTTCCTATCTTGATATTGCACAACGGTACGAAATACCGTTGGCAAAACTTTTTGAATTTAATGACATGCGAGCGCAGGAAGTAACTTCAACCGACCGGCTGGTCTTTATTCAGCGTAAGAGAAGAACCGGCGATCACGAATTTCATGTGGTTCAGCCCCGGGAAAATTTGAATAGCATTGCGCAAATGGAAGCGATAAGGCTCGAAAGTTTGCTCGAGTACAACAACCTGGGCGCTAATATGCAGCCGGCCGTAGGAGAGACTTTGTACCTGCGTTCCAGGGCATCATTAACGCCGAGGCTGGCGTCAAAAAATGCCCTGGTTGAAAATTAATACTAATGCCCATCAAAGTTCATGACAAAACATTTGACATCTATCTTTCTGAAGCCGAGATACAGCAAAGGGTAAAAGAGATCGCTGAAACAATCAACAAAGAATACCAGGGAAAACGACCGTTGATCATCGCTATATTGAATGGTTCCTTCATGTTCGCGGCCGATCTTTTCAAACATCTCACTATTGATACCGAAATTTCTTTTATAAAACTTGCATCCTATAAAGGAATGAAGTCGACCGGAAATGTGGTCACTTCTATCGGGCTCGATGCTGAGCTTTACGGCAAGGATGTGATCATTATTGAAGATATTGTGGATACGGGAAAAA
Organism: Bacteroidota bacterium; assembly: GCA_005883765.1. GTDB lineage: Bacteria > Bacteroidota > Bacteroidia > Chitinophagales > Chitinophagaceae > VBAU01. The sequence goes on from VBAQ01000119.1 coordinate 7,101, forward strand.
CATTGTACAATTTTCTACCAAAATTAAAGGACCACCATCCCGCATCTTTAAAAATAGCGGCCTTATTGCACAAGCCAGAGGCAACCAAGTTTCCATTGACCTTAGACTACGTTGGTTTTTCTATCCCGGATAAATTTGTAATTGGTTATGGGTTAGATTACGATGGCCGGGGTCGTAATCTCAAGGAGATTTATCAGGTAGTATAAAACCGTATTCAAAGCCATTGTTTTTTTGTATTTTTTCCCTACGAAATCCAATGAAGACCGCTTGCCAGATATTCTTTTTCCTCTGTACCGGGCTCTCCGTGTACGGCCAGCAATTTTACATTCGCGGTGAAGTAAAGGATGAGTCGGGAAATCCGCTGCAAGATGTAAGTATTCTCTTGCATGCAACCGGTTATGTTTATCATACTGGCCGGTATGGATCGTTTGGGATATTAACCAATAAAAGCAGCGATACACTTAGTTTTTGGCTTGATGGTTACCAAAAAGAAAAGAGATTAGTAAGTCCAGATAATTACGTTACAGTTCGTTTGAAACTAAATCCTACCTCCAGCAGCAGCTTCCACAAGAATAAGTTGGCCTCATTTACAAAAGGACTAAATAAGGAGATGCAAAAAGAATGGTTTACAGGTGACGAGACGTATGCCAGCCTGCTCGAAAACCGTTTTCTGAATGCCACTAAATATCCGTCCACCGCTATGTCCCTAAGTATCGACCGGGCATCGTACAGCAACATCCGCCGATTCATTACTACAAATACATTGGTGCCTCCTGATGCCGTAAGAATTGAAGAGATGCTGAACTATTTCAATGAAACGTATTCTGAGCCTGATGCAGGACAAACTTTCAAAATAAAATCTGTTCTTACTGGTTGTCCCTGGAATGCGGATAACCAATTACTGTTTATAAACGTCAATTCGAAAAAATTAGATCTTGATACACTGCCGCCGAGCAACCTTGTTTTTTTGATCGACATTTCAGGATCGATGGATATGCCCAACCGTCTTCCTTTGCTTCAATCAGCTTTTAGGTTATTGGTAAATAACCTGAGGGCAAAAGATACCGTAACTGTTGTCGTGTATGGAGGGGTTACCGGTGTAAAATTGAATGCGACAAGTGGTGGTGAAAAAGAAAAAATATTAAAAGTAATTGACGAATTAGAGCCCGGAGGCTTTACCCCTGGTGAGTCAGGAATAAGATTGGCCTACAATGTTGCCCAAAGTCATTTTATTAAGGGTGGTAACAATCGGGTGATACTTGCCACTGACGGCGATTTTAATGTTGGGTTAAAAACGGAAGATGAGTTGGATGAATTGATCTCACAGAGGAGGCAATCTGGTATCTATCTTACGTGTCTTGGTGTTGGAATGGGGAATTACAAAGATTCAAAAATTCAAACGCTGGCAAGAAAAGGCAATGGCAATTTTGCTTACCTGGACAATTTCCAGGAAGCTGAAAAGGTGTTAATGACTGAGTTCACGCAAACCTTGTATGCGGTAGCAGATAACGTATCCATGAATGTGGATTTTAATCCTGACTACGTAAAAGAATACAGGCTTATCGGTTTCGACAATAAGGTCGGCGCGCTAAATGATAGCACATCCATGATTGAAGGAGGCGAAATTGGTTCAGGACATTCAATGATCATTGTATTTGAAATCAAACCCACAGACTATAATAAAGATGCTGTTGAGAGAGATTTTTCTCCCGGTAATCTTGCCGAGCTCAGGCTTCAATATAGACTGCCTCACGACACGACGCAAAAACAATTCATCAATTCGGTTCCATTATCCTACAGTGATTTCAATGCTGTTGAGAAGAATTTTCGTTTTTCGACGGCCGTTATAATGTTTGGTTCTTTACTTCGTTCGTCTCCTATGTCAAAAAGCATCAGTTGGAATGATCTGATCTTGTTGGCTACACAGGCATCAGATGATAATGATCCGCTGGAAAAAGAATTTGTTTCCTTAGTTAAGCAGGCGAAGATGTTGTACTTGAAACAGAAGAAAAAAAGAAAAGAATATTTGACCGCTAATTATTGATTGGTCAGGAAAACATCTCTCTCATTTTATCGAAAAAGCTCTTTTCATTTTTATCGGGATGAGGTTTGAAGTTTTGAGAATGAGTTAATTTTTCAAGCATGGCTTTTTCTTCGGCACTTATATGCTGAGGCGTCCAAACATTTACGTGCACCAGCTGATCACCTTTTTGGTAAGAATTGACCCCAGGAAATCCTTTTCCTTTAAGCCGGAATATTTTTCCGCTTTGCGTACCGGCAGGTATTTTTATTTTTGCCCTTCCATCGATCGTAGGCACTTCCACCTGGGTTCCAAAAACTGCATCCGTAAAGGAAATGTGCAGATCGTAGACCACGTTCAATCCATCCCTCTGTAGGTCCTTGTGTGTCTCTTCTTCAATTAAGATGATCAGGTCGCCAGATGGGCCACCTCTTTCACCTGCATTGCCTCTGCCGCTAATATTTAACTGCATCCCTTCCTGAACGCCGGCTGGTACTTCAATGGTTACAGTTTCTTCGGCATACATTCGTCCTTCTCCCTTGCACGTGCCGCATTTTGCTGTGATAACAGTGCCCTCACCATTGCAAGTAGGACAAGTAGTGACGGTTTGCATTTGTCCCAGGAATGTATTCGTAACTCTTCTCACCTGGCCGCTCCCGCCGCAAGTTCCACAAGTTTGTACGCTTCCTTTGTCTTTGGCACCATTCCCATGGCAGATTTGACAGGGCACGTATTTTCTTACTTTTATGTTTTTCGATACACCTTTTGCAATTTCTTCATAAGTCAGTTTTAATTTAATACGAAGATTGCTTCCCCTTACTCCCCTGGGTCGTTGGCCACTTCGGGTGCGCTGTCCTCCAAAAAAATTTCCGAAAATATCATCTCCGAAAATATCTCCAAACTGGCTGAAGATATCTTCCATATTCATACCACCGGCACCGTATCCACTGCGGCCATTGCTGCTTACCCCAGCATGCCCATAGCGATCATACTGGGCCTTCTTGTCGGCATCACTCAGGATCTCATACGCCTCTGCTGCCTCCTTAAATTTTTCTTCAGCTGACTTATCCCCCGGATTTCGGTCAGGATGATATTGCATCGCTACCTTGCGATATGCTTTTTTAATTTCATCCGCGGAGGCCGTTTTACCAACACCTAATATTTCGTAATAATCTCGCTTTGACATAATAGAATAGCTTCGGGCTATAAGTTGTGAACGTCGAGTCCAAACATTGCAAATGAACTCACAGCCATGGTTCGTGATTGCTTCATTATTTTCCTACCACCACTTTGGCGTGCCGGATAATTTTATCGTTAAGATAATATCCTTTGACAATTTCATCAATGATTTTTCCTTTTAGACCGTCAGTGGGTGCAGGAATTTCAGTTATGGCTTCGTGAAGGTCTGGGTTAAATGGTTGGTGGATAGTTTCCATGGGTTTTAAGCCCCGTGAAAATAAAGTGTTGCGCAGCTTGTTAAATACCAGCAAAACTCCTTCCTTTATTTCTTTATTTTCTTCCCTGCTTTCAATCTGTTTTTGTGCCCGATCGCAATCATCCAATACGTCAAGTAGATCAGTAATTACTTCTCTTCCGGCGGTTTGGATCAGCTCCATTCTTTCCCTTGCATTTCGTCTTTTGAAATTTTCAAACTCAGCTACTTTTCTTACGAATTTGTCCTTTTGTTCGTCTAATTCCGCCTTGAGCTTTTCCACTTCTGATTCTTCCGAAACGGGCTCATTCAAGTGCGAGCTGCCACTTAAACTTTCATCTGTATTGATGTCGATGTTGCCGTTTGTTTCCTGGTTTTCGTCCGAACTGTGCTGGGCTTCTTTATCTATTTTCTTTTTATGCATTTTTTGAAATTGTGTGCAAAGGTAAGGCCGTCAAGAATATTGCCAATGAGAGTTTTAGAGACAAAATGACTTTTCACCGAATTTGAGGCATGAGGTCCGGGGAACAAGTGACAGGGCGGACGCTGGAAGTACCGCGTGTGTAGCCTGAGGCTCGAATCGATTACCTTGCGGCCTATGAATAAAGTTTATTTAAAGCGAAAAATTTCACCCCGGATATCGAATGGCCATCCCTGGATATTTGCCAACGAAGTTGAAAAAACGGATGAGGAAATAAAAGCAGGTGATATCGTCGAGGTATTTTTTTACGATGGAAAATTTGTCGGTAAAGGTTATGTAAATCCCAAATCGCAGATACTAATCCGGTTGCTGACGAGAAATAAAAAAGATGAGATCGACGAACAATTTTTTATTGACAGGATCGCGCAATGCTGGGGCTACAGGCAGAAAATTGGTTATACAGAGAATTGTCGCCTTGTTTTTGGCGAGGCAGACCAGTTGCCGCAATTGATCATCGATAAATTCAACGATTATTTTGTGTTGCAAACCCTAGCCCTGGGAATTGACGTTTGGAAACCAGCATTTGTGAAGGCACTTCGTCAAATATTTCAGCCGCGAGGAATTTATGAGCGAAATGATATACCGGTTCGTGAACTGGAAGGTCTTCCGCAGCACAAGGGTTTCTTATCAGAACCATTCGATACGAAGATCCTGATCCAGGAAAATGGTTTAAAATTTTATGTTGATGTGGAGAATGGACAAAAGACAGGATATTTTTTGGATCAGCAAGATAATCGAAGAGCTATTCGACATATTGTAAGGGATGCGGAAGTGCTCGGGGCCTTTGCATATACCGGCACATTCGAAATCCATGCGGCTCACTACGGCGCCAGGTCAGTTTTAGGAATTGATATTTCGGAGAGTGCTATAAAACAAGCGGCGGAAAATGCAGAGCTAAATAATCTTCAAAATATCGTGCGCTTTGAGACGGCAAATGCTTTTGATACATTGAAACAATGGGCGAAGGATGGTCGACAATACGATGTAGTAATGCTTGACCCTCCCGCGTTCACGAAAAGTCGCGAGACAATCGAAAAAGCAATAACAGGCTACAAGGAAATTAACCTGAGAGGAATGAAGTTGATCAAGCCCGGAGGATTTTTAGTAACCTCATCCTGCACTAATCTTGTATCTCCTGAATTGTTTTTGCAGATCATTGATATGGCCGCCAGCGATGCGAGAAGAAAAATTCGACAAGTCGTTTTTCAAACACAATCTTCGGATCATCCTATTATTTGGGGAATCGAAAATACGAGGTATTTGAAGTTTTTGATCTTGCAGGTGCAATGATCGTCAGCACAGTTCCTGCATGATGAAACTTGCACTTTTAAAGTGTTCTTCAAATAATATTGTCAGCAATAACTTTATTTGGAAATCTGGAACTTCCCGGATTCAATGATCTTTCCGTCCCGCTCCCGCAATTGGTAAATATAGACGCCGCGATTATACTCATTCAGGTTAATAGTAGTTCTTGGGGAAATGTTTTTCTGTTCATAGACTACTTTACCAAGAAAATTATAAACCTGGATGTCATAACCCTTCTCGTTACTTTTTTGCAAATCAAAAGTGATAAAAGAAGTGGCCGGATTTGGATAGAACTTCACAATCCGGTCAGCAGCATCCTGAGGGAGAGTTCGTGATTGTCCCTGTGATTGGATGGCTGTCAATAGAATAATGGATACTATGGGTAAAAATCTCTTCAATGAAACAAAATTACAAATTATTGGATCAATAATAGGCCGTTTTTTTGATTTGTGCAACGTAGAAACCCCAAGCTTTTAAAAAGCCTCTAAATCAAAGCCTTAATATCGAGAAATTCTAGAATTAACATTTTAGTTGAGAGATTTTAATGTTTTCTGGATCAGTTCGAAGTCAGGAAGGTCGGTAGCTTTCTCTAATACCTGAGCGAACTGAACAATGCCGTTTTTATCGATCACAAAGGCCGAGCGCTTGGAAACGCCTCTCATGTCGTACGAAAAAAGATCGTATAAGCAACCATAGGATGTGGAGACCTCTTTATTAAAATCACTCAGTAGTGCAAAATTTAGTTTTTGATCCTCTTTATATTTTGCAAGTGAATAAACCGTGTCTACCGAAACACCAAATACTTTTGCATCGGCATTATTATACATGCTGATATTATCTCTCACGGAGCAAAGTTCTTTTGTACAAGTGCCACTGAACGCCGCAGGAAAAAAAAGTAGTAAAACATTTTGCCCTCTCAGCTCGGAAAGTGTGACTTTGTTCTTGTCTGAATTGTATAATGAAAAATCCGGAGCTTGCTGCCCCATTTCAATTTTCATGTGAATATTTTTTGCAGCTCATTTCACCATTAATTTTTTTATGAGCAAATCAAACTAATTTCGCCATCGCTATTTTAATTTCAATGTAACAAAAACCATCGTTATGGAAAAGTATATCACAGAATTCATCGGAACATTTTTCCTTGTACTTGTTGTTGCTTTGACGGGTAATGCAGCTGCAATTGGTGTTGTATTAATGGTAATGGTGTTTGCAGGCGGTCATATTTCAGGAGCACATTATAATCCAGCCGTAACATTAGCCGTTCTTATCAGAGGAAAAGTTTCACGCTATGATGCAGGAATTTACATGATAGTCCAAATAATTGCTGCAGTAATTGCGGCTTTGATCGCAAAATGGTATGTCGGTGATATGGCTGTTGTTGCTCTTGATCTAAGTAGCAGACTATTGAAAGCCTTCGTTTCCGAATTACTGGGAACATTTGCTCTCGCGTATGTTGTATTGAACGTAGCCACTTCAAAAGGAACAACGGGGAATAGTTTTTATGGCCTGGCCATTGGGTTTACCGTATTTGCAATGGCTTCAACTTTTGGCTCGATCTCGGGCGGTGCTTTTAATCCTGCGGTTGCATTGGGAGCAACCATCATCGACGCCTTTGCATGGCAAAACATTTGGATTTACCTGGTTGCTTGTTTTGGCGGGGGCTTCATTGCAGCCCTTGTATTTAATTTCGTGAATAAGGAAGATAAGCCTGTACCACCATTGCCTACAGCCTGATTAAAATCGTGGACAGCGCACCGCATCTACGCTGGAGTTATTTCTTCTAAAACCAATGTAGGAAACGGAGATCTCGAAGCCGCCGCGGCCATAACTCGATGGTTTGAGCTTTGAGATATTTACATCATAACTTATAGTGACAGAAAAAGGATTGTAGTCTAATTTTAGTGCTGGTATCAACGCATCATTCCAGCGAAGAAAAGCACCGCCATGGATCGTGTACTCGGGATTGTCATGATCTTCTCCAAGTTTTAAACCATACATAGCTCCCGCGACAGTCTCCTGGTATGCACCCTGTGTAGATTGATCTGCCTGAACCGTAATGTAACTGTAGTCAGAAACGCCGAAACGAATGCCACCGGAGAAAACCCATTTTGGAAAGAGCTCAATATTCGCATTGCGGTAAAACGATGCCTTAGGTCGGTTAAAGTGGTGATAGGCGGCACCTAAAAAATAATTGTTGTTAGGATTATCACCGAGATTTGAATTGTAGCTGATACCTACGCTTCCATCGGCATACAAGTAAGAAGCATCAGTAAAATATTCTCCGTCTGTTCCATTGTCATAGGTGGAGTTGGTTGTTACCTTGGATCGATCTATTCGACGCTGAACGATGCCACCCATAAAACCCAGTGATAAATAACGGTTTTTTTCCTGGCTTAATGATTTATGATAATTCAGGGCAGGAAGTACATACGTCGATGTCCATGCAATCGTTCCGGCCCTGTCATAGAGCAACTGCATTCCTACGGTTAAATAATCAAATGTTTTTCCGATCGGCATTTTGTATTCTCCATCAAGAGAAGTCGTTTTGTAAGCGTTGGTCACACTGTTCCACTGATCACGGTAAACGCACTGGACGCGTATATCACCCGTGTATATGCCAGCCAGGGAAGGATTGCGCAGGAGTGGTGCCTGGAAGAATTGGGAGAAATGAATATCCTGGGCACTCAGAGAAAATCCGCACAATAAATTCCACGTTCCAAATAATATCGTCAATCTCATCTTCATTTCAATTCTTGCGTTATTGTATTAAAGCAATATTGCCGGAATATTTTATGATCTCGCCATTGCTGCATATGATCTCGATCTGGTACACGTATACATCAGGCTTTGCTTTCTTGCCTTTGTAATTTCCATCCCAGCCTGAGGACGGATCATTCACGGGAAATTCTCGTTTTTCAAATACAATTTCTCCCCACCGATTAAAGATCATCAGCGATTTGACACGGAATAAGCCACTGCCTCTCAAATAAAACGCATCATTAATGCCGTCTCCATTTGGAGAAAATGTATTTGGAATAAAAAAGTTTTGTCCGTTACAAATAACCTTGACAGTAACTCCGCCCGAATTTTTGCATCCATACCTGTCCTGGATCTGTACATGATAGTCGGTAGAAAACTGTGGGTTTGCTATCGGCTGAGGACAATTTGTACAATCAAGATGTGCGGGAGGCATCCAATTGAAGGAAACTACCGGCCCGCCATAGTTCATGTTAATTGGAGCGGAAGCTCCGGAAATTATCGTGATCGGATTCGTAACAGGAATCGCCGTCGGTAAAGGCACAACATTTACCGAATGGGATGCTGTGTCGGCACAACCTAATTTGTTTATGGCGATGAGCTGCATATTATAATTGCCGACGGTGGAATAAACAACAGTTGGATTTTGGATCAGTGAAGTAGTTCCATTCCCTAAAGTCCATTGCCATGTGATCGTTGAGTCAGGAAGAGTGAGCACTCCTGCAAATCCTTCAATGCTGTTTATACAAACAGTGTCCTTGCCATCGATTGACAGATCTGGAGTTTTATATACACGAATGGTGTCTGTGGCAAAATTGGTGCATTGATTTTGTGTAGTGACTGTGAGTTTTACGATATAAGTTCCGGGACCAGTGAAAATGTGTGAGGGATCATTCGCCGTACTTGTGTTTCCATCGCCAAAATCCCACACCGTTGAGGCAATGGGATCATTATGCAGAGTGTAATTGACGAAAAATACTTCGCCGTTATCGCAAAATTCTTTTTTGTCTTTATCGAATACCGGGAGTGCGCCATACACATTTATTGGACCCGAAATGATGCTCGCATCACATCCAAATTTATCGGACAGGATAACGTACGGAAAATAATTCCCCGGTGTCGAGTAAAAATGTGTCAAGGTGGTTTGCTGTGAAGAGTCCAATGAACCATCACCAAAATAGAATGTGAATTTAAAACCGGGAGCCGTGGTGACATTGAAATTCACATTGAGAGAATTGCACGCAGCTGAGGGACTAAAAACAATTTTGGTGGTAGCATTGGGATCATACACATTTACTGTTGAACTGGCGGAATCTATACATCCGCCGGGACCGACAAGAAATAATTTGGGAGTAAATTGGCCATAGGAGTTATAGAAATGCGATGGGTTCTGAGCAGTACTTGTTACTCCATCGCCGAAATCCCAATAGAAGCTTTTGTAATCAGCACCTTTAAATGTAAAGCTGGTTACCAAAGGAAGACAAATTCCCGAGCTATCTGCAATATCAAAGGCCGGTTTCGGGCTTCGGATATTTACATAATTTATTTTTGCTGCAGAATCCTGGCAACCTACCACGTCGGTTATCCTGAGATTC
>VBAQ01000119.1:16723-38136 GCA_005883765.1 Bacteroidota bacterium
ATAGGAGTGCGTCGGATTTTGCAAGGTGGATGTTCCTCCATCACCAAAGTCCCACACATATGTTAGCCCCGATCCTGTGGATGTATCGACGAACTGCAAAGGGGCTAGCGGGCAATAAAAACTATCAGCTTTGAATGCCGCAACAGGTGAAGTAATTAACACTGAATTAGCGACCGTACTTGTATCTGCGCAATTCAAATTGTCTTTTATCATCAGACTAACTGTGTAACTCCCGGTTTGGGAATAAACATGTGAGAAGGGCCCCGACGTATAAGCTTGTTGAGTTCCGTCCCCAAAGCTCCATGTCCATTGAGTAATTGGTCCGTTTGCAGGCGTTGAAAGATCATTAAAGCTGACAGAATTGTTGACGCACGCTCCCAATCCATTTGGTGAGAATTTTGCCACCGGTCCGCTGACGTGGATATAATTTGAGACTGTTTTTGAGTTCATACACCCGTTAATATCTTTGAGGGTCAGTGTGACGTCGTAATTACCATAGGTGGGGAGACTGTAATCAATACTTCTTGTTGTATCACTAATGGTGGCTGCTCCAATAGTCCAGGTGTAATCTTTAATTTTAAGCGAATCACTTGTGGTTGCCTTGAGCGTAAATATTTCACTTTTACAAATCGGATTTTTATTGATCGCAAAGTCCGCGCTTTCATTGATCAACAAAATAGGCTTTGTAATTTGATATGAGCAAGGACCGTTCGTAACGGTAAGTGTGGCATTATAAGTACCGAGAGTAGCGTACGAATGTGTCGGTGCTTGCAACGCCGAAGTCGCACCGTCGCCAAAATCCCAGTGATACGAAATGGGCCCATACACAGCATTGGCGAGAGAACTGTCAACAAAGGTAACGTCCAGCCGATTCGCACAGTTTACTGTGTAGCCGAAATTAGCAACAGGAGGAAGAACATGAATCGGTTGGGAGGCAGTATCGCGGCATCCGTTATTTGAGATGATAAATTGTATGACGAGCGCCCCTGTGTCTTTATAAACGTGAACTGGATTTTGTGCATTTGAATTTGTGCTGTCTCCAAAATCCCAATCCCATTGCACAATTGCGCCGGCGCTTGTGGTTGAAAGATCAGTAAATTGAATGGGTGAACTGGCGCAAGTATTATTGGGTGTGAAACTAAACTTTGCTGTCGGTTTTGTTCCTGTCATTACACCATTTGGTATGCTCGTCGTTACAACACACCCAGTCTGCGTTTTCACCGTAAGCTTGATGTTGTAATTACCAACCGAGTTGTATGTATGGACAGGAAATTGTGTATTATAAACTGCTCCCGGCTCCCCCAGGTCCCATGTATAGCTCACTATACTGTCCACCGACTGAATTTGTGCAAGTGGACTATAAGTAAAGGGAATGCATCCACCTGTGGGCGCATTGATAATGTTAACGGTGGTTGATTTTATTTTGATGTATTGTGTTTTTGTAATTGTATTGCTGCAACCGCCAGGAAGGGTGATGGTGAGCGTAACATCAAAGGAGCCGGAGCTGGTGTAGGTATGAGTTGGATTTTGCTGGTTAGAAGTGCCGCCATCGCCAAAATTCCATAACCACGTTGATGCCGCCGGACTTTTATCCTGGAACCTTACCGTGAAAGGGGGATTACAAGCAGTGCTGTCGTCCGCTGAGAAATCAACCGACGGTTGCGTAATAATAGTTACTGTCTTTGTGATTGAATCGGTACAATTGCCATAATTGTTGATAAGCTTTACCTGGAATGTTCCCCCGGTCAAAAATGTCTTTGCGGGATTTATCTGGGACGAATTTGTGCCATCACCAAAACTCCATTGTGACGAAACAGGCGCAGGGGAGGAGTTATTTTGAAAAGTAACGGTTTGTCCAATGCAAATACTTAATGGAAAAGTGAAGTCGGTTGTTTTGCCTGCTACAACAATGTTTTTCGTTGTCGTTCCGCTGCACCCGAGATTGCTTTGAACGGACAGTTGGACTGGATAGGTCCCGGCACTTGAGTATGTCGTATTTGGATTTGGCAGGGTTGAAGTAGCGCCATTGCCAAAATTCCACAAGTACGATAATGTGCCAGGGCCACTTGACTGATCCTGGAAATTTATAAGGAATGGCGGCTGACATGTGCTCGGTTGCGAAAAAGCAAAGTCAGCACTGATCCCATTAACAATTCGAATATAGCGGCCAATGGAGGCCGAGGTTTTGCATCCGGTGCTGCTCGTAATCACCAGGGAAACCGTGTAAAAACCTGTGCTGGTATATGTATGAGAAGGATTCTGTTGCGTGGAGTTAAAGCCATCACCAAAATCCCAGGCCCAGCTGACTATGGAGCCCGCTCCGGGCGGAACGGTTGACTGATCGTTGAATTGAATGGTTGCCGGCACACAAGCTGTCGTTAAGTTGGCTGAAAAGGACGCTGCGGGAGCTGGGAAAACGGTTATATAGTTTGTCTTCACCTCCTCATCCACGCCAAAGGAGTTTTTTACTACTAACCGTACTGTATAGGTGCCGGGCTGATAATATGTTACGCCGAGGTTTTTCCCAGTGCCCAGTTGACCATTTCCAAAATCCCAATTCCATGAAAAAGGATTGCCTGTCGATTGATCTGTAAAAGAAACACTCAGGGGACCACATCCCGAGGTTGTAGAGGCGGTGAAATTTGCGACAGGAGCCTGTGCCTGCGCAAGCGCAGCCCATACCACGAAGGCTATGATAGCAAATAGTTTTAAAAGGGTGTTGCCCGGTTTCTGCCTCAAAGCAGTGTTTTTAAAGGGTTTAGTGACAAACGAAATTAGTGGTTTAAAAATTATCCAGGTAGTTCAAGGATGAGATTGGTCCTTTCCTATGACATGAATTAAGGCAACTTGTTTAACTCCGGTATACGGTATTTGCCAGGGAAATGAGTTTATTGCTTATCGAGTCTTAGTGTTCTTATCTCGCTTCCAACGGTCATGGTGGCCTTTACATAAGTCCAGCTATTCTCCGTGATATGCCAGGTCCCATTAAGTAGTAACAAAGGATCAACAGCATTTGGAAAGTTTGCAGAAATGCTCATGGTATTAACATCTCCCTGCCAGGTCCCGGTTTTTTCAACAGTTCCGTTCTTTATGGCATTCACAGTATAATTTTCTAAATACTGAAACGTATAGCCGCTAAAGTTGGCAGTCATGTCAGTACCGTTGGAGGTAAAATTGGTAATTTCCCATTGTCCCTGGGTCATTGCTTTTACAATGGCATCCTGGGCCTTCTGTTCAATGATCTTGTGACAACCACTTAAGAGTATTACGGCTACTACGACAAAGCTGAGTTTTTTCATACTACAGATTAGCTCACAAAATAACAATTAATCGGGTTTTATGCAATAGCCAATTTATCCCTGGCCAGGCTCATCGAATTATTTATGAATAATTCCAATCCGCATAAAAACAGGAAAATGAATTAACAATTTCATGTCATCACCAAGCTCAGTCCTGATTTCAGTCATTAATTCGTTTACTGGGTTTGTGTTGTTTTTCGAAATGTAATGTTGAACAGCGGACCAGGTATTTAAGTATCCCTCGAGCATTTGCAGGTCCCAGGGCAAATGAGTTGTAAATCCTGGGTTTTTTATTTCTTCAAAAGGAAGGGGGATGTTTTTATATTCTTCATCAACATGTCGTCTTTCGGGATCCCAATAACTATGGACTGTCTGATTGTAGAAATTGTCAACGATCACATTTAATTTGGGCTCGTCAGTATGAAACACTTTATAAGCCCAGCAGGCAAATACGGAATTGTTTTTTCCAACCCTTTTCACCTCAGCAAAGAATCTGTCAAACTGAAACCAATGAACCGCCGTGGCTGATGTAATTAAGTCAAAGCTATTATCTGGGAAAGGCGTTTCCTCCGCTTTGCATACCTGGTAGTGTAGATTGGACTTTTGTACAGCATTCAGAATTTGCTTTTCACTTATGTCTGTGGCATATACCTCTGCGAAATGACCAGCAAGAACAGCAGCGGCCTGCCCATTTCCCGTCCCTGCGTCAAGCGCTCGCTCTTTCGTCGGAACATGCGCGAAAATAAAATCGTATAATTCGCCCGGATAAAGAGGGCGGTATTTCGCATAGATATCTGAATGAGCAGAAAAAAGATCTTTTGCCAATTCTTTCATTTATCGAAAATTTGCCTTTCGCAAGATACCACCGAAGATGGAAATAATGGAATGGAGAAAAGATGGTTACCTGATATCGACTGATAAATCGAAGATCGATATTGCGACAGTGCACCGTTTTCTTTCGCAAACCTACTGGGCCGAAGGGATTCCAATCGAGATTGTGAAACGGGGAGTTGACAATTCTCTGTGCTTTGCGATCTACCGAGGGGAAAGATTAATCGGCTTTGCCGGGGTAATTACCGACTTCGCCACATTTGCTTACCTGGCTGACGTTTTTATTTTACCAGAGGAAAGAGGAAAGCGGCTATCGAAGTGGCTAATGCGGGTGATATTGGATCATCCCCGGTTGCAGGGCTTGAGACGATTTACACTGGCGACGAGAGATGCCCACGGTTTGTATGCCCAGTTTGGATTTACCCCTTTTGATAAACCTGAGCGCTGGATGGAGCGACATGCTCCAGACATTTACAAGCAAAAATAAAGTAATATCCAAGGTGCAAGGCACAAGACACAGGAATAGCTAGACTATCCTTGTACCTTGAGTCCTGCGTCTTGTACCTGTAAAAAAGAAGCCCCTCGTTCTTACGGGAACTCGGGGCCCAGGTTTTTCAACCTTGAGTTAGTTTCGGTTTATTATCCCGACAACTAGCGGGATGGAAAATTTCGCGCTTTTTTTAGCTTCTCAATTTGTTGGAGCTGATAATTGCTGTTTGCCGCTATCAGCAGGCAAACCTGGTAGCAATCGATCCACCCGAATGGCATACGAACCACATGATTTCTTAGATCTTCGGTTGTGCTTTTGATATATTTTATATGCTCTGCTCTCAAAGCTTTAAAATTTTCTATTGCTTCGGAAACGCTTTTATAAGAGTGCTTTTCGGAAGCGAAACTTTCTGTAAACTTTAATGCCGTGTTCTGGTCTTCTATTAGATTTATTAGCTGCTCGTCACCGATCCTGATCTCAGAACGCTTTTCAGGGTTTGCAGGTTCCTTCATCGCATTTCCAAGCAGCTCCCAGTAATTTTTTTCTGCGACGCTAAGAGCAAAGACGCATTGCTTAATCGAACGTTTTTCACGGCCAGCTTTGAATTCGAGTTGTTTTGAGGACAGCCCCTTTATGCTTTTCAACAGATCACTCTTCGCATCCTTAAAATGGTTGACGGCAAATTTTCTTTCCTTACTTGTTATGCTTGTTGAAGTGATCGTTCCTGCTAACCCTGTTATCACCAGCAATGCAAGCAGCAAATATCCATATTTACTTCTTCGCATACAGAAGGTTTTTGGGCGAATTAAGGTCCGAAGCTATCGCAGGGGCTGGAAGGAAACGAAAAGGTACAAAAGGATTTCGTCTTTCAAAAGAAAATTTTCGAACATAAAAAAATATTGCGAATAATGTCGGGCTGATGCTGGTCAGTGCTTTAACGACCTCCTCTTTACCATTCCGCCTCGAGTGTCTCTGATGCTGTGCATTACGACGAAGGCACCAGAGTCAATCTTTTCAATTTCAGCATTCAGCCTGCTGATCTCCAAACGAGTTATTACAGTAAAAATAATTTCCGTTGGATAAGTTTCTCCGGTTTTGCCGTAACCTTTTTTTCCGGAATAAATTGTCAAACCTCTTCGGAGTTTGGTTCTTATCATTTGGGCTATTTGAGCGCTCCGCGGAGAAATGATAATAACGCCTGTAAATTCTTCAATGCCTTCTAAAATAAAATCCACCGTTTTTGAAGCAGCCAGGTAAATTAAAATGGAGTACAGCGCGATCTCCACGGAAAGTAAAAAAGCTGCTACTGAAAAAATGAGAACGTTGAGCAAAAGGATAAAATCTCCGACGGACAAAACTGCTTTTACGGTTAAAAAAAATCGCCAGGATTTCAGTACCATCTATAACACCTCCGCCACGAATGGTAAGGCCAATGCCTGCTCCAAGAAAAAATCCTCCAAAAACGGAAATTAATAATTTGTCATTGGTTACAACGGGATATGGTATTGTCGCCACCGCAACAGCTAATAGAGAAATAGCAGTAGCACTTTTCAGGCTAAATATTTTACCGATTTGGTGCCAGGCCAATATGATGAAGGGTAGATTGATAATAATGATAAGAAACGCTAAAGGAAATTTTGTCTTTTCATGGATCAATAACGAAATACCTGTCACTCCGCCATCAATAAAATCGTTCGGTATTAAAAACCCTTTCAATCCGAAGCCGGCAGAAAGTACGCCGAGAAGCATGAACAGAACATCACGGGCAGTATGCAAGGCGTTTTGTCTTTCCTGCTTCACTCTTTTCGCAGACATGTACCGGCTTAAAATCTGTTTATCCGTTTTGCCCAGAGTCTTTTGAATTTGGAGCCGTATGATATTTAAGAATTGCGGGTTCATGAATATTTCAAAGATAGCTAAATCAACAGGCGACATGGAGGAGTCAACAAAATCAATACTTATCTTTCCGTCATGAAAATTGCCGACATTATTTCTTTTCTCGAATCTCTTGCCCATCCATCATTGCAAGAGCACTATGACAATGCGGGTTTAATCGTTGGTAAACCAGGCTGGGCATGCAATGGCATTATCTGCTCATTGGATGCAACGGAAGATGTGGTCAACGAAGCCATTGCAAAAAATTGTAACCTCGTTGTCGCTCATCATCCCATTATTTTTGGTGGACTCAAAAAGATCAACGGAAAAAACTATGTGGAGAAAACTGTTATCACGGCGATAAAAAATGATATCGCCATCTATGCTATTCATACCAATCTCGATAACATATTAAGTGGCGTCAATGGAAAAATAGCGCGACTGCTTGGATTGCAAAACGTCTCCATTCTTCTTCAAAAGGAAAACACCTTAAAAAAACTTTTCACTTTTGTGCCGATTGACAAGGCGGACCAGGTGCGCACCGCCATTTTCAAAGCGGGGGGCGGGCATATCGGCAACTACAGTGAATGCAGCTTTAATGCACAAGGCACGGGAACTTTTAAGGCTGGACCGGGCGCAGATCCTTACGTAGGAGAGATCGGCAGTCAGCACCACGAAAGCGAAATAAAAATGGAGGTAATATTTTCAGCCTGGCTCGAGAATAATATTGTGGTCGCTATGAAAGAAGCTCATCCTTATGAAGAGGTGGCATACGATGTCATCGGTGTTAGCAATAATGATCATTCAGTAGGCAGCGGCGTCATCGGGGAACTGCCTGAACCTATGGAGGAAATTGAATTCCTGGCCCAGGTACAAAAAACATTTAATCTAAGCGTCATTCGCCATACTCCTCTATTAAACAAACCAGTTAGACGTGTTGCCCTGTGCGGCGGTGCAGGGAGTTTTCTTGTCTCTAAGGCGCTGAGCGCCGGGGCCGATATCTATATAACCGCCGATATGAAATATCACGAATTTTTTGACGCAAATGGCAGGATGGTCATTGCTGACATTGGGCATTACGAGAGTGAGCAGTTTACAATCGATCTTTTAGCTGAAATTTTGGAGCAAAAATTCCTTAACTTTGCCGTCCTTAAAACGACGGTACGAACCAACCCGGTGCAATATTTTGTTGGTTGATCCAAACCTGATTACGCAATTGAGTACGTACAAAAACCACAACTAGAAATAAAAACAAAAAACTATAAATAATAAATGGCACAAGTAAAAGAATTCTCTGTTGAAGAAAAACTTTCCGCCCTGGTTACTCTTCAGAAGATCGAAAGCAAGCTCGACGAGATCCATATTTTAAAGGGCGAGCTGCCGATGGAGGTAGCTGATCTTGAGGACGAAATTCAAGGGCTTCATTCCAGGCAGACGCGCATTGAAGAAGAGATCAATGGGATTACTGAGTTTATCGAACAAAAAAAAGAAGCTATTAAAGAGGCGCAGGCTTTGATAAAAAAATATGAAAAGCAAAGTGACAATGTAAAGAACAATCGTGAATTCGAAGCGATCAACAAAGAGATCGAGATGCAGCAGTTGGAAGTCAAACTTTCCGAAAAACATATCAAAGATGCTAACGAAGAAATTGCCGAGAAGGCTGTGGCTCTTGACAAAGCAAAAAAGGCGATTGCAGGGAAGGAAGGTGTATTAACTACGAAAAAAGGAGAACTGGAGAAGATCATTGCGGCGACGGAAAAAGAAGAAAAACATTTTAATAAAATGGCGGCGGAAGCAAGGGAACACGTTGACGATCGACTGTTGACCAGTTATGATAAAATTCGTAAGAGCTACCGCAATGGACTGGCCGTGGTTCCTGTGGAGCGGGATGCCTGCGGTGGTTGTTTTTATGCAATTCCTCCCCAAAAACAAAGCGAGATAAAGCAGCATAAAAAAGTTATGGTGTGCGAAAACTGCGGTCGCATATTGGTGGACGATGACCTGAACAACAAAGTGGAGATCAGTAAGCATTAATTTTCCTTTCTCATGCTGTAAGAGACTTGACGATATTTTTCTTTTTATTTTTCCCCCGAGAAGAGTGTCGGGGGTTTTTTTATCGCCTCACTTTAACACATGTCCGGGTGTAAAACTTTACGCAACTATTTCGATGAATTCGCTAATTTGCCCAAACTGGTGATTTCATTATTCACGTCAATGCTTCAGAAACTTTCCATACACAATTATGCGATCATAGATGAATTGGAGATTGATTTCTCTGATAAACTCAACGTAATGACCGGTGAAACGGGAGCGGGAAAATCGATCATAGTAGGGGCACTTGGACTTATATTGGGACAAAGAGCGGACACCAGCGTCCTTGTCAGTAAGGAAAAGAAATGTTTTGTAGAAGGAATATTTCAAGCGGGGGACAAGGAAGACATTAAGAGTTTTCTGGTCGAGAACGACCTGGAAGCTAATAATGAATTGATCGTTAGAAGAGAAATTGGAATAAATGGGAAGTCCAGGGCTTTTGTCAATGATACGCCGGTAACTCTTTCGCAACTTTCGGCGTTAAGTTCTTTGTTGGTTGATCTGCACCAACAGTTTGAGAGTCTTCAACTGGGTGCAAGCGATTTTCAAAGAGATGTTTTAGATGCATTAGCGCTTCATTTTGATTTGCTGATCAAATATCAACAGGTCTTTAAAGAGTGGCAGTTTGCAAAAAAAGAATGGGATAAATTAAAAGAAGAGAAATCCCAATTCGAAAAACAATTTGATTACAACCAGTTCCAGTATAACGAGCTTCAAGAGTCACGGTTTAAAGAAAATGAGCTGGAAGAGTTGGATGCAGAATTAAAGCTCCTCAACAACTCCGAAGGAATTAAAGCGGCCTTGTCAAAAGTTTACAACGAATTAGAAGAAGGCGATAACCCAATAGTGCAAAAGTTGAAGATGTTAAACAATCAACTACAGGCTTATTCTTCTTACCACGCGGAGTTTCCGGGGCTGCTACAAAGAGTAGAATCTGCCCAAATAGAGTTGCAGGACATTGCCGATGAAACAGACCGCATTAGCAATCACATACATTACGACCCTGATAAAATTGAGCAAATTAATGAGCGGCTGTCTACGGGGTACAAATTGCTGAAAAAACATGGAGTAAAAACAACAAATGAGTTGCTGGAAATTCAGAAAGGCCTGGCAGCCAAACTCCAGGCTGTTTTAGATATTGACGAACAGTTGCGGCAAACAGAAAACGAAACAGAGAAATTGTTGGCGGAAGCCAGGAAACTAGCAGCAAAAATTTCTGAAGGCAGAAAGAAACAAATAAAACCTTTGGAAGAAAAAGTGAGGAGTTTGCTCGCACAGGTGGGAATGCCAAATGCGAGATTGAAAGTTAAGGTTGGGGAAAGGAGTGAGTTGAATACATACGGCGCGGATGAAGTCGAATTTTTATTTGACGCTAATAAAAGCGATCAATTCCAACCGATCCGTAAAGTGGCAAGCGGGGGAGAGCTAAGCCGATTGATGCTCTGTATAAAATCATTGGTTGCTGAATCTATCAATCTACCGACGCTCATTTTTGATGAGATTGATACTGGTATTTCAGGAGAAGCGGCGAGACAGTTAGGAATTATCATGAAAGAACTCGCTGGCAAACGCCAGGTTGTTTGCATCACCCACCAACCCCAGATCGCTGGAAAGGCAGACGCCCATTTCTTTGTCTACAAGGCGATCGTAAAGAATGCGGTAAAAACAAATATTCGTCGATTGGCGGCAGAAGAGAGGATCACGGCTATCGCGAAAATGTTAAGTGGTGAAAAGCCCACGGCGGCTGCGATCGAGAATGCCAGGGAGATGGTGATGAATTAAGCCCCGCGTAACAGGTGAAAAAGTGAATAAAGAGAGTGTCATGAAATGGAAAGCGATCGTGATATTGCTGATCATTCTTGCTTCGCTCGTTCCTGTTTATGCCATCAATAAATACTTGCAGAAAATCTTAAGGCCGAGAGAATCCCTGGCCAGGCTATTTTCCTATTTGCTTGGTGGGATGCTGCTTGTTTTTGTTTACACTTTATTATTGGTGCTTCTGATAAAGTGGATCTTTCCAAACGCTTAGAAATAACTTCTTATTTTTACCGCCTTAAAAAAATGAAGGTCATGGCCAATAATTTACTGAAAGGAAAAAAGGGAATCATCTTCGGCGCACTGGATGAAAAATCCATCGCCTGGAAAACCGCGCTGAAGTGTTACGAAGAAGGTGCTCAATTAGTTTTAACCAACGCTCCCGTTGCATTGCGCATGGGTGAGATCAACAAACTTGCTGAACAATGTGGAAATGCGCCAGTGGTTGGAGCTGACGTGACCAATATGGATGATCTGAAAAATCTTTTTCAAAAGGCGATGGAACAGTTTGGAGGCGGTTTTGATTTTATTCTCCATTCCATCGGAATGAGTCTGAATGTTCGAAAAGGCAAGCATTACACAGAAATGAATTATGAATGGAACCAAAAAACCTTAGATATTTCGGCGATGAGCCTTCACAAGGTTCTTCGCACGGCCTGGGATATGGATGCGCTAAATGAAGGTGCAAGCGTAGTCGCGCTTACCTACATTGCGGCGCAACGAGTTTTTCCGGATTACAATGAAATGGCTGATGCCAAAGCCTTACTGGAAAGCGTGACAAGAATGTTCGGTTACTATTATGGACAAAAGAAAAAAGTAAGGGTCAATACCATTTCACAATCACCCACAAGAACGACAGCGGGAAGCGGGGTAAAAGGATTCGACTCTTTTATTGACTACGCCGAAAAAATGAGTCCACTCGGAAATGCCAGCGCGGAAGACTGCGCGAATTACATTGTTCTAATGTTTAGCGATTACACGCGGATGGTTACCATGCAAAATCTTTTCCATGATGGAGGATTTAGTTTTACTGGTGTATCAGAGAAGTTGATAAACTCCCAAGGCACTTAACGTCTTATCAACGCACAAGTCAACTTTTTTGAATTAATCAATCACATCGAAGAGGGAGAATTTTTTTTGTTTCCTTTTCCCGACTCTCGGCCTTAGGCGGAGAATCGGAGAGAGGGAAGCTGGATGAAATACCTCACCCTCTTATCCCTCTCCGAAGGGAGAGGGACGGTGCTGTAGTGCGAAGCCGAGCTTCCGGTTCTTCCACATCAACAAAAGTTCTTTGCTGAAATATTTTTCCTGTCCCCTTCCCCTCTCCGCTAGCGGACGACTAGTGGAGAGCGGTAGGGGAGACGAATAGTTTACATCATTGCCGCATGAAGAACCGAGTGTACAAGTGTCACCGACGCTTCGGTCGGGATGCCGGCATTTATCGTCGGCATGCGACGCAATGGAAGTTGATAAGAATTACGAAAGCCGGTGACAAAAAAAATTAAAACGAAAATCAGTCTCTTTGAAAATCACGGGTAAGGGGGACAGGGGTTCAATATTCGTCTTCGTTGAAAAGAAAATCTTCTTGCGAGGGATAGTCGGGCCAGATGTCTTCGATGCTTTCGTACACTTCACCTTCATCTTCCAATTCCTGCAGGTTTTCGACTACCTCAATTGGGGCTCCTGAACGAATTGAATAATCAATCAGCTCATCTTTTGTCGCGGGCCACGGTGCATCTTCGAGGTAGGAAGCCAATTCAAGTGTCCAAAACATCTTTGTCCAGGGTTTTAAATGTAACTAATGGTGGAGTGCCACCCCAAAATTTTTCGCAAATGTAGCTTTATTAACGAATTTTCCAAATCTCCAGTTGTCCACCCCGCTTGAAGAATTTCTTAAAAACAAACCGGCTTTCATTTGCGATTATTCATAATGGGTTAGGTTTGTGAATAATTCCTGCCTGACTCCATCGGTCAGATGGAGATTGTTGACACAAGATTTTACCTGCATGCTTAGCGGAAAAAATATTCATAAAAAATATGGAACGGTCGAAGTGCTGCGCGGAGTGGATATTGACGTCAAAAAAGGCGAGATCGTAAGCATTGTGGGCTCATCGGGCGCTGGGAAATCTACGCTACTCCACATTTTAGGAACCTTAGATGGGGCCGACCAGGGAATGGTGGTATTAAATAATATGAATGTAAATTCATTACAGGGAAGACGACTCGCCGATTTTCGGAATAAGAATATCGGGTTCGTTTTTCAATTTCATCATTTGCTTCCTGAATTTACGGCTTTGGAAAATGTCTGTATACCGGGTTGGCTCGCGGGAAGAAAAAAGAAAGAAGTTGAGGACGGGGCAACGGAACTATTAACCATGCTCGGACTCACGGAGAGGCTGGACAATAAACCCAATCAAATGAGCGGCGGGGAACAACAACGGGTAGCTGTTGCACGGGCCCTGATCAATCACCCGGCCATAGTCTTTGCTGACGAGCCAACAGGCAATCTCGATTCAACAAACGCCAGGGAACTCCACCAATTATTTCTTGATCTTCGCAATAAATTCAATCAAACATTTCTCATCGTAACTCACAATGAAGAATTAGCCCAGCTTACCGACAGGGTATTGCATATGAAGGATGGAAAAATAATTATTCAATAAGCAGTCACATTTTTACAAACTCGACTCGCACGCGGTACCCGTTTATCAATTGATGTTCACTGCGTCGGGACGCCTTTTGTGTCACCTAAAATTGTGTGATCGAGAACCTATTGTCCCAAAAGAAATTGCAGTCAGATTCTTGCTTTCCACGGTATCTCCTCAGCATTCAATAATTGTGCTGTGCAGCGGGCGAGTACAAAAAGATAATCGCTGAGGCGATTAAGATATTTTATGATCATTGGATTTTCTTTATCGTCCAATCTTACACAACTCCGTTCAGCTCTTCTGCATACACAACGGGCAATGTGCAAATGCGAAACCGTAGGATGCCCCCCCGGTAAAATAAAATTTTTCATTTCAGGAAGTACCTCGTTCATCCTATCAATTTCCTTTTCGAGCAAGACTACATCATGTTCGTCCAGATCAGGAATTTTCATCTTTGGCGATTTTTCCGGATCGCAAGCCAAAGATGAACCAATCGTAAAAAGCCTGTCCTGCACTTCGCGTAAAATTGTTTTGACGGGCTCATCGTTCAAAAGATCACGGCACAAACCAATATAAGAATTCAATTCATCAACTGTGCCATAAGCCTCGATTCTAAGGTCTGACTTCAATACTTTAGTTCCTCCTAACAAAGAAGTAGATCCAGAATCGCCGGTTTTTGTATAGATTTTTGAAGACATAAGCCCCACCCCCGAAACGGTGTCTTTGATTTTTTCTTACAACGTAAAACTAAAAATAAATGCCCTGGAAGACCAGGGCGAAACCCAATTTCAGACCGTTGCTAAGTCCCCTTTATGAGATTTAGGGGCATCACTTTCCACCGCACCATCCCTCAATCTTATCACACGCCTGGCGCGGTTAGCAATGTCTTCTTCGTGAGTGACCAAAACAACTGTATTACCTGCAGTATTTATCCTTTCAAAAATTTCCATGATCTCGTAAGAAGTTTTTGTGTCCAGGTTGCCTGTTGGTTCGTCTGCAAGGATAATGGCAGGATCATTGACGAGTGCCCTGGCTATCGCCACGCGCTGAGATTGACCTCCACTTAACTCGTTCGGCTTGTGGGCACTTCGATCGGTAAGGTTTACCAGCTCGAGGACATGTTTCGCTTTCTCAGATCTTTGTTTCTTGCTGAGGCCGGCATAGATCAGAGGTAAGGCAACATTTTCAAGCGCCGTGAGCCGAGGTAATAAATTAAATTGCTGGAAGACAAAACCAATTTCTTTGTTGCGAATTTCGGCAAGGTCGTTGTCTTCCATCTGGCTTACATCCTGTCCATTCAAAATATATTTACCGGCAGTGGGCGTATCTAAACAACCCAGGATATTCATCAGCGTACTCTTGCCGGAACCCGATGGTCCCATGAGCGCCACATATTCATTTTTAGAGATATCAAGCGATATATTTCTTAGTACCTCCAGCACCTGCTTGCCCATGAAATAACTCTTACGGATGCCTTCAAGATGGATGATTGAGGTGCCCCCATCCCCTAAAGGGGAGCTTTGAAAATTTCTATTCTTGTGTGGTTCGTTCATGTATTTGTAAAATATTTTTTATGCAGAGAGTCGTTGTAGTTATTCATCTTTTGTTGTGTCATTCACTTTAAATTCTGTTCACTATTCACTGAAGAACTCTCCGATTTAAGTTCCCCCTTTAGGGGGACAGGGGGCTTTATAACCTTCGGTACTTTGAAAAACTTTTCATCATGCAAAGGGGCATTTTTTAGTGCACTTTCCCTGGTGATCGAACCCATTACTTCATCTTCTCTCAATACATTTACCTCATCAGTCATATGGAGCAAGGGTTCGACGCCGGTTGTATCAAGCTCATTCAGCTTTTCTACAAAAGCGATCATTTTCTGAAGATCATTTTTGATTTCTTCTTTTTCTGAGGCCTCAAATTTCAGTCTTGCCAGTTGAGCGAGTTTGTCGACCAATGCATCGTTCACTTCCATCTGACAAATATAGTCCTTAGTCGGGAGTCAGGAGTTCGGCATCAGGAGTTCGTCATTTGACTCTGAACTGCGGACTCTCAACTATCCTTATCTTCGTCGCTTTATGGAAAAAAAGAAGCAGGCCTTACCTGCACGCAGGCAGGTGGTCATGAGTGGAATAAGGCCAACGGGGTTCCTTCATTTGGGAAACTATTTTGGAGCTGTTCGTAACTATGTTCGCATGCAGGAGGAATATGAGTGCTATTTCATGGTGGCCGATCTGCATTCCCTGACTACTCATCCGGATACCAAAGAACTCAAGGCCAACGTACACCGGGTGCTCGCTGAAAATATCGCTTGTGGCCTTGATCCTGATAAAGTCGCACTTTATTGTCAAAGCCATCTTTACGAAACCTGTGAACTCTATTTGTACCTATGCATGCTGGCATACAAAGGAGAATTAGAAAAGACTTCAACTTTCAAAGAAAAGGCCAGGAAGCAACCCGACAATATCAATGCAGGCCTGCTGACGTATCCTGTATTGCAAACAGCGGATATTATCATACACAGGGCCAGGTATGTGCCTGTCGGTAAGGACCAGGAGCAACACCTGGAAATGGCCAGAAATTTTGTTAATCGCTTTAATCACCGCTATGGAGAGGTGTTTCCCGAGCCGGCTGCGTTCAACTTCGGAGAAGAACTGCTGAAAATCCCAAGTCTTGATGGCGCAGGCAAAATGAGCAAAAGCGAAAATCAATATGCTACAATTTATCTGAGCGATGATGATGAGCTGATCCGCAAAAAAGTAATGAGGGCGAAAACAGATCCTGGCCCGGCAGAAAGAAATTCGGCAAAACCAGACTATATTGAAAATCTTTTTTTGCTCATGAAGCTGGTGGGAACGGGAGATGAAGTAAAAAAATTTGATGAGGATTTTAATAATTGCACGATTCGTTATGGCGACATGAAAAAACAACTGGCGGAAGACATGGTAAAATTTGTACACCCCATCCGTGAAAAAGCTGAAGCATTCCGCAATGACGAAAAATATTTAAAGGAAGTGATGCAAAAGGGCGCTGAAAAAGCTACCAAAAGTGCCAATGCCACTATGGAGAGGGTAAGAGAAGCGATGGGACTAAAATATTTTTAATTTAAAATTTCAAATTGTAAATTGAATTTTCAATCTACAGGCTTCAATTGGCAAATCAGGCATGGCTAAGGCAAAAAAACCAAAACATATCGCCGTAGCGGGTAATATAGGCGCTGGAAAAACCACGCTAACTGAACTATTAAGCAAGCATTATAAATGGATCCCACATTTTGAAGATGTGGACCACAACCCGTACCTGATGGATTTTTACGAGGACATGCCAAGGTG
The DNA here is from genome assembly GCA_005883765.1 of Bacteroidota bacterium. Taxonomy (GTDB): domain Bacteria; phylum Bacteroidota; class Bacteroidia; order Chitinophagales; family Chitinophagaceae; genus VBAU01. The sequence continues at coordinate 33,102 of VBAQ01000119.1, forward strand.
GAGTTTTAATCTGCAGATCTATTTTTTAAACAGCCGTCTGCGGCAGCTTACAGAAATACAAAGAGGCACGGAGACGGTGATACAGGACAGAACAATTTATGAAGATGCTAACATATTTGCCCCGAACTTGTATGAGATGGGCCTGATGAGCAAAAGGGATTTTGATAATTATTACCTTTTCTTTCAGACCTTAAAAATGATGGTCGAGCCGCCAGACCTGTTGATCTATTTAAAGGCATCGGTGCCAACATTGGTTGGCCAGATCCAAAAACGGGGAAGAGAATATGAAGAAAATATTCGTCTTGATTATCTGAAGCGATTGAACGAGTATTACAATAAATGGATCGACAATTACAAAGAGGGTCCACTGCTGGTTGTAGACATTGACAAGAACAAATTTCCCGAAAACGAAGAGCACCTCGGTGAGATCATTCGCAGAGTGGATAGTGAATTATATGGACTATTTTGAACTCAATTTTAAACTTCTTTTTCCTCTCCCTTTCCCCTCTCCATCCCGATAGTTATCGGGAGAGAGGGGTGACGAACGCAGCGAGTCGGGGAGAGGATAATCTACACGTTCACTCGTCTTCCTGATCTCAAAAAAATCTTAATCCCTGATGTCATTTCAGGATATTCAATTTGAATGGAGGTCTATTGATAAGGTAATAAGGTCTTTTGTTTAATTGGTTCGATAGTTACTAAGGTAATAAGGTCTGCTAGTCGTTGGTCATTCTGACGATTTCCATCTATGATGAATCCCGCACGCGAAGAAGTGCGACCGAGATGAATCAAAGTTTCTCCAGCATATCTACTACTTTCTCTTTCTTCAATATCAGGTAGCCGAAGCGATCATTGCTGATGCCTTCCTTTAATTGATAGCTGAATTCAAGCTGGTCGCCTTTTACATTTGTTTCAAAATATTTAAAAGAGATATTAGGGTGTATCTTCAATTCATCGCCGATCTCATAAAGATGAGTGGAAAGGATGAACAAAGAATTTTTCATCTTAATGAGACCCTTGATAACTGTCGAGGAGCATTTCATCGCATCCTGTACATTCGTTCCCTTGAACAATTCATCGATCAATACGAGCCACTTTCTTCCATTATTTATTTTTTGAATGGTGCTCTTGATGCGTTGCACCTCGTTAAAGAAAAAGCTTTCGCCTTTTGCAATATTGTCTACGACGTTGATGTTGGTGAGCAATCCATCAAACAAGGTAAGTTTCATTTCCTCTGCGGGCACACCCATACCGATGTGCGCGAGAAAGACCGCCGAGCCAATGGATTTAATAAATGTGCTTTTTCCAGCCATGTTTGCACCGGTGAGAAAAAGAAAATTGTGCTCCGGGTTCATCTCAATATTATAGGGCACCGGTTGTGGCAACAATAGATGATACAAACCCCTGGCGTATATGAGTGGCTGCTCTGTTTCTACAAATTCGGGAAAACTGAGACCAAAAGTTTTTACCGCCATTGCCATCGAATACCACGCATCAAGGCGGTAGAATATTTCTATTAGTTCAAGTGTGTCATTTTTATAAAGACCGCGAAGATGAAATGCAAAATACAAGTTTTGTGAAAGGCTGAATGATTCGGCTTTTTTGGTATCAGATAATCGCTGGAGCGGCGTTTCTTTTAGCAGCTGTAAAATTCTCTCTATATAAATCTTAAAAGAAAGGGGCAGATCCTCCTGGTCGGCGAATTGAAGCGCCAGGTTTTTTATGCCTCGGTAAAAATCAGCAAAATGTTTTACAGAATATTTCACCAGGGCATAGTCTTCACGATGAAGCCATTTATAGGTGACACTATTCACGGGGTTTGGTTTTTCAGGAAGAGGATCCACGTTATAGTCTAAATATTTATCCATTACGAGGATCGTTCCGTTGGTGATATCAGATGGCCACTCATCAACATGGGCAAGAAGCGTTTTGATGATTTTTTGAGTACCGTTGATCCGTTTTACATCCTGGTGAGGTTCAGAGAAAAACCGATGCAGCCATGATTTGCCACCCGTGGTCCGTGTGAAATTGAGTTTATGAAAAATGGAAAATTCTTCTTCCGGGTGAAAGATCGAAATATCTTCAAATGTGGTTTTATCAACGTCCATGCCCCTAACCCCTAAGGGAGATTTAAAATTGAATATAGAAGATTGAATATTGAATATTGTTTTACCTGTCGAAAACCAGTCTTTGCCCTTTTGGTGATTCGCTGAGTTTTCCATTCTCAAAGACTAAATTTCCGTTTACAAATGTATGGGTAACAGCAGCAGGAAGTTCCATATTTTCCAATGGGCTCCAGCCGCATTTGTACAGGATATTTTCCTTTGCAACCCTTGTCGATCTGTTTAAATCTATTAAGACAAGATCGGCCCAATAACCTTCACGGATGTAGCCGCGCTCTTTGATTTGAAAACAATCAGCTACTGAGTGACTCATTTTCTCCGCAATTTTTTCAAGTGAGATCTTTCCCAGGCTGTGATAGTAGAGCATCAGTGATAATGAGTGCTGCACCAGAGGTAACCCTGCATGTGCGGCCCCCTCCTGACCTCCGCCGGAGGGGGAGGGAATAACCACCCCTCCTGCATTTCTATAAAAGCCTTTCTCCTTCAAGGTATGAGGTGCATGGTCTGTCGCAATTACATCCAGCCTGTTATCGAATATTCCCTTCCATAAGGCATCCCTATTGTTGGGCGCCTTGATAGCGGGATTACACTTGATCTGGTTACCCAGTCGTTCATAATCACGACTGGTAAAATGAAGGTGATGCACACAAACTTCCGCTGTGATCTTTTTTTCCTTTAACGGCATCAAATTGCTGAAGAGCTGCAATTCTTTTTCAGTTGAAATGTGGAGAATGTGTAGTCGGCTGTTGTATTTTTTTGCAATTTGAATGGTCCTTAGTGACGACTGATAACAAGCCTCTTCATTCCGAATGGCGGGGTGATCGGCTGCAGTTAATTCTCTTTTTTCTGTTTTTAATTTTTCGAGATTTTGTTTAATAATGCGTTCATCTTCGCAGTGCGTAGCAATGAGCAGCTCACTTTCTGAAAAAATTTTGTCGAGCGTTGAGGGATTGTCCACGAGCAAATTTCCCGTTGATGAACCCATGAAGATCTTAATACCACAAACCTCGTTCTTCTTCTCATTTGTTCTTAAGACTTCCTCCGCATTATCATTTGAAGTGCCCATATAAAATGAGTAGTTCGCCAGTGACGTTTGAGAGGCTATCTTGTATTTGTCTTCTAACAATTCCTGTGTAAATGCTGGTGGAATCGTATTGGGCATTTCCATAAAGCTGGTAACGCCACCTGCTATGGCGGCTTTCGATTCGGTATAAATCGTCGCCTTGTGAGTGAGGCCCGGCTCGCGAAAATGAACCTGGTCATCAATTACACCAGGTAATAAGAACTTTCCCGTTCCGTCGATCTCTGTGACATTCGTGTCAATTCGTGTAATTCGTGAATTCACATTTTCAATTCTTCCATTTTTTATCAGCAAATCACCTTGCTGAATGCGGCCCTCATTGACGATGGAGATATTCTTAATCAGGTAATTTTGCATAACTTGTCCGGCTAAAGAAACCAAATCTGTTTGCATGCAAATTAATCAATCAGGACCCAAACCCTTGCAAGCCCTTTTGAAATTATTTCTCTCGTTTCTGTTTCTGTCTCCACTCGTAACAATTGCTCAAACCACTTATTTGCCTCAGGGTGCCGAAGAAAATATTTTGATAGAAAGAATGGAGATAAAACTTCAAAAAGATTCAATCTTCAATTTTTCAAAAACTAAACCCTTTTCAAGGGAAAGCATTATCCCTGCTGTTGAGAAGAATTATAAAACGGCGTTTTTTGTATACAGCACCGGAGAAATTTCTCCAACCTTAGACTCGGTGCAGCTCGCACGAGAAACGAATGCTTCCCGGTTTACAAAGGTTGATATTTATAATATGCGCCGTGCTTTAGTAAATAATCTTGAATGGGTAAAAGATGATCTTAGTGCTTACAAAAGCAAAAAGCCATGGGGCAAAACTTTTTATCAAACACCCGGTACTTTGTATGAAGTGCACTCAAAAGACTTTGACCTGGCGATAAATCCTGTCCTCCAATTTCAACTGTCAAAAGAAAATAAGAATGACCAAACGCTTTTTCTGAACACAAGAGGGGTGACCGTAAGAGGAAAAATAGCGAACAAAATCGGATTCGATTCCTATATCACCGACAACCAGGAGCGGGATCCCTTGTACGTCCAGGCCTGGGAAAGGAAATTTCAATCTGTGCCCGGTGAAGGCTACTACAAATATTTTAAAACGACGGGTTACGATTATTTTGATGCAAGAGGTTATTTCACTTTCGGCGTCACCAAGTATGTTGACGTTGCTTTTGGCTACGATAAAAATTTTATCGGCAATGGGTACCGGAGTTTGTTCTTAAGTGATTTTTCAAACAATATACTTTTTCTCAAGCTCAATACAAGGATCTGGCGGATCAATTACCAAAATCTTTTTATGGAGCTAAATGCTACTGAGCCTCGCGGACCTGATCGTTTGCTAAAAAAGAAGTACGCCGTCATGCATCATTTGGATGTGAATGTTACAAAATCACTGAATGTTGGCCTGTTTGAAGGGGTGATCTTTGGAAGATCTGATCAATTTGAATTTGGCTACCTAAACCCCATCATTTTCTACCGATCGATCGAGCAACAGAACGGAAGCATTGATAATTCTGTGGCAGGAATTGACATCAAAGCCAATGTAAAACATGCTCTGCAATTTTATGGTCAGTTTTTGCTGGATGAATTTGTACTTGCCGAAATACGGAGAAATCGCGGTTCGTGGGTCAACAAATGGGGCATACAGGCCGGAGCAAAATATATCGATGCATTTGGAATAAAGAATCTTGACCTGCAGTTAGAAACAAACCGCGTTCGGCCCTTTACTTACTCTCATAGCGATTCAGTCGCCAATTATACACATTACAATCAACCGCTGGCACACCCGCTGGGAGCAAATTTCCAGGAATGGATCGGCATTGCCCGC